>CAZFPW010000141.1:3380-4483 GCA_964520765.1 uncultured Novosphingobium sp.
GAGAGCGACATGGGCGTCTTGATGTGCTGCAGCCGGTCCTCCAGCGCCTCGACCGTGCGAATCACGTCGAAGCCCTGGCGCGCGCAGCTGGGGCAGGAGACGACCCGCACGCCGCGGGTGCGCAGGCCGAGGGCCTTCAGCATCTCGAAGCCGACGCGGACCTCCTCCTCCGGCTCGGCCGAGAGCGAGACGCGGATGGTGTCGCCGATCCCGGCCCAGAGCAGGTTGCCCATGCCGATCGAGCTTTTCACCGTGCCGCCGATCAGGCCGCCCGCCTCGGTGATGCCGAGGTGCAATGGGCAGTCCACCGCCTCGGCCAGGCCCATGTAGGCCGAGACCGCCAGGAACACGTCGCTGGCCTTCACCGCCACCTTGTATTCGTGGAAGTCGTGGTCCTGCAGCAGCTTGATATGGTCGAGCGCGGACTCGACCAGTGCCTCGGGGCAGGGTTCGCCGTACTTTTCGAGGAGGTCCTTCTCCAGGCTGCCGGCGTTGACGCCGATGCGGATCGCGCAGCCGTTGGCCTTGGCGGCGCGGACGACCTCGGCCACGCGGTCGGACGAGCCGATGTTGCCGGGGTTGATGCGCAGGCAGGCCGCGCCCGCGTCGGCGGCTTCGAGCGCGCGCTTGTAGTGGAAATGGATGTCGGCGACGAGCGGCACCTGCACGGCGCGGACGATCTCCTTGAGCGCGACCGTGCTTTCCACGTCGGGGCAGGAGACGCGCACGATGTCGGCCCCGGCATCCTCGCAGCGGCGGATCTGGGCGATCGTCGCCTCGGCGTCGGAGGTCAGGGTGTTGGTCATGGTCTGGACCGCGATCGGGGCGTCGCCGCCGATCGGCACGGAGCCGACCATGATCTGCCGGCATTGACGGCGCGCGATATCGCGCCAGGGGCGTACTGAGGACATGGGCGCCATATAGTCCGCCCGCGTTACCGGCGAAAGACTAGATAAGCAGGGAGAACAGAAACTCCTCGTCGAGCTGCTCGCCGACCCGGAACGTGATGTCCGCGACCTTCGCGAAACCGTAGCGGGCATAGAACTTCTGCGCGCCGAGGTTCTCGCTCCAGACCGAAAGCTGGATCTCGTCCGCGCCGCGGC
>CAZFPW010000141.1:4583-7098 GCA_964520765.1 uncultured Novosphingobium sp.
CGGGCGAGGGCGGGGATGTCGGCGGCCGTCGCCGCCCGCAGGATCGGTTCGCTCACCGCCGCAGCCTTGCGCGCAATTGCGTGTAGTAGGCTTCCAGGAAAGCCCGCTGAACGGCCTCGTCCGGCGCCGGGCGGCCGATCTTGCCGGCAATCGCCGCGGCCACGTTGCGCATGGCTTCGGGCTGGGCCTCGCGCAGGACCCGTTCGAGCGACTGCAACTGATGCTCGCCATAGACCGCCAGTTCCGCCTCGTCGAAGCGGATCGTCGTGGGCTTGGCGGCCAGGCTGGCCTCGAACTTGTCCGCCTTGCGGGTGCCGAAGCGCATCCCGGTTTCGAGATGGGCGCGGAGCTGGGTGTAATAGGCTTCCAGGAACCCGCGTTCGTGGCCGTCGCCGGGCGGCGTCCAGCCGATCTTGGCGCAGATCGCCTCGGCCACGGCGGTCATCGACTCGGCCCGGTCCTCGCGCAGGACGCGTTCCAGGGTCTGCAACTCGTACTCGCCGTAAGGGGCAAGCTCGGCCTGGCCGAACCTGTAGGCGTGATCCGTGGGCGATGGCGCGGTGACGGCGGACATCGTGGCTTCCAGCTTGCGCTTGGGCGCCTCGACCACCCAGGTCCCGGCGATCAGGTCGCCGGCCCGCAGGCGGTCCTTGTTGAAGCAGGGGAACAGCGCGAAGATCAGGAACCAGGCGACCCCGGCCAGGCTCGCCGCGCCCATGTCTCCGCCCTCTCCGGCGGCGGAGGCGATGAAGACCACGGGCAGGAACAGCTCGATGTCGCGCAGCAGGTTGCGGGCGATCACCATCTCGGCCGAAAGCCGCCCGCCATCGCGCGCGGCGATGCGGATGCCGGTCATCCGCTTGCCCAGCGTGGCGCCGCGCGGGCCCAGCTCGAAGAACAGGAAATAGGCGTTGCGGAACAGGAACATGGCGATCAGCCACAGCACCGCGAAGAATTGCAGGGCGCGCCCGGCGGCGGTCGGGTTGCCCTCGATGCCCTGGAGCGTGCCGCCGGCCAGGGCGATCAGGCCCAGGGTCGTCGCCAGGATCAGCACGCCGATGATCGTGAGGTCCAGCAGCAGCGCGCCGAAGCGCGTGCCCCGGCTCGCCAGGGTCAGCGGCAGGGCGATGCCTTCCGGCGTCACCAGCAGGCGCAGGCGGTCGTTGCCGAGGGCGGCGGGATGCCGGGAGAGCGGCAGGCTGCTCATGCCCCCGCCGCTCCTTGCGGCTGGCGGCGGAAGGCGAAGAAATAGACCAGCCAGAACACCAGCATGAACCCGCCGACGGCGAAGCGGCCCGGCGTGCTGTCGACGAGCTGGCGGGCGAAGCCTTCCAAGAGCGCGGCGGCGACCAGCATCAGGACCACTCCGGCCATCACCGTCGAGGCCCGGCGTCCCGCTTCGGCCGCGGCGTGCATCACCGAGCGGCCGCCGGGAAAGGCCATCGACCGCCCGATATGGAGCCCCGCCGCGCCGGCCAGGAGGATCGCGAACAGCTCCGTCGTGCCGTGGATCGAGAGCCAGGCGATGAAGTCGACGAGCAGGCCCTGGCCGTCGAACAGCCAGAGCATCGCGCCCAGGCTGCCCATGTTGTGGATCAGCAGCAGCATCGAGGGCACGCCGAAGGCGAAGCCCAGCGCGAAGGCCAGGATGGAGACCTGGGCATTGTTGCTGAACAGGTAGGCGGCGAAGATCGACATGCCGTCCTTCCCCGAATTGCCGAACAGCGTGCCGTGCAGCACCTCGCGGGAGGCGCCGGGGACGCGGGTGTCGGCGAACTGGCCGGGCACCAGGGCGTGATACCATTCGGGATCGCCGGCCACGAGCAGCCAGCCGACCGCCACGCCGGCGATCATCAGCGCCAGGGCGATCAGCACGTCGAGCCAGATGGCGCGCACCGCCGCGCTCCAGCCGCCGCCCAAGAAGCCCCGGAACCAGCGCCACAGTCCGACGCGCGGCCCATAGACCTGGAACCAGGCGCGCTGGACGAGGGCTTCCAGATAGGCCAGCGTCGCCGCGTCGAGCGAGGTTTCGCGGGCGATCGACAGGCTGGAGGCGACCGTGCGGTAGAGCACCGGCAGGTCGAGCACGTCCTGGTCGGAAAGCTTGCCCATGCGGCCCGCCTCCATGCGCTTGACGATCGCTTCCAGCCGCTTCCAGTCGCCCTCGCGCTCCTGGCGAAAACGATCGGAGCGCAGGGCGGCGGCCTCGATCGCGGCGTCCTGCTCCGCCGCCGCGCCGCCGCCGAACAGGCCGCGGATGTTGCCGGTCAGCGTGGCCATCGATGTGCTCCCGAACCCAACCAAGTCCCGTCATGCTGAACTTGTTTCAGCATCCATGGGCTGGCGCCCGCCTTCTGTCGCGGCCTGGGCATTCGGCCGCCGCGTTGCCCCATGGACCCTGAAACGAGTTCAGGGTGTCGGTGAAGGGTGGATGGCGTTATCATCAGCCGATCGCCCCCGTGCGCTTGATTTCCAGGTATGCGTCGATCAGCCGCGTGCCGATCTGGCGATAGGG
>CAZFPW010000142.1:0-2535 GCA_964520765.1 uncultured Novosphingobium sp.
GCGGGCACCAACGGCAAGGGTTCGACCTGTGCCTTCCTGCGCGCGATGCTGGAGGCCGAGGGGCTGCGCGTCCATGCCGCGACCAAGCCGCATCTCGTTCGCTACAATGAACGGATTCGCCTGGCGGGCCGGCTGATCTCAGACGCGGACCTAGCCGCCGTGCTGGCGCGGGTGCTGGACGTTTCGGAAGACCTCGGCCCCAGCTTCTTCGAGGTTACCACCGCCGCGACCTTCCTCGCCTTTGCCGAGCATCCAGCCGATGCCTGCGTGATCGAGGTCGGGCTCGGCGGCCGGTTCGACGCGACGAATGTTCTGGAGCGCCCCGCCGCCTGCGGAATCGCCACGCTGGGCATCGATCACGAGGCTTTCCTGCTCCGCCCCGAGGACGGCACGCCGCAAGATCCGCTCGCCCGCATCGCCTTCGAGAAGGCGAGCATCGCGAAGCCCGGAACGCCGCTCGTCACCCAAGCCTATCCGAAGGCGGCCGCACGTGAGGTAGCACGGACCGCCGAACGCCACGGCGCCCGCCTGATCGCGCGCGACATCGATTGGCAGGCCAAGGCAGGCGGCGAACGGATCGCCTATTCCGACGCCTTCGGGGCGCTCGACTTGCCGATGCCCGCGCTTGCCGGCATTCACCAGGCCGACAATGCCGCCCTTGCCGTCGCCATGCTGCGCCACCAGAACGCAGTGGCGGTCTCCCCACAGGCCATGGCGGACGGAATTGCCGGGACGCAATGGCCGGCCCGCCTGCAATTGCTGGGCGACGGCCCGCTGACCGCACTGGTGCCGGGGCGGCGCATCTGGCTCGACGGGGGGCACAACCCCGATGCCGGGGCGGCGATCGCCCGTCACTTTGCCGGCATGCCGAAAATGCACCTCATCATCGGCATGCTCGCCAACAAGGACCCCAGCGCCATCGTCGCGCCCTTACGCGGCCTGCTGACAAGCATCGCTGTCGTCCCGGCGCCGGGCCACGAAGCCCATCCACCGGCAGCCTTCGGCGCCTACACCGATCTGACGATAGCCAGCTTCGCCAACGTGGCCGACGCCCTGAGCGCCTTGCCGGCGGATGGCGACGTGCTGATCGCGGGTTCGCTCTACCTTGCGGGCGAGGTGCTCAGGCGAAACGCTGAGGTTCCCCGGTAGAGTCGTCATCCAACTCCGCCGGAGTCTGCCGCACCGTCTCCACGACGAAGCCGCGCCGCCAGAGAATCCAGAGCAGGATCATGCCCGGCACCGCGGCGACGATCGTGAACCCCCAGAAACCGACCCATCCGAGACCCTCGGCAACATAGCCGGCCGGCGCGGCCAGCCAGGTCCGCCCGACCGCCGCGAAGCTGGAAAGGAGGGCGAACTGGGTCGCGGTGTAGGCCAGGTTGGACAGGCCGGAAAGGTAGGTGACGAACACCGTCAGGCCGATGCCGCTGGTCAGGTTCTCCGTTCCCACCGCAAGGCCTAGCATCAGCGGGGAGTGCCCGGCCGTGGCCAGCGCCATGAACATGACGTTGCTGAACATCATCAGCAGCCCCGAGATCCACAAGGCCCGCCCCATGCCGAGCCAGGCGATGAACGGACCGCCCAGGGCCGACCCGACGATCAGCGCGGCAACGCCGAGGAACTTGTTCACGGTGATGAACTCGGTGTCGGTGAAGCCCAGCTCGACGATCATCGGGTTCAGCATTCCCTGGCCCATCGCGTCGCCGACCTTGTAGACCAGCACGAACAGCAGGATCAGGACCGCGCCTTTGCGATGCAGGAACTCGAGGAAGGGGGCCACGACGGTTTCCCGCAGCCAGGTCTTCAGGCTCTTTCCGGCGGCACGGGCAGAAGCGGGATCGAACCGCCCCGCCCCCGCCCACAGCGCCGCCAGCGCCGCAGGGATGACCAGGAAGCCGGTCAAGCCGTAGGCCGCCGCCCAGCCGGCGTTGAAGCCTTCGGTGGAGGCAAGCCAAACCGTGCCCGCGCCGGCAAGCAGGTTGCCCGTGCGATAGCCGAACTGATTCATCGCCGTGCCGTGCGCGATTTCCTCATCCGACAGGATTTCGATGCGGTAGGCGTCGATCACGATGTCCTGGGTGGCGGACAGGAAGGCCACCACGATCGCCCAGAAGGCGAAGAGAGCCAGATGGTCGTTGGTCGGGTTGCTCGCGCCCAGTTGCCAGAGCGCGGCGAAGAGCAGCGCCTGCACCAGGAACAGCCAGGACCGCCGCTGTCCGAACAGTCGGTGGAGGATCGGCAGGCGCAGCTTGTCGACCAGGGGCGCCCACAGGAACTTGAGCGTATAGGGCGTCGTCAGGCCGATCGCAAAGCCGATGGCGGATTTCTCGATGCCGACCTTCGACAGCCAGAAGGTCATGGTCGCGAGCAGGAGCGTCAGCGGAAAGCCGCTCGATATGCCGAGCAGGAAGGCCACGAAAGGCATCTTGCGCCGATAGGGGGCAAAGGCCGGGATAAGGAATGCCAAGCCCACGACGCACAGGATCACGGCGAACAAGGCCAGCGTATCCATCCCTATCGTCACACGTCCCTCCC
>CAZFPW010000142.1:2635-7058 GCA_964520765.1 uncultured Novosphingobium sp.
AGGATCACGGCGAACAAGGCCAGCGTATCCATCCCTATCGTCACACGTCCCTCCCGACTTCGAACAGCCGCGCGACGCTAGCGGGATTTTCAGCCGTTTCCAGCGGCAGGGGCCACGAAGCGGTGCACAACCGGGATGGGAATCGCCCTTGAGCCGCAGTCACCGCTATGGCTGCGGCGGTCCGAAGCGCTGCCGGAAATCATCGAGCACGATCCGGAAATCGTCCTGCTTGAGGAACTCGGCGTCCGATAGGTCAGGCTTCTCGAACGGCTTGTACCATTTGGCATAGTTCGCAAGATCGGTGCTGTAGGCCTTGTAGTGCGTCGAATAGGTCCGCACCGTGATGGAAGGCGCGGCCTGCGTCAGGTCGAAGGTCATCAACCGCAGCCATCCGTCACCGATGCCATGCCGACCGCTTCGCGGCAGGCCGGCCTCGATCCGCGTTTGGGCGCGCTCCTGATAGTCGGCCAGGACCTGATGGACCTTGTGCCCGGCGGCATTGGCATCGGTTCGAAAGCTCTGCCCCGCCTGATGGCCGGAAAGAACCAGGAATATCTGGTCGTTACGGCTGATGAACTTGTCCCAAATCTGCTGCGGACTGTTGTCGTCGGAGACCTTCGCCGCACCGGCAGGCATCACGTTCTGAGTCCGCACGCCCTCGTTGCTCAGGAAATCATGGATGGTGACGATCGTCGGCAATCCGGGGTGGCTGCGCACCACGGAGGCAGCCCATTCGAGCGAGGCATCGGGCGCGTTGAACTGAAGCCCGATATGGAGGAACCGATAGCCTCCGGCGGTAAATATCTGCGCGCTGTCGGTGCCCCCGTCACGCGCGGCGACATACCAGGGCTGGCCTTTGAAGAACTCCGACTGGTCGCCGAAGACCGAGCGGAAGTTGTCCAGGCCGCCCCAATAGAACGCGCGAACCGGCTGGGCGCTGTCGGGATTCGCGGAGGGAACCTCACCCAGCCCCATGGCGTCGTAATCGTGATTGCCCGGCACGACCGAGAACGGCACCTTGTCGGCGATCAGGCCGAAGCCTTCGCGTGCGGCCTGCATTTCCGCGCGAACCGCTTCGGGCGAAGGCTTGGGCAAGCTCGGATGAGGAATGGGCTTGATGCCACGGGCGACATTGCCGGCGTCGATCTCCAGCGATTGATGCTGCCAAACATCGCCCACCGAGGTCACGAACGCGATATTGCCGCCCTCGGCCACGGTGTTGGCGGCGATGAACCGCATCTGCTCCAGGAACAGCTCGCGAGCATCGAACGGAAAGCCGGCCGCGGTCTGCTGATTGGCATCGACATAGTGCTGGGTGTCCGGGATGACCGCGATGGCGAATTCTCCGTCCTTCGCCAGCGCCGACTCCGCCAGCGCCGGCAAAGCCATCATCCCTGCTAGGGCGAAGGCATGGCAGAGGAGCCGGCCAAGGCGGTAGCGGGCGCTGTCGAACAATCGCATCGTGGGGGTTTCTCGCTCCAGGTTCTCTCGGAAGTGGAGCATAGCCGGGTGCCGCTTTTCGTAAATCGGCAAAACCATCCTGGAATTGCGCCGTCGCCGCTTTTGACGCCTTCCCGCGCCCCGGCTAAGGCACGGCCATGTCCCCAACCGCACCACCCGAATCCCGCGCCGGCGAGCGCATCGCCAAGCTGCTCGCCCGCGCCGGGGTGGCTTCGCGCCGCGAGGTCGAGCGGATGATCGCGGAAGGGCGCATCCGGCTGAACGATGTGGTCGTGACCACGCCGGCCACCATCCTGCCGAACCTCAAGGGCGTCACGGTCGACGGCAAGCCGGTCAAGGCGCCGGAACCGGCGCGGCTCTTCGCGTTCCACAAGCCCGCCGGCCTCATCACCGCCGAGCGCGATCCCGCCGGGCGGCCGACGATCTATACCGCGCTCAGGAACGCGCTTCCGCAGGGCACGCCGCGCCTGATGCCGGTGGGGCGGCTCGACTACAATACCGAGGGGCTGCTGCTGCTGACCAACGACGGCGAGCTAAAGCGGGCGATGGAGCTGCCCTCCTCGGGCATTCCCCGGACCTACCGGGCGCGGACCTTCGGCGATATCTCCCAGGCGGAGCTTGAGGAACTGATCGAGGGGATCGAGATCGACGGCGTGCGCTACGGCCGGATCGACGCCAATATGGAGCGGCGGACCGGGCGCAACCAGTGGGTCGAGATGACCATCACCGAGGGCAAGAACCGCGAAGTCCGGCGGGTTCTGGAGCATTTCGGGCTGGAGGTCAGCCGCCTGATCCGCACCGCCTATGGCCCGTTCGAGCTGCTCAACCTGCCGCGCGGGGCCGCGATCGAGATCCGGCAGGTCGATGTCGAGCGGTTTCGCAAGGGCCTGAAAACCTCCCCGCAACAAGGGCGCGGATCATCTGCCGAGGCAGCCAGTCGTCAACCACGAGGCCGCCGGCAGGCCGCGTCCGTCAACCCTTCCACCGCTGCCGCGCCGTCGTTCCGCAGAGGCTTCAAGGCCCCGCGCAAATGAGGATCATCGCCGGCGAATGGCGCGGCCGAAATCTCGTCGCGCCGCAAGGCGACACCACGCGGCCCACCGCCGACCGCACCCGCGAGACGCTGTTCTCGATGCTGGTCAGCCGGCTCGGCTCCTTCGAGGGGCTGGAGGTTGCCGACCTCTTCGCCGGTTCGGGCGCGCTGGGGCTCGAAGCGCTTTCGCGCGGGGCGGCGAAATGCCTGTTCGTCGAGCAGGACGCGCCGGCGCTCCGCGCGCTGAGGCAGAACATCGCCAACCTGCGCGCGCCGGCCCAATGCGACGTGCGGGCCGGCTCGGTCCTGGCCCTGGGGCCGGCCAAGCAACCGCTCGACCTGATCCTGCTCGATCCGCCTTATGGCACCGGCGCGGGCAGCGTGGCGCTGGATCGGCTGGCCCGGCTCGGCTGGATCGGCGAGGCGACCTGGGTCAGCCTCGAAACCGCCGCCGACGAGGAGCCCAAGGTCAAGTCGCTGGAAGCCGTGGCCGAACGCCGCGTCGGCAAGGCCCGGCTCACGCTGATCCGGTTGAAGGCCTAGCCAGCCAGATCCCCAGGAGCGAAAGCGCCCCCGCCACGGACAGCAGCAGCCCGGCCTGGGCCCCCGCCCCTTCGGCCGCCATCATCTGCGCCAGGATCGGCGTTATCGCTCCGCCGAGGATGCCGCCGGTGTTGAAGGCCACCGAGATGCCGCTGTAGCGCACCGTCACCGGAAACAGCGTCGGCAGCCACGAGCCCAGCGGCCCATAGGCATAGCCCATGATGAACAGCGCGGCCGCCAGCGTCAGGAACACCGTCCACAGCGAGCCGGATCCCAGCCCGGGCCCGAAGACGAAACCGAGCGCGAAGGTTCCCGCCGCCCCCAGCAGGAGGGCGTAGCGCGGACTCTTGCGGTCGGCGTGGATCGCCGCGGCGACGATGCCGAAGGCGAGGAAGCAGTTGGCGGCAAGCTGGACCGACAGGAAGGTCTCGCGCGAATGGCCGAGCGGCCCCGTCCCCTGCGCCAGGGCATAGGCCGTGGCGAGGTAGAAGATCGCAAAGCAGGCGACGACCCCGGCCGTCCCCGCCAGCACGGCGCCGGGGTGACGGGTGAGCACCGTCGCCAGGGGCACGCTGGGCGGCGGGGCCTTTTCCAGCGCCTCGCGGAAGGCCGGCGTCTCCCCGATCTTGAGGCGGACCCACAAGCCGATTGCCACCAGCACCGAACTGGCGATGAAGGGAATGCGCCAGCCCCAGGCCGCGAAATCGGCATCCGACAGGCCGAGCCCGAGCAGCAGGAACAGGCCGTTCGCGGCAAGGAACCCCACCGGCGCGCCCAGCTGCGGCGCCGCGCCGAACCGCGCCTCCCAGCCCTTGGGCGCGTTCTCGACCGCCAGCAGGGCCGCGCCGCCCCATTCTCCACCAAGCCCGAAACCCTGGCCGAACCGCATGATGCACAGCAGCAGCGGCGCGACCCAGCCGATCATCGCATAGGTGGGCAGAAGGCCGATCAGCAGCGTCGAGATGCCCATCAGCAGCAGCGAGGCCACCAGCGTGGACTTGCGCCCGATGCGATCCCCGAAATGCCCGAAGGCCACCGCGCCCACCGGCCGCGCGACGAAGGCGATGCCGAAGCTCATGAAGGCGAACAGCGTCTGCGCCGCCGGAGATTCGGCCGGGAAGAACAAGGGCCCGAAGACCAGCGCCGCCGCCGTGGCATAGATGTAGAAGTCATAGAACTCGACCGCCGTGCCGACGAGCGAGGCGGTAAGGATGCGGGCGTTGTCGCGGATGGGCTGCATGGGCCGCGTGGCTCGCGCGACAGGATGCCCCTTGTCAAACGAAAGGTGGTTATATCTTTTGCGAACGTGACGGTTTGCGATGGTCCGCATTCCACCCACTACCGCTCAGCCTGAGCTTGTCGAAGGCCACGCGATACCTGTCCCGC
>CAZFPW010000143.1:0-7039 GCA_964520765.1 uncultured Novosphingobium sp.
GCCGAAACCCTCGGCAAGACCGGCGCGGAACTGCCGACCGACCTCGACAAGGATGCCGACTTCCTCGCCGCGATGGAGGCGATCCGCCGGGCCGCCTCGGTGGCCATGGGCCTTGCGCCCGATCTCGACGCCGCCGGCCGCCTCGCCTCGATCCCCAAGGTCGCCATGCTCGCCGCGCCGCAGGATGCCTCCACCCTCTCCGGCTGCCTCGCCGCCGGCGAGCACGACCTTGCCGTCCGCATGATCTCGGTCGGCCAGCCGCACCGCGCGGTGCCGATCACCGGGGCGATCTGCCTTGCCGTCGCGGCGCGGGTGCCCGGCACCATCGCGGAGCGTCTCTGCACGGCCAAGACCGGCCCGATCCGCATCGGCCATGCCTCCGGCACCACGGTGGTCGATGCCTCGGTGGCGGACGGAAAGGCCGAATACGGCGCGGTCTATCGCTCCGCGCGGCGGCTGTTCGAGGGACAGGTGGTCTACAGGTTGTAAACTGTTGACAGTTTCCGGCAGGGTGCCTAGCGGCATCCGCAACGGCTATATTCAAGGAGCAAGATCAGTGGCGGAAGAATCCTCGGCCCAGGAAGCATGGGACGTCATCATCGTCGGCGCGGGCAACGCGGCGCTCTGCGCGGCGCTTTCGGCGGCCGAGCAGGGCGTCAAGGTGCTGGTGCTGGAGAAGGCCACGCTGGAGGACCGCGGCGGCAACTCCACCTTCACCGCCGGCGGCTTCCGCTTCTGCCATGACGGGGTCGAGGACCTGCGCACCGACATCCTCGACGACATGACGCCGGGCGAATACGAATCGATCGGCAACCTGCCCCCGCTCAGCGAGGAGCAGTTCATGGAAATCCTGATGCGGATCACCGAGCATCAGGCCGACGAGGAGCTGGGCCGCATCCTGATCGGCCGCTCGCGCGAGACGATGCGCTGGATGCGCGAGCACAAGATCCGCTTCATCCCGATGTTCGGCCGCCAGTCCTTCAAGATCGACGGCAAGCACCACTTCTACGGCGGCGTGAACATCGAGGCGGTCGGCGGCGGCTGGGGCCTGGTCGACATGCTGGTCCAGGCCTGCGAGCGCATGGGCATCACCATCCGCTACGAGACCGGCCTGCGCGAGCTGATCCAGGACGAAAGCGGCGCGGTCACCGGCGTGCGCGCCTTCGGCCCCAACGGCTATGAGAACATCCCGGCCAAGGCCGTGGTCCTGGCCTGCGGCGGCTTCGAATCGAACCCCGAGATGCGCGTGCGCTACCTTGGCCAGGGCTGGGAACTGTGCCGCGTGCGCGGCACGCAGCACAACACCGGCGACGGGATCAACGCCGCGCTCAAGATCGGCGCGCGCCCGCACGGCGGCTGGTCGAGCGCGCACGCGGTGCAGTGGGACATCTCGGCCCCGCCCTATGGCGACCGCGTGATCCTCGACAACTTCCAGAAGCACTCCTACCCGATCGGCATCGTCGTGAACCTCAACGGCGAGCGCTTCATCGACGAGGGCGCGGACTACCGCAACCACACCTATGCCAAGTACGGCAAGGAAGTGATGAAACAGCCGCAGCGCGCCGCCGTCCAGATCTTCGACGCCAAGACGCATGACAACGTCCGCGACGAATACCGCATCCGCGAGGTGACCAAGGCGACCGCCGACACCATCGAGGAACTGGCCGAGAAGCTGGACATCAACGTCGAGGGCCTGAAGAAGACCATCACCGAGTTCAACGCCGCCTGCCAGCCCAATGCCTTCGAGCGCGAATACAATCCCTCGATCCTCGACGGCGTCGGTACCAAGGGCCTCGCCGTGCCGAAGTCCAATTGGGCGCTGCCGATCGATACCGGCCCGTTCCACGGCTATGTCGTGACCTGCGGCATCACCTTCACCTTCGGCGGGCTGAAGATCGACACCGAGGGCCGCGTGCTCGACCTCGTCGACAAGCCGATTCCGGGCCTCTACGCCGCGGGCGAGCTGGTGGGAGGGATCTTCTACCAGAACTATCCGGGCGGCACGGGCCTGCTCAACGGCTCGGTCTTCGGGCGCCTGTCGGGCAAGAACGCGGGCCTGCTGGCCAAGGCGGCCTGAGGCAGGCTAAGGGACGGCCTATGGCCGGAGTCCTGAACCACAAGGTGCAAGCGCAATCGCTCGTCGACGTCGTCGCCGAGCGGATCGAGGCGGCGATCTTTTCAGGGCAAATCGAGCCCGGGAGCCGCCTCAGCGAACAGGGGCTGGCGGCCTCGCTCGGCGTCAGCCGCGGCCCCTTGCGCGAGGCGATCCGGCGGCTGGAAGGCAGGAAGCTGCTGGAGCGCACGCCCAACATCGGCGTGCGCGTCGCCCAGGTCAGCCTCAAGGACCTCAACGAGATCCTGCAGATGCGCGAGGCGCTGGAAGGGCTGGCCTGCAGCCTGGCCGCCGTCAACATGCCGGATGCCGAGATCGCCGCCCTGAAGAAGATGCTCGACGCCCACGAGAAGCAGAAGAGCGTGCAGGAGGCCAAGGGCCACTACGAGGAAGCGAAGAACCTCGACTTCCATTCCCGGATCGTCGCGGGCAGCGGCAACGAGCGGCTGATCCAGATGCTGTCCGGCGATCTCCACTACCTGCTGCGCGTCTTCCGCTACAAGTCCCGGACGCGGCCGGGCCGGGCGGTGGAGGTGCTGAAGGAGCACCGCAACATCGTCGCCGCGCTGGAAAGCCGCGATCCCCAGGCGGCCGAGCACGCCATGCGCGATCACCTGCGCCACGCCCGGCGCTATGTCGAGGAACAGCTCGCCGCCGCGGGCGAGGTCGAGCCAAAACCGGCACCGAAGGGACGGACGCGGGCGCTGGGCTGAGAAGCCAGCCCAGCTACCCCCTCGTGCTACACCATCCGCTCAGCCTGAGCGGAATTGGATTGGATAGGCAGGAGAGGCTGATGGAGTTCGGATATGAGCCGAACAGCCGCCCCTTCACCCCCCGTTGCCGCCGGGCGTGACGACCGGCACCACCGACTGGACGATGGTCGAATCCAGCGCCTCGTAGTCGTGATAGCCGATCGTCGCGTAAAGCTCGGCGCGGGTCTGCATGCGTTCGACCATGGGCTTGGCCCAGCCCTCGCGCTTGAGCGTGGCGTACAGCTCCTCGTGCGCCTTGGCGGCGACGCGCAAGGCGCTGACCGGCCAGATCACCATCTTGTAGCCGAGCTGCTGGAAATGCTCGGCCGTCATGAAGGGGGTCTTGCCGAACTCGGTCATGTTGGCGAGCAGCGGCACCTTCACCTCGGCCGAGAAGCGGGCGAAGGCCTCGGCGTCGTTCAGCGCCTCGGGGAAGATCGCGTCGGCGCCGGCCTCGACATAGAGCTTGGCGCGGGCGATCGCGCCGTCCAGCCCCTCGCGCTCCAGCGCGTCGGTGCGGGCGACGATGTAGAGGTGCCGCCGCGCCTTGCGCGCCGCCGCCACCTTGGCCGCCATGTCGGCGGCGGGGGCGAGCTTCTTGTCGGTCAGGTGCCCGCACTTCTTGGGCAGGATCTGGTCCTCGATCTGCACCGCGCCCGCGCCCGCATCCTCGAACATGCGGACCATGTGCATGACGTTCAGCGCCTCGCCGAAGCCGGTGTCGCCGTCGACCAGCACCGGCAGGCCGCTGTTGCGCGCGACCTGGCGAATGAAGAAGCAGACATCCTCGATGGTGATGACGCCGAGGTCGGGCAGCCCCATCTGCGCCGACATCGCCGCGCCCGACAGGTACAGCCCGTCGAACCCCGCCGCCTTGGCCTGCAGTGCCGAAAGCCCGTTGTAGGCGCCGGGCAGCTGGAAGATGCCCGGCCGCTCCACGCATGCGCGAAAGCGCAGGCCGGCGGGTTCGGTCGGCAGGTCGTCGGCGACGAGGTAGGTCATGCGGGGTCCTTCTAGAACTTCATCGAGAACGGATCGCGCTTGTCGCCCGAGAAATCGATGAAGACGTTCTTGGTCTGGGTGAATTCGAGGATGCCGGCCTCGCCGCGAACCCGGCCGTAGCCCGAGTTCTTCATGCCGCCGAACGGCGCCTGGGGCGCGGCGACGCGGTAGGTGTTGACCCAGACGACGCCGCTCTGGATCGCGCGGGTCAGGCGCAGGCAGCGCGCGATGTTCTCCGACCAGACGCCGCTGGCGAGGCCGTATTCGGTGTCGTTGGCGATTTGGATCGCCTCCTCCTCCTCGTCGAAGGGGATGATCGAGAGGACCGGGCCGAAGATCTCCTCGGCCGCCACCTTCATGTCGTTGCGCACGTCGGCGAAGATCGTCGGCTGGATGAAGAAGCCCTTTTCCAGGCCCGGTCCGTCGGCGCGGTTGCCGCCGGCCACCAGCCGCGCGCCGTCGCCCTTGGCCGCCTCGATGAAGGAGAGGATCTTGGCGAACTGCGGCTCGTTGGCCGCCGTGCCCATCTCCGTCTCGGGCAGGCGCGGGTCGCCCATGACGATTCCGGCAGCACGCGCGGCGAGCCCTTCGACCATCCGGTCGTAGATGCCGCGCTGGACCAGCAGGCGCGAGCCGGCGATGCAGGTCTGCCCCGTCGCGCCGAAGATGCCGGCCAGCGCGCCGACCAGGGCGCGGTCGAAATCGCAATCGTCGAAGACGATGTTCGGGCTCTTGCCGCCCAGTTCCATCGTCACCGGCTTGAGGTTCCCGCCCGCGACCGAGCCGATCGCGCGGCCGACGCCGGGGCTGCCGGTGAAGCTGATCTTGTCGATGTCCTTGGAGCCGGTCAGCGCCGCGCCGACATCGCCCGCGC
Organism: uncultured Novosphingobium sp.; assembly: GCA_964520765.1. GTDB lineage: Bacteria > Pseudomonadota > Alphaproteobacteria > Sphingomonadales > Sphingomonadaceae > Novosphingobium. Next base: position 4,742 of record CAZFPW010000143.1, read on the forward strand.
CGGTCACGACCTGGACGACGCCCGCCGGGAAGCCAGCAGCCTCGCACAGCCTGGCCATCTCCAGCGTGGTGGTCGAGGCATGCTCGCTCGGCTTGAGAATCACGCAGTTGCCGGCGGCGAGCGCGGCGGGCAGCGTGTTGGTGAGGATCGCGACCGGGGAGTTCCATGCGGTCACGCAGGCGACCACGCCGTAGGGCACGCGGATCGCGAAATCGAGCGTGTCCTTCTGGTCGAGCGGGATCACGTCGCCGTGCAGCTTGTCGGCCCAGGCCGCGTAGTAGCGGAAGATGCGCGCGGCATAGCCCATCTGGCTGGAGGTCTCGCGGATCACCTTGCCGTTGTCGGTGGTCTCCAGGATCGCCATGCGGCTGGCGTCGGCGTCGAGCAGGTCGGCCAACTTGTTCAGCAGCCTGGCCCGCTCGCCCGGCGTGGTCTTGGACCAGGTGGTGTCGAAGGCCCGGCGCGCCGCGGCGATGGCCTCTTCCACGTCGGCGGCGGTCGCCACCGGCACCTGGGCGTGGACTTCCTGGTTGAACGGATTGATCGCCGGCATGGTCGCACCGCCGGCGGCGTCGCGCCACTTGCCGTCGATGAAGAGCTGATAGGTGTGAGCCATGTTGTCCTTCCTTGCCAAATCCCATTCCCGCCCCAGCCCAAACTGTCAACAGTTGACCATTCAGCGGCCAACTGTCAGGAGCCGGGGATCGCGGAACCGCGATACACGATAATGCATTATCTGGAAGGTCCTTCCATGCCCGAAGTCTCCGCCGCACAGCAGATCGCCGCATTTTCCGCCGATTTTCGCCTCAGCGACGTGCCGGCGGCCGTGGTCGAGCGGGCGAAATTGCATATTCTCGACGGACTCGGCCTGGGCCTGGCCTCCACCACCTACGACTACGGCAAGCGCGCGGTCGAAGGCGGCGCGGCGCTAAGCTCGGGCGGAAGCTGCTCGATCATCGGCCGGACCGAGCGGATGGAGGTGCGCGACGCGGCCATGGTCAACGGCGTGCTGATCCACGGGCTCGACTTCGACGACACCCACCTCGCCAGCATCATCCACCCGACCTGCACCGCCCTGCCCGTCGCGCTCTCGCTGGGCGAGGCCCTGGGGGCGAGCGGCGCGGACCTGCTGGCCGCCTTCCTGATCGGCGCGGAGACGGGCATCCGCATCGGCCTGGCCGTCGACGGCGGGTTCCACCATGTCGGCTATCACGCGACCGGCGTGGTCTCCCACTTCGCCAGCGCGGTGACGGCGGGCCGCCTGCTCGGCCTGACGGCGGAGCAGATCACCGCCGCCCAGGGGATCGCCGGCAGCACCGCCTCGGGCATCCAGGTCTTCCTGGAGGAAGGAGCCTGGACCAAGCGGCTTCACCCCGGCTGGGGCGCGGTCGCGGGGATCACCGCGGCCCAACTCGCCAAGACCGGCTTCAAGGGCCCGACCCGGCCCTACGAGGGCAAGTTCGGCCTCTTCGCCACGCACCTGCACGAACCGGCGAAGCTGGAGCGGATGACCGCCGACCTCGGCACCTGGCAGTTCGGGGAAACGGCGTTGAAGCCCTATCCCGTCTGCCACTTCATCCACGGCTGCGCCGACGCGGCGATCGCGCTGCGCGAGGAAATCGGCGGGACAGAGATCGTCTCGGTCGACGCCTATCTCGCCGAGCCGACCCTGCACATCATCGCCGAGCCGGCCGAGGCCAAGGAGCGCCCGACCAACGACTACGAGGCGAAGTTCAGCGCCCAGTTCGTCGTCGCCTATTGCCTGCTCGAAGGGCGCTTCGGCCTGCCCGACCTGCTGCCCGAGGCGCTCGCCCATCCGGCGGCGCGCGACCTGGCGCAGCGGGTCAAGTGCCACGCCGATCCCGACACGGCCTTCCCCACCTACTTCTCCGGCGGGGTCAGGGTGACGCTGGCCGACGGGCGCGTGCTGACCCGCCACGTCCGGATCAACAGCGGCGCGGGCGAGCGCGCGATGACCGCCGCTGCCGTCGCGGAGAAATTCCTCGCCTCGGCCAGCCTGGCGATTCCCCCCGCCCAGGCCGAAGCGATCCGCGACGCGGTGCTCGACCTTGAGAACGTGCCCGCCGCCGATCTCGCCGCCCTGCTGCGGGCGGGGTGAGCGCGCTGCGCCTGGGGCCTGTCCCTAAAGCGCGAACATCTCGCCTTGATCCCACCCGTTCGTGCTGAGGAGGGACCGAAATCGCAGATTGAGGCCCCGTCTCGAAGCACAAGCGACGCACGCTCCCTTCGAGACGGCGTTTCAGCTTGCAGCTTCAACGCCTCCTCAGGGCGAACGGA
>CAZFPW010000144.1:0-6957 GCA_964520765.1 uncultured Novosphingobium sp.
TCTGCTGGTCGGCGATGGTCGTGAACTTGTTGAAGTCCTCTTCCTTCGCGCCGTTGAGCAGGTTGGAACCGACGAGGCGGATGGTCACGCGGCTGCCGATGCGCTTCTCGACGAAGAATTCGAGGTCGGCGCCATAACGCGTCGTCACTTCCTCTCCGACGATGCGGTCGAAGGCCGGGCCCTGCTTGCGGTAGGTCAGGCCGAACGCGGCGTCGAGCTTGCGCAGGTTCTGGATGAAGCCGAAGTTGTAGACGTACTTCGACTGGCCGTTGAACCGCCGCTCGCCGAACTCGTCGGTGATCTTGCTGTCGATCAGCGAGAGATTGCCGAAGACCCCGGTGTCGGGCAGGCCCAGGAAGCCCAGGCTGGTGGAAAGGTCGAACTCGACGCCGTAGACCTCGCCCGAGCCGGCGTTGCGCGGCTGGAGGATCCAGGCGCGGTCGCCGGTCGGATCGTCTTCGGAACCGGGCAGGCCGATATTGGCGATCTCCACCAGGTTGCTGACCTTGCGATAGAAGAAGTTGACGCCGATCACGCCGGTGCGGCCGATGCGGTGCTCATAGCCGAGGTCGCCGCCCCAGGCCGTTTCGGGCTTGAGCAGCGGATTGCCGCGCAGGTCGTTGTCGCCAAGCTCGGCCAGGAGCGTGGCCGGCGAGATATAGTCGAAGCGCGGGCGCTTGACCGTGCGCGCGACGGAGGCGGTAAGCCGGCCATCGCCGATGTCGACCTTGAGCGAGGCCGAAGGCAGCAGGACGTTGTAGTCGAGATCGGTCCGGGCCAGCGGGGCGGCGACGGTCAGGTCGTCGATCCGCACGCTGGTGTTTTCCCAGCGCAGGCCGGCCTCGAAGCTCACGCCGCCGCTCTTGCCTTCGATCAGGGCATAGGCGTCGCGGCGCTTCTCCTGGATCGCGTTGCGGCTGCCGGGCTCGGGCGCCAGCGCTGGCCAGGGCAGGATCACGAATTCGGTGGGGTTGCGGGTGATCGGATCCCAGGCGCGCACGGCATTGGTCAGGTTGCGGCGGTTGCGGACCGTCAGGATGTCGGTGTCGCGGTCCTTGTTCTGGATGAAGCCGCCGACGGCGAACTTGATGTCGTCGCTGAGGTCGAAGGCGTGCTCCAGGTTCACCGACCACTCGCGGTCGACGATCCGCCGGGTGGTGAGATCGGGCGTGAAGCGCGGCGTGTTGCGGTTGAAATCGATCTCGTACTCGGTTTCGTACTGGTTGTCCGCGAAGCGCGCGTAGGTGCCGCGCAGCTTGGTCTTGCCGAGCGACCACTGGTGGCTGAGCTTGGCGGACAGGCTGTAGCTTTCCTGCGTGATCTGGTTGACGTTGGCGTTGTCGGAGAGAAGGCCGAGCGCGCCGAACTGGTCGGTCGCGCCGGCGACGGGGCCGGCGATTCCGGTCGGCTTGTTGTATTCGAAGCTGCGCTCGTCCTCGGTCCGCTCGGTGCGGACGTAGTTGCCGGACAGCTCGAACTCGGTGGTGTCGTTCTTGATGCCCCAGCTCGCGTTCACCGCATAGTCCATGCCGTTGCGGGTGTCGGTCTGGTCTTCGCGGTTCTGGAAGTTGGCGATGTCGTTCAGGTCGGCGCCGTTCTCGGGCGAGTCCGAATAGCGCAGGCTGCGCTTCTTCTTCGGGTTGTAGCGGCCCTGGATATTGGCGCCGAGCAGGAAGCGCCCGCCGGCGAGCGCGCCGCCGTAGTAGAGGCCGGCGCTGGGCACCAGGTTCCCGTCGTCGAAGCGCAGGCCGCCCGCGCGGAAGTAGCCGCCGTCGAGGGTGTAGGCGTCGCGCAGCACGATGTTGAGCGTGCCGGCCACCGCGTCGCCCGTGCGACGGGCGGAGGATGAGCGGACGATCTCCACCTGCTTCACCAGCTCGGCCGGGATGCGGTCGAGGAAGAACGAGCGATCGGCCTGGGTGCCGGGCACCTTGTCGCCGTTGATCAGTATCTGGGTATAGCCGGGATCGAGGCCGCGCAAGCGCGCGCCGTCGCTTTCGATGACGTCCGACAGGAAGGTGACCGAAGGCACCCGCTTCAGGGCGTCGCCGGCGGTCAGGGGCTCGAAGCGCTGGAAGTATTCCTCGTCGTAGACCAGCGTCGGCAAGACCTCTTCGGAGCGGTTGCGATAGCCGATCTCGCCCATGACGACGATGTCGCGGCTGGACTGCGGCTCGCCGAAATCGGGACCGGCGGTGTCGCTGACGGCATCGGCGGCCACATCGGCCTCCGTGGCGAAGGCAGGCGTGGCGACGGCGGCGGCGATGGTGAACAGGCTGGCGCCGGCAATCAGTCGAATCATTGGTTGAACCCTCATGCTTGTCGAGGGTCCCGCTAGGGGGCCATTGTTACGCCCGGATGCGATTCTCGTGACACTTGCGCGTCATGGATCTGACAGCCGCGGGGGTGAGCGGATTGGACGCGCGATCAACAATCCGGAATTGACAGGTCGGCCGCCGCACAATGCAATGGGATTGAGAACCAGGGAGAGTTTCCGGTGAGCGAGTTCAAGTTCATCCCCGAGCCGCGCGAGCCTTTAAGTAACCGGCAGGTCGATACGATCCGCGGGCAATATCACCGCTTTCTGCCGATCCCGATCATGGAACGACACACCCGCTGGTTCGAGGCCGGCCCGGTTTCGATCGGCGTCGAAGCGCGCGCGCTGGGAACGAGCGCGGAGAATATGGTGCGCGGGCCCAGCATCCATGTCTGCAATGCCGATCACAGTGAGGAATACCTGCGGTTCGACGTGTTCGGACGGGTGCTTCACTATCACTACATCCTCAACGACACCCACGATAACATCCTCTGGGGCTACGATCCCGACCTCAACGGGCCGATGATCGACTGGGCCGTTGCCGCGCTCCGCGATCGCCTGCCGACCATGCTGCGCCGAGCGCGGGCCGAGGCTCTGGCGACCGAGGTGGAAGAATGCGGCTGGGACAAGTCGGTGCTCCCCGCCGTGGCCGAAGCCGCCGCCGATGCCCTCAGGCCCAGCGACGACGATCTGGTCCGCGCTCGGGAAGGGATGGACTGGATGTACAAGTGGAAGGCGGTCCATCCCCAATTCAACACCGTGGAAGAAGGAGAGTACTGACTCGCCGGATACGAAGGGAGTTCCCCTCTTTCGGCGGTCCGGGGTATGGGCGCGATGAACTGAAATACTGGAAAATCAGCTATTTCAATCGGTCTTTGGAATCCCACGACCTATCTTTTTGACGGTTCCAAACCTTCTCACGGTCGCCAAGTAGCTCTCAGATCAAAGGAGAGCACAATGAATCCGAAGACCCTGTTCCTGGCGACGGCGCTCGCCATTCTTCCGGCCGGTGCGGCTTTCGCGCAGTCGGCGGAGTCCGCGCCCGATGCCACCACCCCGCCGGCCGGGGCTGAAGCTCCTGCGGATGCGGCCGCCCCTGCCGAACCCACCGATAGCGCGCCGGCTGCCACGGGCGCCGTTTCCGCAGCTACCCAGGCTGACCTGAAGGCGGGCGCGACCGTCTACGATTCGTCCGGCGCCACGCTCGGCACGATCCAATCGGTCACCGCCAACGGTGCGGTGGTCGCCTCGGGCACGCTCCGCGCCGAAGTGCCGACCGCTTCCTTCGCCAAGAACGCGCAAGGCCTGGTCATCGGCCTCACCAAGGCCGAGTTCGAGGCTGCGGTGAACAAGGCGAAATCGTAACCCCACGATCTAGCCGCAAGAACGAAGCGCCGCGTTGCGAAACGCGGCGCTTCTTTTATGGGTCGTCCCACGGCGTGACATGCTCGCCGAGCGGCCCTCAGTACGTCGCGCGGATCGAAGCGAAGAAGCTGCGGCCCGGCTCCGGGAAGCCGTCCGTCAGGACTACGTTCTGGTCGAACAGGTTCTTCGCGCCGATGCCGATCGTGACTTCGGGCAGCACCTGGTAGTCGATGCGGATGGCGGCGTTCGCATATGCGCCGGTCTGGTAATAGACCGGGGCGACCGCCGGCGAGACCGTGCTGATCGTGGTCACGGTTGTCCGGTCGGAGGCGAATTCCAGGCTCGGCACGATCTCCAGGCTCGGGATCGGATGCCAGGACGCGTAGATGAAGCCCTTGTGGTCGGGCACGTCGGTCAGTTGGAAGGGCCGGGTCGAGGTGCCGGCCGGCCCGGCGCCCTGATCGAAGGTGCGGTGGATGAAGCTATAGTTGCCGCCGACGCGCAGGGTGGGAGTAAGCTCGGCGTCGATGGAAAGCTCGACCCCATAGTAGTCCGCCGAACCGATGTTGACGCGGCGGTTTAGATTGTTCGGCGTCGTGGTCGTACCGGTGCGGATCGTCACCATGGCGTCGGTCAGGTGGTTGTAGTAGGCGGCCGCCGAAATCTTGACCGCTCCGAACTGATGCGCCGCACCGATCTCGAAATTGGTCGCGCGCTCCGGCCGGAGGTAGGGATTCGGGTCGGACGAGCCGAACTGGCTGGAAAAGCGTTCGAAGATCGTCGGGAAGCGAATGCGGGACGAGACGCTGACATAGGCGCTAGTGCCCGCGTTCCCGGTCCAGTCGAGGCGGCCCTGCGCGTTCCAGCCCGAGGCGTTGATCAGCGGGAAGTTGTATAGGCCGTCCGTCGTGTTGTATTCTTCGGCCAGCGAGGTGTCGCGCCAGTCGAAGCTTGCGCCGACGGTAAGGCGCAGGGTGTCCGACAGGTCGAGCTTGTTCTCGACCGCCGCGCTATAGGTGCTCTCGACGTTGCGCTGGTTCGGTTCGAACTGCGGCGAGGCCGCGCCGGGTGAGCCAATCTGCTGCTCGTTGTGCTCGTCGCGGCGATAGTGGAAGGCTACGCTCAGCGTGTTGCGCGGCGTCAGCCTGACCGCAAGCTCGGCCGAGCCGCCATAGGCGGTGTCGTCATAGGGGCTGTCGAACGCGCGACTGGCGGTCTGGCTGGTCTGGAAGCGATTATCCCACGACCGGAGCAGGTTGGTGTACTTGTTCCAGTAGGCGCGGGTCTTGAGCGTCGCCCGGTCGCCGAGCGCCGTGGTCGAGAGGAAATACACCCCCTCGGTGTTCCAATAGGGCCAGGACCAGTTGCGCCGGGCGATGTTGCTGACATTGTCGGTGACGTGGAGCGGGGCGTTCTTGGCGCCTTCCTGGCGGGTATAGCTGATCGCGTATTCGTCGGTGGCGTTGGGCGTGAAGCCCACCTTGACGTTCACGCGCCAGTCCTCGGTGCGGCTGAAGTCGCGTGCGTCGCCGTCCTCTTCGGGGATGGTCGGGACGAAGCCGCCGGCAAGATCCCAGTGGTCCTGGAAATTGCGGGTGAAGCTGGCCTGGGCGTACCACTTGTCCTGCCGGGTGCCCAGCAGGGCGAAGACGTTGTAGCCTGCGTAGTCGAAACCACGGTCGAGCGAGAGCGTGCCGCGCACCTCGGCCTCGAACTCCTTCGTTGGCTTGCGGGTCACCAGGTTGACCGCACCGCCCATCGCGCCAGGGCCGTCAAGGACGGAGACATAGCCCTTGGCGACCTGCAGCTCGGCGATGTCGGGCGTGAGAAAGCGGCCGAAATCGAGCCGATTGTCGGCGGGCAGGTAGACGCGGATGCCATCGATGGACAGCGGCACCTGAAAGCGATCGAAGCCGCGCACGAAGATCAGCCGCTCGTTGCGCGATCCGCCGCTGTTGCCGGCGACGACGCCGGGGATGAGGTTCGCCGCTTCGTCGAGCGTGGTGCGATTGAAGGCGTAAATCGCCTCGGACTTGATCGTCTCACCGCCGATCTCGATGCCTTGGGGGCGGGGCGCGGTGACGGTGATCTGGCCGAGCGCGAAAGTGCCGTCGCCTTCGGCAGGGGCGTCGTCAGACTGCGCCAGGGCCGGGCTCGCCGAAGCGATCAGCGCCAGCGCGGCGACGCTGTGGAACTTGGAAAATGCCATTGTCTGAACCCCTTGTTTTCGCGCCTTGTCGGCCGGCGAATCATGATATACGGTCGTATATCGAGGGGAAATGGAGTGGAAGGCGGGCAATGCGGGGCATCTGGATTTTTGCGGCGGCAGTGGGGTTTATCGGTCACACCCCCGGCATCGCTCATGCGCATGACGCGGCGCAATGCGCCACCGTGGCTCCGCCGCCGGCCGAGTTCGCCCCCTGGTCCGATGCGACGCCGCTGACGGCCGCGACCACTCCGGCCACGGCGCAAAACACGGTCCTGCCGGTGGGGACAGCGCGCAAGCTGACCCTGGCCTTCGCTTCGACCGTGCAAAACGCTGCGCCGCCGGAGCGGCCCGATCCGGGCGCCGGCAAGGCGGGGATGGTCGCCTTCGACGTTGCGCGCGCCGGCACCTATCGCGTGGGCCTGAGTGCGGGCGCGTGGGTGGAGGTGGTGCGGGACGGCAAGACCACGAAGTCCATCGGTCACGGCCATGGGCCGGAATGCAGCGGCATTCGCAAGGTCGTCGATTTCGAGCTTTCGCCCGGCCGCTACCTGCTCCAGCTCACGGCAAGCAGCATGGCCGAGGTCACGGCGATGGTTGCCCCAGCGGCTCCTCGCGCAGAAGCTCCGTAAGTCGTTCGAAGGCGGGCGTTTCCGCGACCCGCGCGGTGTCCGCCTCAAGCGCGCGGAAAGCCGCAAGGACCTGGCGGCCGGCTTCGGTCAGTCGCGCGCCGCGCTGATGCCCGCCCCCGCTCAGCGTCTCGACCAGGCGGTGGGTGAAGCAGCGGTTCATCTGGTCGACCAGCAGCCAGATCCGGCGATAGCTCATGCCCAGGGCCTTGCCCGCCGCGCGGATCGATCCTTCGCGCTCGATCGCCTCCAGCACGTCGGCCTTGCCCGGCCCCATGGCGAAATGCTCGCCGCAGATGAGCTGGAGCTTCACCTTGAGCGGACCCAGGCGCATGTCGCTATTCTTTGCCGATCAGGACGTCGCTGGCCTTGATCAGCACGGTTACGCTGTCGCCCTCCGCCAGCCCAAGCTCGGCGATTGCCTCTTCGGTGATGCTGGA
>CAZFPW010000145.1:0-6948 GCA_964520765.1 uncultured Novosphingobium sp.
CTACCTCCCCTAAATCCCGAAGTGGGCGCGGTAGCGTTCGAAGCAGCGCGCGCCGCAGGTCAGGCGCATCAGCGCGCCCTCGGCGATGGCGCGGGCGCGCCTGGGCTCCTCGGTCACGAGCGGGCGCACCGCCTCGGCCAGCCAGGCCTCGCTGTGCTTAACGTCGAGCACGGCATGAAGATCGAAATAGCGCCGCTCGGCGGCCGTGCGGCCAAGCCGCTTCAGGCCCTGTGCGACCTTGGCCGAGCGGCCCGGCGCGGTCAGCTCAATCACGCCCAGCGCGCCGACGCTGTGCCAGGCATAGCGCCGGGTCGCGGCCATGGCGGTCATCGCATTGGCCAGCGCCAGGCTTTCCCAGCAGGTCGTCTCGATCCGGGGATCGATCTCCAGCGCCCGCGTCAGGCCGGCCAGCATCGGCCCGTGCATCGCCTGCATCCGGCCCTGGCCCATCTCGTCCCAGTAATTGCGCGCCAGCTCCAGCTTGGCCCGGTCGGGCAGCTTGACCTGGGTCATCGCGACGAGATCGTCGAACCCGGCCTCGCCCGCCGCCTCCTGGGTCAGGAACCAGCGCAGCTCGTCCAGGCTCGCCGCCTCGGCAAGCCAGTCGAACAAGGGATCGTGCTGGCCGGGGCCGGACCGCTCCAGGTTCTCGAACCAGGCGATGAAGCCATCGGGATCGTCCGGCGCCTGGGCCGCATCCTGGGCCACCTGGCCGCGCAGCTCTTCCACGAAGCCGCCTTCGAGCCGGCGGAACACCAGGTCGTCGGTAAGCTGCTCCTGCCAGTCATCGTCGGGGAAGCGCGGGGCCAGCCGCTCCCGGTTCCAATGGGCGAGCCGCCGCTGGAACGCATTCGTCCGAAACTGCGAAACCCCGGTCCATTCCTGATTTCGCCACGCGACGGTCATCGAAAAGCTCCTTGGCTGATTGGTGCTTCCCCTAACCCGTGGCCGGAGCGAGGGTTCCGTGCCGAAGCACTGCTTTAGGTTAAGACCGCCGGGCGCCGCGCTTTCCTACATAAACCATATCGGTTAGTTGCCGGAGCATGGAACATGCCGGCTTTCCGACCGTCCCGCACCCTGGCAGGTGGCGTCATGCCGCCATGAATCCGCGCAAGGTTACGGTTCACGGCGCAAGGCGACAGGATGGAGGCGCAAGGCGACAGATTCCTCTGGACCCCGTGCATTTCGTCAAGTTCCGTCACCCTGGCCAGGGCCGACCGCCCTCGATTAACGATCCGCTCCCCAGCCCCGCCGCGCCGCTCGGCGCAACTTAACGGTAAATTTACCACGTTGCGCCAGAACCCGACCGACAGGGAAAGGTCGGACGCACCCCATGGATACCTATCGCGGCAGTTTGGCAGATCATGGCGGGGGCTATTCCTCGGACGACGGCGACTATGCCGAAGACGAGATCGGCCGCGAGCCGCCGCCGCTGGCCATCGGCCAGGACGAGCGCCGCATGCAGGTGCGCGCCTACAACCACTGGGCCAGCCTGCTCGACGGCCGCCACTATCCCTCGGTCGAATCGCTCGACCCGGACAACCTGCCCGATTTCGGCCCGTTCAGCGTTCTGCTCGACTTCTCGAGCGGCATCGAGAACCCGGCCATCCCCTTCCTGGGCACGCGCCTGGCCGAGGAATGCACGGGCGACGAGCAGAGCCGGGACGCGATCCGCGAGCTGAGCGACGTCCCGAGCCGCTCGCTGCTCTCGCGCATCACCGACCATTACATGCAGATCCTCGCCAACCAGGCCCCGATCGGCTTCGAGGCGGAGTTCGTGAACCAGGCCGGCCGAACCGTGCTCTATCGCGGCATTCTCCTGCCCTTTTCCAGCGACGACGACACGATCGACTTCATCTATGGCGTGATCAACTGGAAGGAGCTGGCCGACCAGCAGACCACCGACGAGCTGCTGCTGCAGATCGACCAGGCCCTGGACGCGAGCGCGAGCGCCGCCGATCCGGCCGAGGACGACGTGCTCGATCTGGGTGCGCCGTTCGACGCACCGGCCGATCCCGCCTCCGGCGAGATCGCCTGGCCCGACCCTGCCTTCGGCCAGGCCCCGGAAGAACCGGGGATCGCCGGAGGCTATGCCGACTTCGACCTGTCGAGCGCCCTGCCCGAGGTGTTCGCGCCCGCCGACGACGAGGCCATCGCCCCCGAGGCGATGGAACTGGCCGACTGGCTGGCCTCCGCCCGCGAGCTGGCCCAGGCCGCCCAGGGCTCCGAGGACCGGACCCGCCAGGCGCTCTATGCCGCGATCGGCCGCGCCTACGACTTCTCGCTGGCCGCCGCCAACGCGCCGGCCGAGTTCGAGGAACTGGTCGCCGATTCGGGCCTGACCGTCCAGGACCGCGCGCCGATGACCCCGGTGGTGAAGCTGGTCTTCGGCGCCGACTACGACAAGACGCGCCTCACCGAATATGCCTCGGCCCTGGGCCACGCGCAGCGCGTGGGGCTCGGCCGGGGGGAACTGGCCGGCTATCTCGCCAAGGCGCCCGGCGGCCTCAAGGGCGTCGTCGCCGAGGAACGCCGCCTGCGCCGCGAGGAAAGCGGCAAGAGCGCGGCCGACCGGGAAACCCCGCGCGAGGCCCTGGCCCGCAAGCTGCGCAAGCTCGACCACGCCCCGCTCGACGCGGTTTCGCCCGAGGGCAGCGAGTTCACCCTGCTCGTCGCGCGCCGCCTGCCGAGCGGCGAGATCGTCCTGCTGGGCGAGATCGCGGACGACGTGCCCCTGCTGGAGCGCGCCGCGCGCAAACTGCTCGGCTGATTTTCCGGCGTTCCCGCCAGCATTTCAGGTTGCGTTCAGCCGCCGGGCGGTTAGCCCAGTGACCATGCGCGCCCTGCTTCGCCCGCTTGCCAAGGTCGTCTCCACGGCCGCCGCCCTGGCGCTTGCCGTCCAGGCGGTCGCGGCGCAGTCGATCCTGCGCGATGCGGAGACCGAGGCCCTGCTGCGCGACATGGCCGCCCCGCTCGTCACGGCGGCCGGGCTCGATCCGCGCAACGTCGACATCGTCCTGATCAACGACGGGTCGATCAACGCGTTCGTCGCCGGGGGCCAGGCGGTCTATCTCAACAGCGGCCTGATCAACGAGGCGACCAGCGCCAACGAGGTGCAGGGCGTGATCGCGCACGAGCTGGGCCACATCGTCGGCGGGCACGTGATCAACTCTTCGGGCGCCAAGGAGGCGACGGGGATCAGCCTGCTCTCGCTGCTGCTCGGCGCGGCGGCCGCGGCGGCCGGCGGAGGCGAGGCGGCGATGGGCGTGCTGATGGCCGGCCAGCAGGCGGCCATGGGCAAGTACCTGGCCTTCAGCCGCAGCCAGGAATCCACCGCCGACGCTGCGGGCGCCCAGTTCCTCTCCAAGGCCGGGATCACCGGGCGCGGCTCGATCGACTTCTTCAAGAAGCTGGAGAACATGGAGTTCCGCTACGGCCGCCGTGCCGGCAACGAGGACGACCGCTTCTACAGCACCCACCCGGTCTCGACCGACCGCATCGCCACATTGCAGGACACCTACGAGAAGGACCCGGCCTGGAACAAGCCGTCCGATCCCGTCCTCGAAGAGCGCTTCCAGCGGGCCAAGGCCAAGCTCTACGGCTATCTGGCCGATCCGGCCGCCACGCTGCGCACCTATCCCGAAACGATGACCGGGGTGCCGGCGCGCTATGCCCGCGCCTACGCCTGGCACAAACAGGGATTCTTCGACAAGGCCATCGCCGAATCCGACGCCCTGATCGCCCAGGCGCCGCGCGATCCCTATTTCCTGGAGCTGAAGGGCCAGGTCCTGCTCGAAGCCGGCCGGCCGGCCGAGGCGCTGGATACCCTGCGCCGCGCGACCGAGCTGTCGGGCAACCAGCCCCTGATCGCCACGATGTTCGGCCACGCCCTGATCGCCACCGAGGACAAGAGCCACTACCCGGAGGCCGAGCGCGTGCTGAAGGTTGCCGTGGGGCGCGACCGGGAGAATCCCTTCGCCTGGTATCAGCTCGGCACGCTCTATGCCGCCAAGGGCGATCTGCCCCGCGCCAAGCTCGCCAGCGCCGAGCAGCAGGTGATGAGCCGCCAGATGCCCCAGGCCCTGAGCAGCGCCGAAGCCGCCCTGGCCGATCTGCCGCGCGGCTCGCCCGACTGGCTGCGGGCGCAGGACATTGCCTTTCAAGCGCGGGCCGCGATTGAGCGGGACCGGAAGAAGCGCTAGGGCCGGCCAATGACCAACGCCCGCACCGTTTCGCTGACCTGGCCCAAGCTGCTCGTCTTCGGCTTCATCGTCGCCGTGGTCGGCGCCCTTGGCGGGTGGGCCGCTTCCCGCGCGACCACGGGCAAGGTGGTGCGCGAATACGTCATCAACAATCCCGAGATCTTGCCGCTGGCGATGGAGAACCTGCGCAAGCAGGAGGACGCCAAGCAGCTTGCCGGGATCCGCGCCGATGTCGAGAAACCATTCCCCGGCGCGATCCTCGGCAATCCGAACGGCAAGATCGTGGTGGTCGAATTCGCCGACTACGCCTGCGGCTATTGCAAGAAGAGCGTCGCCGACATCGACGCGCTGATCGCGGAAAACCCCGAGATCAAGGTAGTGATGCGCGAGATGCCGATCCTCTCGCCGCAAAGCGCCGACGCCGCCAAGATGGCTCTCGCCGCGGGCGAGCAGGGCAAGTACCCCGCCTTCCACAAGGCGATGTACGAGATCGGCCGGCCCGATGCCCAGACCATCGAAGCCGCCGCCAAGGCCGCCGGCCTCGACCTGGAACGCGCCCGCAAGTTCATCGCCGACCCCAGGCTCGATGCCGAGATCGACCGCAACATGGGCTTCGCCCGCCAGCTCGGCTTCCAGGGCACGCCGAGCTGGGTCATCGGCGGCCGCCTGCTGAGCGGCGCCGTGGGCAAGGAAACCCTGGCCCAGGCGATCAGCGAGTATGAAAGCTGAGGCCGCTCGCGCAGGCATTCGCAAGGTCACCGTTTTTCGCTAAGGATCGCGGCATGGCCGTGCTGCCCTTTCGCCCGACCCCGTTCTTCGCCAACAAGAACAAGGCGTTCTGGCGCCTCCAGGTGCTGGGCTGGAGCGGCGCCTTCGCCCTGCGCGCGGTCTCCAGCCTGGCCAACGGCCAGCCCCTCTCGTTCTTCGTCCTGATCCTGATCGCGACGATCACCGGCTTCTCGATCTCGCTGCTGCTGTCGGTCGCCTATCGCTTCCTCATCACCCAGCGCCCGCTGATCACCTGGGGCGTGACGGCGCTGATCCTGCCCTTCGCCGTGGGCCTCTACGCCTTCATCGACGCCTGGGTGATCCAGCTCTACCGCTCCGACAGCTCGGCCGGCTTCGCCCAGCTCCTGATCGGCGTGTTCTACCTCGACCTGACGCTGCTGGGGGCCTGGACCGCGCTCTATTACGCGGTCAACTTCTTCCTCCAGGTCGAGGAGCAGAACGACCAGCTCATGCGGCTGGAAAACCAGGCGACCAGCGCCCAGCTGGCCATGCTGCGCTATCAGCTCAACCCGCACTTCCTGTTCAACACGCTGAACTCGATCTCCACCCTGGTGCTGCTGAAACAGACCGAGCCGGCCAATGCGATGCTCAGCCGGCTGTCCTCGTTCCTGCGCTATACCCTGATCAACGAGCCGACCGGCCGGGTGACGGTCGCGCAGGAGGTCGAGACGCTCAAGCTCTACCTCGACATCGAGCGCATGCGCTTCGAGGAGCGGCTGCGCACCACCTTCCACATCGATCCGGCCAGCGAGGTCGCCCTGCTGCCCTCGCTGCTGCTCCAGCCGCTGGTCGAGAACGCCATCAAATATGCCGTGAGCCCGCAGGAAAGTGGGGCGGAGATCACGATCTCGACACAGCTCGTCGGGCAGAACCTTCGCATCACCGTCTCCGATACGGGGCCGGGATTGCAAAGCGGTGGCGAGGACAACAGGGTGTCGGGCGTGAGCTTCGACGGCGGCGAACCGGTATCGACAGGCGTGGGCCTCGCGAATATTCGCGACCGGCTGGCCCAGGCCTATGGCGAGCAGCACCGGTTCGACACGGTCAATCCGGCCGAGGGCGGATTCGCCGTCGTCATCGAAATTCCCTTCGAACGTCGGAACGATATGCCGTCCGCCGCCGTTCCCGCACCGGCTGCCGCTGCCGCCGGTTGATCCCCCGCGTGCCCGTCCCTCCGGGCGCGCCAACACAGAGTCCGTCGCATGACCATCCGCACCATCCTTGTCGATGATGAAAAACTGGCCATCCAGGGCCTGCAGCTCCGCCTCGAGAAGTTCCCCGACGTCGAGATCATCGACACCTGCTCCAACGGGCGTGAGGCGATCCGCAAGATCAAGACCGAAAAGCCCGATCTCGTCTTCCTCGACATCCAGATGCCGGGCTTCGACGGCTTCTCGGTGGTCAAGGGGGTGATGGAGATCGAGCCGCCGCTGTTCGTCTTCGTCACCGCCTATCAGGAGCACGCCGTCCGCGCCTTCGAGGCCAATGCGATCAATTACCTGATGAAGCCGGTCGATGAGGACAAGCTGGCCGACACGCTCGACCGCGTGCGCACCCGCCTGGTGGAAAAGCGCTCGGCCGAGGAGGCGGAGAAGCTCAAGAACGTCCTCGCCGAGGTCGCGCCCGACGCCATGGAGACGATTCCCGAGGAAGCCGACACGGGCGCCAACCGCTTCGAAAAGCTCATCAACATCAAGGATCGCGGCCAGATCTTCCGCGTCGACGTCGATTCGATCGAGCATATCGAGGCCGCGGGCGACTACATGTGCATCCGCACCGCCGACAACTCGCTGATCCTGCGCGAGACCATGAAGGACCTTGAGCGCCGGCTCGACCCCCGCGTCTTCCAGCGGGTCCACCGCTCGACCATCGTCAACCTGAACCAGGTCCGCCAGGTCAAGCCGCACACCAACGGCGAATGCTTCCTGGTGCTCGATTCGGGTGCGCAGGTTAAGGT
>CAZFPW010000146.1:0-6866 GCA_964520765.1 uncultured Novosphingobium sp.
TCTCGCCCACCGTCGCGATCTGCAACGGGCGCGAGACGATCCTGCTCGGCACCTACAACTACATGGGCATGACCTTCGACCCCGACGTGATCGCGGCGGGCAAGCAGGCGCTCGACGATTTCGGCGCGGGCACCACCGGCAGCCGCGTGCTCAACGGCACCTATGCCGGGCACAGGGCGGTCGAGCAGGCGCTCTGCGAGTTCTACGGGATGGACCATGCGATGGTCTTTTCCACCGGCTATCAGGCCAACCTCGGGATCATCTCGACCGTCGCCGGCAAGGGCGACTACGTGGTGCTGGACATCGACAGCCACGCCTCGATCTGGGACGGCTGCAAGCTGGGCGATGCCGAGATCGTGCCGTTCAAGCACAACGACATCACGGCGATGGAAAAGCGCCTGAAGCGCATTCCCGAGGGCGCGGGCAAGCTGGTCGTACTCGAAGGCGTCTATTCGATGCTGGGCGACATCGCCCCGCTCAAGGAGATGATCGCCGTCGCCAAGGCCAACGGCGCGACGGTGCTGGTCGACGAGGCGCACTCGATGGGCTTCATCGGCCCCAACGGGCGCGGCGTGGCCGAGGACCAGGGCGTGCTGGACGATGTGGACTTCGTCATCGGCACCTTTTCCAAGAGCGTCGGCACGGTCGGCGGCTTCTGCGTCTCCAACCATCCGAAGTTCGAGATCCTGCGGCTGGTCTGCCGCCCCTACGTGTTCACCGCCAGCCTGCCGCCCAGCGTGGTCGCCACGGCGGCGACCTCGATCCGCAAGCTCATGCATTCGGGCGACAAGCGCGCCCACCTGTGGGAGAATTCGCGCACGCTCCACGGCAACCTCAAGGCCCTGGGCTTCCAGCTCGGCACCGAGGAGCCGCAGAGCGCGATCATCGCGGTCATCATGCCCGACCTCGAACGCGGCGCGGCCATGTGGGAGGCGCTGCTGAAGGAAGGCCTCTACGTGAACCTGGCCCGCCCCCCGGCGACGCCCGCCGGCATGACCCTGCTGCGCTGCTCGCTCTGCGCCGAGCATTCGGCCGAGCAGGTCCAGACCATCACCGGCATGTTCGAGCGCGCCGGCAGGGCGACGGGGATCATTTGATCAAACTCAAACCTTTGTAATTATCAGATTTATCCTGCATCTTTGCATTTTCAGGAAATGCAGGATAAAATCCGCTCATGCCGAAGCGGGTCACTCCTTATTCCGACGAGCAGGCCCGGGCGCTGATCAATCTCCGTCCACGCTATGAGGCACTGATCGAGGCGGAGCGGGAACTTGCTCGCTTGCCGTACAACCTGATCCGCAAGCGGGTGGGTGATCGCGAATATCTCTACGAGGTGATCGACCGCGCCAACAACGGCAAAAGCCTCGGGCCGATGTCGCCGGCATTGGCAGAACGGCTCGCGAACTATCAGACGACCAAGCGAGATCTGCAGCACCGCCGACGCACCGCCCAAGACCTGGTTGCCGAAATCGGACGCTTGGCGCGACCGCTGCGTCTTCCGATGCTCTCGAGCGCGGCGGGCGAACTGCTGCGCGAATTGGATCGCCGCGAATTGCTCGGCAACACGCTGCTCGTCGTCGGGACGAATTGCCTCCCAGCCTACTTCGTCGAGGCGGCCGGTGTGATCGGCAATGCCCCCGACGAAACGGAGGATTTCGATCTCGCCTGGGTTGCCGAGGAAAATCGCGAGGAAGCTGCGCTTTGGGCAGCCTTGAAAGAGGCCGACCCCACCTTCACCGTCAATACCGAGCGGGAGTTCCAGGCGCGCAACGCCAAGGCCTATGAGGTGGAGCTGCTGGTAGCGCCATCGCGCATCGCCACGATGGATCGACGGGAACGCCCCCGCCCGATCCCCCTGCCGGAGCAGGAATGGCTGCTACCCGGACGACGCGTGGACCAGGTCGTCCCTTGCCGCGACGGCACCGCGGCACGGCTGGTGGCCCCCGACCCTCGCTGGTTCGCGCTGCACAAGCTCTGGCTTGCCGACAAACCAAGCCGCCACGTCCTGAAACGCGACAAGGATCGCAAGCAGGGCATGGCCCTGCTCGATGCCGTGGACGAGGCCATGCCCCACTATCCGCTCGACGGGGCATTCGTGGGTAGCCTGCCGCCCGAACTCGTCCCGCACTTCGCCGCCTGGCGGGAGCGCCGCGGCTTTTCCTAGCGCTTGCGGAACTGATCGTGGCAGCTCTTGCAGGTCTCGCCCGTGGCGCGGATGTTGGCCTGGATCGCGGCCATGTCGCCGCTCTCGGCGGCGGTGGCCAGGCTGCGCGAGGCGGCGGCGAAGCGGTCGGCCTGGCGGTCCAGCTCGGCGCGGTTGGTCCAGGCGGCGGGCAGGGCGTCGGTCTTCACCCCGTCGCGCGGGCCTGAGCCCGCCGGAAACCACTCCTTCACCCGCGAGGCGAGGACGGCGAGGACGCCCGTGGTGTTGCGGATCGCGGGGAGATTGGCCGGGCGGCGCTTGACCTGGTCCTGCACGCCCTTGAAGGCCCGGCCGATCGTCTCGAACCGCTCATGCCGCTCGCGCGCCGCCGTCGCGCCCGGAGAGGCGCCGCCCACGGCCATGGCGATGGCCAGGATCAGGACGGCCGGCAGCGCACGTTTCATCGGTAGGTTCCCCTCGCGGATTGCGGGAACTGCCTAGCGATGCCGGGCGGCGAACGCCAGATAGGCGTCGAGCCATTTCCGCGCGAAATCCCGGCTCCGGTCGGTAAGCGAATCGTCCTCCGCGAACATGCCCTCGCGATGCTGCACATAGGCTTCCGGCTGGTTCAGCGTCGGCATGTCGAGATAGGCGAGCACGTTGCGCAGATGCTGCTGCGCCAGCGCCGTGCCAAGGGCGCCCGGCGATACGCCGATCACGCCCGCCGGCTTTCCCGCCCAGGCGTTGTCGCCATAGGGGCGCGAGCCGTGGTCGAGCGCGTTCTTGAGCACGCCGGGGATCGAGCGGTTGTATTCCGGGGTGACGAACACGACCCCGTCCGCCGCCCGAACGGCCGCCTTGAGCGCCTTGGTGGGCGCCGACTGGTCGCCATCGTCGTCCTGGTTGTAGAGCGGCAGCGCGCCGATGTCGGGCCAGGTGAATTCCACCTCGGCGGGGGCCAGGCGGGTCAGCGCCTGAGCGAATTTGCGATTGAAGGATTCGCGGCGGAGGCTGCCGACGATAAGCGCGATCCTGGTCATCGATTGGTTTCCTCCCCTGCGCCCATGGTGGCGCGCGGTCGCCCACTGGCTGACGCCAGCGAGCGCCGCGCGAGCCCTTAGATATCGTCGCCCAGGGCGCCCTTGACCTTGCCCGCGAGCTGCTGGGCCTTGCCCTTCAGCTCCTGGCCCGCGCCTTCCTGGCGGGTGGCCGGATCGTCGCTCTTCTGCTTGGCCTTGCCCAGGGCTTCGTTGACGTTGCCCTTCACCTTGTCGACCAGTTCGCCCATGATCATCTCCTGTCAGTTGGCGGAGATGAAACGGCGATTTCCCGCCGAAGTTCCACGCTCAACCGCGCGGACGCCGCGGCACCGGCGGGCGGTGATAGCTGACATCGGTGCGGTCGCGCCGCGCCTGGCAGGGTTCGTCCTCCGTATAGGCCGGCGGCATCGCCTTGAGCATCGCGGACTTCGGCACGTCCATCTGGCTCTCGACGATGGTCACCCGATTGGCGATCCGCCACTCGCCGCCGCGCTTCTGGAAATGATCGACATAGCGCCCGGTCGAGACGAAGTTCGGCGCGTCGCCGGCCGTGACGCCGGTGAACTGGTAATAGGTTTCGGCAAAGGCCTCATCACCCTGCAAATCACAGAAATGATTGAAGATTCCGTGCTGCACCGCCTCGAACATCAGCGTGGTCTCGTCGGCATAGCGGATGAAATCGTCCGGCGAGCCGACGAACTGCCCGTGATCCTCGATCGCATCGTCCCAATAGCACGACCGGGCCAGCGCATTGTCCAGCCGGTCGAGCCCGCGGGCATAGCGCAGCATGACCTCGCGGATGTCGTGACGATCGACCATCTCGCGCAGCCTGGCTTCGAGTTCGGCATCCATCCGTAATGTCTCCCGTTACCTTATCCCGATCATCGGCCCTCCGCCGCATCCAGCGCAAGGGGAAACGGCCGGGCGCAGGCTAGGAACGCAGGAATTCCAGCACGTCCGGGGCGATCAGGGGCCAGCGCTCGAAGCGGCCGCGGCGGGCGGCGACGTCGTTGGGAAAGGTCGAGACGTAGTTCCATTCCTGGTCGCCCCAGGGCGGCTCGCGCAGGATCGAATTGGGCAGCAGCTCATGGACCCATTCGCTGGTCCGGCGGGTGTGGGCCATGTCGCTCTTGCCGCTGCGGAAGACCAGGATCGGCATGGTCAGGCTGGCGAATTCCTCGGCCGTGATGCCGGGCATCGGGGTGTCGTCGCGATAGGTGAAGCGGGCCGCCCACCGCTGCATCGTCGCGATGAAGACGTCTGGGTCCTGGGCCAGGAGAATGTCGCGAATCCGCGGGTTTCGGGCGATCTGGTCGGCCCAGCTCGGCAGCTCGGCCACGGCTTCCATCCCGCCCTTGGAGGCTGCCGCGACCTGGTCCCCGCAATAGAACCAGGCGAGCCCGGCCAGGCCGATCGCCCCGCCGCTCAGCCACCAGGCCGCGATCTTCGCCACGTTTCCGGGCATCCGCAGGGCGGCCATCAAGGAGATGCGCGATCCCGCCGAGCCGCCGACGAGGACCACGTCCCTGAGGTCCAGCGCCCGGACCAGCCCGGCCAGGGCATCGGCGTTCATCACGGACTCGCTCTCGGCGGTGAAGGCGATGTCCGAGGCGCCGCAGCCGGGGCGGTCCCAGAGCAGCACGCGATAGCCGTTTTCCGCGAAAATCCGCCCCAATTCGGGCACTCCGGCCGTATCGCGGGGATAGCGGCCGCCGGGCGTCAGGACGAGGGGCTGGCCCTGTTCGGGGCCGATCAGCTCGTAGTCGAGTTCCAGCCCGCCGACTTCGATGCGCGCCATGGTTTCCTCTCCCCCGGTCTCAGGCCATCGCGTCGACGGCGGGGCGTTCGGCGGCGGGGGTTTCCCAGCGGCCGTGGCCGTAGTCGCCGCGGATCGTGGTGCGGTACATGATCCGCTCGTCCTCGGGGCGGTTGCCGCCGACGGCGTGGAGCATTCGCAGGTTGTCCCAGATGATCATCTCGCCCGGCCGCCACTTGTGATGGTAGGAGCATTGCGCCGCCAAGCGATTGATTTCCTGGCAGACTTCCTCAAGCAGCGCGTCGCCTTCCGCGTTCTCCGCGCCGACGATGCCCTCGGCCATGTAGAGCGAGACGTGGAGGCATTTCTCGCCGGTGGGCCGGGTCCAGACGGCGGGGTGGATCGCGCGGGACATGGCGGCCGCCTGGGCCTTGAAGCTCTCCGGCATCGGCTTGGGCTCGATCATCCGGTATTGCGCCGGGCGGCCGAACTTGAGGTGGTCGTACTGGGTCGAGAGGGTATAGGCCACCTCCCGCCCCTCGATCGCCCGGCGCAGAGGTTCCGGCAGCATCCGATAGAGCGCGATCCCGTCGGCAAAGCCCGTGATTCCGCCCTCGTCGACGATCTTCACCGCGCGCAGCACCCCGGCGCGGTTCAGCTCGTCGTTGTAGCAATGGTCGAAATGCCAGGGCAGCCAGTGGGAGACCTGCCTGCCGTCGACCTCGACCACTCCGCCGGAATGGGGCCGCGTGTGGAGTTCGATCACGCCGGGCATGCGCGCCCCGTCCACCCGGGCGAGCGATTTCACCGGATGCTCCTTGAGCGGACCGAAGCAGTTGGAGATCGCGAGCTGCATCGCGTCGCTTTCCTCCACCCCCTCGAAGACGATCATGCCGTGTTCGATGAAGAGGTCGTCGATGGCCTTGCGCGCCTCGGCGCTTTCCAACAGCGCGCGGGTGATCCCGCCGAGGCGGACGCCGAAGGGGAGGCCCGGATCGAGGGGGCGGACGTCAGGCAGGGTCATGGACTTGATTCCTGGATCACTATGTAATACGATTTGTCGAATAGTAACATTGTCGCAAGGTGGGCCGTGGCGGTCAAGCGGAGTCTCAGCGCGGGCCGGATGCTCGCCGTGTTCGAGCGGATCGCGCGGGACCAGCCGATCGGGGTCAGCGCGCTGGCCCGCGCGCTGGCTGCGGACAAGAGCGCGGTGCAGCGCGACCTGATGACGCTGGCCGACGCCGGCTGGATCCGGCCCGAGCCGGGCGGCGCGGCCGGCGGCACGCGGTGGGAGCTGACTCCGCACATCCTCACCCTGGCCCGCGCCCCGTCGAGCAGCGACAGCCTGCGCTTGCGCGCCCGGCCGCTGCTGGAGCGGCTGCGGACCGAGACCGGCGAGACCGCCTATCTCACCATGCCCGACGGCGACCATTTCGTGGTGATCGACGCGCTGGAGAGCTTCCACCTGCTGCGGATGGTCCCGCCGGTGGGGATCGTCGTCCCGCTGCAGGGCAGCGCCACGGCGCGAGCCGTCCTGCCCCACCTGCCGGCCGAGGAGCAGGCGCGGCTGCTGGGGGCCGCGCCCGACGCCGCCCTTGCCGCGGAGTTCCGCCGCACCCGCGAGCTGGGCTATGCGGTCAATGCCGGGGACATCGTGGCCGGCGCGATCGCGGTGGCCGCGCCGATCCTGGGGCGGGAGGGACGGCCGCTCGGCGCCCTGGTCGTCACCGGGCCGAGCGAGCGGCTCACCGCCGAGCGGCGGCCGCGGATCGGCGCCCGGCTGCGCGAGGCGGCGCGGGCGCTCTCGGACGGCTAGGGGCGATCCCGGTCCCGATCCGCTCCCGTTCCCGCTCCCGCCCCCCAATCACCACCCCCGCTCGGCCTGAGCCTGTCGAAGGCCACGCGCGCACCTTCCCCCAAGCTCCCT
>CAZFPW010000147.1:0-3140 GCA_964520765.1 uncultured Novosphingobium sp.
GGGTGGCCGGGCCGGGGGAGTGGGCCGGTGCCGCGCAAGGATCGGCCTCGCCGATCCGGACCATGCGAAGGGACATTGACGATTCGGCCTCCAGCGGCTAGGGGCCGCGCTTTCCCGCTGGGTTGGCTTGCGTCAGCCCGGCGTTTCGCACGAAATTCAAACGGTAGGGCTGCCCGGCAGCCGAACGAAGGATCGACATGGCCAATACGCCGCAAGCCCGCAAGCGCATCCGCCGCAACGAACGCCGCGCCGAGATCAACGGCAACCGCCTGGGGCGCATCCGCACCTTCGTGAAGAAGGTCGAGAGCGCGCTGGCCGGTGGTGACAAGACCGCTGCCGCCGAAGCGCTCAAGGCCGCCCAGCCCGAGCTGGCCCGCGGCGTCGCGCGCGGCGTGCTGCACAAGAACACCGCCTCGCGGAAGCTCTCGCGGCTGACCAAGCGCGTCGCCGCGCTCTGAGTCGCCGCACCGATTCGCGTCTTCGGGCGCGAACGGCGGGACGAAAACAGAACATGGCCGGAGGGGCTCCTCCGGCCATTTTTGTTATGGCCGGCAGGTGGCGGGAACAGCGATTCCGGAAAGGCTTGGAATTGCGCGATTCGCCAAGCTGTCATGGAAAAAGTATTTGGATAACGGGTACTTAATCGAACTTCCCGAAATCTCTGCCCCCCTGGGGTGTCAAGGCTGTATATTTCAGTTTTTTTGCAGTGGACGGTCTTGCCCTCCTCTCCAAAGGCTTCATAAATCGGCCCGGCCCAAGACATGATCGTGGGCACTGCAAGACAGTTTTCGTTGCCGGCGTCCTAACCCGGGGGGAGGAGGGCGAAAGCGAAACTGTGCCCGCCGCACGCAAGTGCCCAAGGCGGGTGGGGTTTTCATTTCTGTGTCGGGAGCGCGCGGGTGACAGGTATCGTCTCTGGGGGTAATCGGGCCGACGCGATGACGGGCGTGGGCGCAGGCAAGAAGGGCGGCGGGATGCGGATGGCCGAGGATCAGGAAGCGCTCGACCTCGCCGCCGACTGGGCCGACATCAGCCAGGGCCTGCGCAAGGATCTGGGCCAGCAGCTCCACAGCCAGTGGATTCGCCCGATCCAGCTCGGCACCTTCTGCAAGGAAACCGGCACGCTCGATCTCTACCTGCCGACCGAGTTCTCCGCGAACTGGGTGGCCGACCGATTCGCCGACCGCCTCTCGCTCGCCTGGAAGATCGCCCGGGGCGAGGTGCGCAACGTGCGCATCTCGGTCCACCCCGGCCGCCGCCAGCTTCCCGAGCTGCGCGTGGGCAAGGACGGCTCGGTCCGCCGCGCCCCGGCCAACGACGGCGCGCCCGGCGCCCAGGAACTGGCCGCGATCGGCGTGGTCGCGGGCGATGTCGGCGGGATCGCGGGCGGCACCGTGGGCCTCGACCCGACGCTGACCTTCGCCACCTTCGTCACCGGCGCGTCCAACGTGCTGGCCTCCAACGCGGCGCAGCGCATGGCCGCGCTGGAAACCCCGCAGTTCGCCCCGCTCTATCTCAAGGCGGCGACCGGCCAGGGCAAGACCCACCTGCTTCACGCGATCGGCCATGCCTATCTGGCGAATCACCCGCGCGCGCGCATCTTCTACTGCTCGGCCGAGCGCTTCATGGTCGAGTTCGTCCAGGCCCTGCGCCAGAACCAGATGATCGAGTTCAAGGCCCGCCTGCGCGGCTTCGACCTGCTGCTGGTCGACGACATCCAGTTCATCATCGGTAAGGCCAGCGCCCAGGAAGAGCTGCTCTATACGATCGACGCCCTGCTGGCCGAGGGCAAGCGCCTGATCTTCGCCGCGGACCGCGCGCCCCAGGCGCTCGACGGGGTGGAGCAGCGCCTGCTGTCCCGCCTGTCGATGGGCCTCGTCGCCGACATCGTGCCCGCCGACATCGAGCTGCGCCGCGCGATCCTGGAACATCGCCTGGCCCGCTTCACGCCCGCCGACGTCCCGGCCGATGTGATCGAGTTCCTCGCCCGCACGATCAACCGCAACGTGCGCGAGCTGGTCGGCGGCCTCAACAAGCTGATCGCCTATGCCCAGCTCACCGGCCAGGCCGTCTCGCTCCAGCTGGCCGAGGAGCAGCTGACCGACATCCTCTCGGCCAACCGCCGCCGCATCACCATCGACGAGATCCAGCGCACGGTCTGCCAGTTCTACCGCGTCGACCGCACCGAGATGGCGAGCAAGCGCCGCGCCCGCGCCGTGGTCCGCCCGCGCCAGGTCGCGATGTACCTCGCCAAGGTGCTCACGCCCCGCTCCTACCCGGAGATCGGCCGCAAGTTCGGCGGGCGCGACCATTCGACCGTGATCCACGCCGTCCGCCTGATTGAGGAGCTGCGCACCCGCGACGCCGACATGGACGGCGACGTGCGCAGCCTGCTGCGCCAGCTCGAAAGCTGAAGAAGGCTCGCCATCCGCCGCCTTTCCTGCTTTACCTTGTCTCATTGAGACAAAAGCGGAGAGGATGACATGAGCCTACCCCTTGCGATTCTGGCCGGGCTGGCGCTCGGCGCGGCGCCCGCCCTGGCCCAGCCGGCAAGCCCGTTCGGCCCCGGCATGCGCTCGGTGAAGATCGAGGCGCAGGACTTCGCCAAGTCGACCGCCTTCTACACCGCGCTCGGGATGAAGGCGGGGACCAACCGCGGGGCGACGCAGGACCTCACTTGGGACGGGCCGTCGCAGAACTCGGGGATCGTCATGACGAACCACGACTATGCGGTGCGCGCCAAGATGGTGCGCGGCGGGACCTACCTGATGATCCTGACCCCGGACATCGTCGCGACCATCGGCCGCCTGCGCGCCGCCGGCTTCGCCGACGTGCCGGAGCCCAAGGCGATGGGCACGATGGTATCCTACGTCATCCTGCACGATCCCGACGGCAACCAGATCGAGCTGATGGCGCCGCCGCTCGCCAAGTAGGCGGCGCGGCGTTGCTTTCGCGGCGCGCTGCTTTAGGGCGGCGGGGATGAGCCCTGCCCCCGTCCCGCTGTCGCCCGACCGCCTCGGCCGCTTCGCCCGCCACATCGTCCTGCCCGAGGTGGGCGGGGCCGGGCAGGTGGCGCTGAGCCAGGCCCATGTCGTGCTGATCGGCTGCGGCGGGATCGGCAGCCCGGCGCTGCAATACCT
>CAZFPW010000147.1:3240-5599 GCA_964520765.1 uncultured Novosphingobium sp.
TTCCAGGGGCAGGTGGCGAACTTCGCCGGGCACCTGGCGGGCGAAGCCTGCTATCGCTGCTTCGTGGGCGACGCCTTCGATGCCGAGGATTGCGACACCTGCGCGGCCGATGGCGTGCTAGGGGCCTTCGTGGGCATGGTCGGGACCATGGCGGCGATGCACGCGATCCGGGTGATCCTCCAGGGCCACGCGACGCTGGGCGATCCGCAATGGGGCCGGCTGCAACTGATCGACGGCCTCGCGCCGGGAATGCGGGCGCTGAAGGTCGCGAGGGATGCCGAGTGCCGGGGGTGCTCGCGGCGGTAATTCGATCTCACGCGAAGACGCGAAAAGGCTTTTCAAACCCCCGCTCAGCCTGAGCTTGTCGAAGGCCACGCGCGAACCTTGCCCAAAGTTCCCTTGACCTGGCGGAACCGACATCGCGTGGCCTTCGACAAGCTCAGGCTGAGCGGAGGTTTGATAGGCCTTTTCGCCTCTGCACGACTGCGCGCGAGACGAATCAACGTGCCGCCAGCACCTCGTCAACCCAGGCGGGCACGATCTCCGTCGCAGGCCCATGCCGCGCTTCGTGGAACCAGCGCGAGCCCTGGCTCGGCTCGAGGTTGAGTTCCAGCGTCTCCGCGCCGAGGTCGCGGGCGGTGCGCACGAAGCCGGCCGCCGGATAGACCGCGCCCGAGGTGCCGATCGAGACGAACAGGTCGGCCTCGCGCAGCGCGGCGTGGATCTCCTCCATGCGATAGGGCATCTCGCCGAACCACACGACGTCGGGACGCAGCGCGGCCGCGCCGCAGGCCGGGCAGGGCGGGCGATGCAGCAGCGCCTCCCGCCAGGGCGAGCGCTCGTCGCAGGCCGTGCACCAGGCGTTGAGATGCTCGCCGTGCATGTGCAGCACCCGTCTCGCCCCGGCGCGCTCGTGGAGGTCGTCGACGTTCTGGGTGACGATCAGCAGGTTGCGGCCATCCCCCTCGCGCCATTCGGCATCCAGCCGCGCCAGGGCGCGGTGGGCGGCGTTCGGCTGCTTGGTCTGGATCGCCGCGCGGCGCATGTCGTAGAAGCGCAGGACCAGCGCGGGATCGCGGGCGAAGGCCTCCGGCGTCGCGACATCCTCGACCCGGTGCTGCTCCCATAATCCGCCCGCGTCGCGGAAGGTGTCGATCCCGCTCTCGGCGCTCACCCCCGCGCCGGTAAGGATGACGATGTTGCGGATCGGCCGGTTCATCGGGCTCCCTGTGCGAGCCGGGCTCGCCAAATCTTAACCGGATCGGCCTATCGCATCTTCCTCGATCTGGGGAGGGGCTTCGGAACATGAGCGCGGCCGGCGGCTATCGCCGCGACATCGACGGCCTGCGGTCGCTGGCGATCCTGCCGGTGCTGCTCTACCACGCGCGGGTGCCGGGCTTTTCCGGCGGCTATGTCGGCGTCGACGTCTTCTTCGTCATCTCGGGCTTCCTCATAACCGGCATCATCGCCGGAGAGATGGACGCGCGCGCCTTCTCGCTGGTCCGCTTCTACGAACGGCGCGCGCGGCGCATCTTGCCCGCGCTGTTCGTGATGATCGCCTTCGTCCTCGCGGCGGCGAGCCTGCTCTACCTGCCCGGCGATTTCGAAGGGGTCGCGCCATCGGCGCTGATGGCCATCGCCTTCCTGTCGAACGTCTGGTTCTTCCTCAACACCGGCTATTTCGCGGGCGGCGCGGAGACCATGCCGCTGCTGCATTGCTGGTCGCTGGCGGTGGAGGAGCAGTTCTACATCGGCTTTCCGCTGCTGCTCTGGCTGATCGCGCGCTATGTCCCGCGTTATCGGCTGGCGACCGTGGCCGGGGTCGCGCTGGTCTCGCTCGCCTGGGCCTGGTGGAAGCAGGCCGATACCGACGGCTTCGCCTTCTACATGCTGCCGCCCCGCGCCTGGGAACTGTTCGCCGGGGCGCTGCTCGCGCTGGGCATTGCGCCCAAGGTGCGCCAGGGCGCGCTCCGCGAGGGGATCGCCCTGGCCGGAATCGCGGGGATCGCCTTCGCGGTCTTCACCTATGACCGCACCACCGTGTTCCCCGGCCTCGCCGCGATCCCGCCGGTGCTGGGCTCGGCCCTGCTGATCGCCTATGCGCCGGGCACGCTCGCCGGACGGCTGCTGTCGCTGCGGCCGTTGGTGGCCATCGGGCTCATCAGCTATTCGCTCTACCTCTGGCACTGGCCGCTGGTCGTCTTCACCGAATATGCGCGGGACGAGCGGCTCGCGGGCTTCTGGCAGGTCGGCGTCATCGCCGCCGCCTTCGCGCTCGCCTGGCTGAGCTGGCGCTTCGTCGAGCGGCCGTTCCGCGATTCGCGGCGCTTCGATCGCCGCCGGGTCTTCGTCTGGAGCG
>CAZFPW010000147.1:5699-6854 GCA_964520765.1 uncultured Novosphingobium sp.
GGCAAGGCGGTGACGATCATCGGCCCGGTGCCGCCGCAGCCGTTCGACGTGCCGCGCCGCATGGCCCGCGCCGCCGCCTATGGCGGGCCGGAGGACGACAGCGGAGAGAGCCTGGCCGACTACCGCCGCAAGACCGGCTGGTTCACCGCCAACTATGCGCGCTGGCAGGCGCGGGGCGTGGGCATCGTCGATCCGGTCCGCGCGCTCGCGGTGGGCGAGGGCACGCGGATTGCCGAGGCCGGCGTTCCTCTCTATTTCGACTCGCATCACTTGAGCCTGGCGGGAGCCAGGGCGGTTTTGGCGGCCGATTCCCGCCGTTGAGCGGGAGCTGCGAATGGCGCGTATCGGGATTATCGGCAGCGAGGGGCGCATGGGGCACGCGCTCCGGGAAGCGATCGCGGCCGCCGGGCACGAATATGCCGGCGGGGTCGACAAGGATACCGGCGACATCGTGCGGCTCTCCAAGGAAAGCGACGTGCTGGTCGATTTCTCCAGCCCCGCCGCGCTGGAGGGCAACCTCGACGCGGCGATGGCGGCGCTGACACCGATCGTCGTCGGCACGACCGGGCTGGAGGAGCGCCACCACTGGCTGCTGGACGAGGCGGCGAAGACGATTGCCGTGCTCCAGACCGGCAACACCTCGCTGGGGGTCAACCTGCTCGCCCACCTGGTCGAGGAAGCCGCGAGCCGGCTGGGCGAGGACTGGGACATCGAGATCGTCGAGACCCATCACCGCAAGAAGGTCGACGCCCCCTCGGGCACGGCCCTGCTGCTGGGCGAGGCCGCGGCGCGCGGGCGGGGTATCGCCTTGGCCGACAGCAGCGAGCGGGGCCGCGACGGCATCACCGGCGCGCGCAAGGTGGGCGACATCGGCTTCGCCAGCCTGCGCGGCGGCAGCGTGGCGGGGGACCACACGGTCTATCTGCTGGCCGACAACGAACGCCTCGCCCTGTCCCACCTTGCCGAGAACCGGGGCATCTTCGCCAAGGGCGCGGTGAAGGCGGCGGCTTGGCTGGTCGGGCAGGAGGCCGGGCGCTTCACGATGAAGGAAGTGTTGGGGCTTTGAAGCAGGCCGACATCTTCGAATTCTTCCGCCGCCTGGCCGAGGCCAACCCCGCGCCCGAGACCGAGCTGGAATTCGGCAATACCTACCAG
>CAZFPW010000148.1:0-2421 GCA_964520765.1 uncultured Novosphingobium sp.
AATCCCCTCCCGTGCGGAGGGGATTTTTCGTTCCGGACGGGCTCTAGCCGATCGCCCCGAAGGCTTCCGGCGGCAGCGCCATCATCGCCTCCGCCCCGCCCTCGATCTTGCGGCGCAGGGCGCCGGCATCGGGGGTGAACCGCTCGGCGAAATAGCGCGCCGTGACGAGCTTGGCCTCATAGAAGGCCTTGTCCTCGGCCCCGCCCGCCAGCGCCGCGCCGGCGGCCTTGGCCATGCGCAGCCACATCAGCCCCAGCGCGACCACCCCGGCAATGTGCATGTAGGCATGCGCGCCGGCTCCGGCGTTGTTCGGATTGGTCATAGCGTTCTGCATGAACCACATCGTCGCGGCCTTCAGTTCGCCGTTCGCCTTCTCGATGCGGCCGGCGATGTCGGCCAGCTTCTCGTCCGTCTTCGCGGCGGCGCATTCGTCGTCGACCACCTTGAAGAAGGCCTGGATCGCCCGGCCCATGTTGGCGGCGAGCTTGCGGCCGACGAGGTCCATCGCCTGGACGCCGTTGGCGCCTTCATAGATCATCGCGATCCGGGCATCGCGGACGAACTGCTCCATCCCGTTCTCGACGATATAGCCGTGCCCGCCCCAGATCTGCTGCATGTTCACGGCCACGTCGAAGCCCTTGTCGGTGCCATAGCCCTTGATCACCGGGGTCAGCAGGCCGAGCAGGTCGTCGGCGGCCTGGCGCTCCTCCTCGCTGCCCGCCTTGTGGGCGAGATCGGCCAGCAGGCCGCCCCACAGGGCGAGGGCGCGCATGCCCTCGGTAAAGGCCTTGGCGTCCATCAGCATGCGCCGCACGTCGGGGTGGACCATCAGCGGGTCGGCCTTTTCCTCCGGCTCGGCCGGGCCGGTCAGGGCGCGGCCCTGGCGCCGTTCGCGCGCGTATTCCGCCCCGTTCTGATAGGCCGCCTCGGCCTGGGCCAGCCCCTGGATGCCGACGCCAAGCCGCGCGGCGTTCATCATGATGAACATGGCGGCCAGGCCCTTGTTCTCATCGCCGACCAGCCATCCGGTCGCCCCGTCGTAGTTCATCACGCAGGTGGCATTGGCGTGGATGCCCATCTTGTGCTCGATCGCCCCGCAGGAGACGGCGTTGCGCTCGCCCAGCGAGCCGTCCGCGTTCACCAGCACCTTGGGCACGACGAAGAGCGAGATGCCCTTGGTCGAATCCGGCGCGTCCGGCGTCTTGGCAAGGACGAGGTGGATGATGTTGTCCGTCAGGTCGTTGTCGCCGGACGAGATGAAGATCTTGGTCCCGGTAATCGCATAGGAGCCGTCCCCCTGCGGCACGGCCTTGGTGCGGATCAGGCCGAGATCGGTGCCACATTGCGGCTCGGTCAGGTTCATCGTGCCGAGCCACTCGCCCGAGACCATCCTGGGCACGTAGCGGTTCTGCAACTCGGGCGAAGCCTTGGCCAGCAGCGCCGAGATCGCGCCGTTGGTCAGGCCCGGATACATCGCGAAGGCCTGGTTCGCCGAGGACATGAATTCCTCCACCGCGAAGCCGAGGACATGCGGCATCTCCTGCCCGCCGAACTCGGCCGGGGCGGTCAGCGTGCCCCAGCCCGCCTCCCGGAACTGGGCGAAGGCCTCCTTGAAGCCCTTGGGGGTCGTCACCGATCCGTCGGGATGGCGCACGCAGCCCTCGGCATCGCCGGTGGCGTTGAGCGGGGCCAGAACCTCAGAGGCGAACCTGCCCGATTCCTCCACCACGGCATCGACGATATCCGGCGTCGCGCTCTCGAAGCCAGGCAGGTTGCCGTAGCTTTCCAGGCGCAGAACTTCGTTGATGATGAACCGCGTGTCGCGCGTCGGCGCCTTGTAGCTGGGCATTGGTGTTCTCCGTTGATCAGTCCTGCCCGGCCGGCAGGTCCGTGGATTCGAGATGGGCGATGAAGTCCGACAATTCGGCAATGGCGGCGTCGATGTCGGCCCGGTGACGGTTGAGCTTGTCGACCTTCTCCCGACACCGCTCGATCGTGACGCGGCGCTGCTCGACCCGGCCATCGCCGATGTCGTAGAGGTCGACCAGTTCCTTGATCTCCGCCAGGCTGAAGCCGACGCTGCGCCCGCGCAGGATCCAGGCAAGCCGCGCATGATCGCGGCGGCCGTAGATGCGCGTCAGGCCCTGCCGCACTGGAGACAGCAGGCCTTCGTCCTCATAGAACCGCAGGGCGCGGGCGGTGACGCCGAATTCGGCGCTCAGGTCGGAGATCGACCAGGTCCGGTCATCATCGTCGCCGGAAGGGGCCGCAAGGGAAGCCATGCCCGAAACATGCATTCCCTTTACGTAAACGTCAATCTTCGACTCGCGCGAGCCGATCCCCGTCCAGCAGGCGATAGAAGCAGGCCGTCGCCCCGGTATGGCAGGCGGGGCCGTGCGGCGTGACCTTCAGGACCAGCGC
>CAZFPW010000148.1:2521-6746 GCA_964520765.1 uncultured Novosphingobium sp.
TTGATCCTCGAAATGGTCGCCCGAAATGGTGACTTGTTGCACGATAACCACAGATGCCCGCCAAAATCCACGCGCGCGAGCGATCATGCTTTTCTGGCAGTCGGTTCGATGAGACAAGTCCAGCACGGTTTGAGGGAACCGTATCGCGAACTGCGGCGCTGAAGCGCCAAGGTTCAGGGATGATGAGGAATAAGGTGAGATGACGTCGGGGGGCGTCATCGTTTCGCGAAAGCGGCACCTCTTCAGTTTCGTCACGAGGGCGCCCGGGATTAACCTCCCGGGCGTTTTCTTTTGGGGCTATCCCGCCACCTCATCCAGCACGCGGGCGAAACAGGCGACCACGACCTTTTCCGCCCCCGCCCGCTTGAGCGCGGAGACGCAGGCGCTGCTGGTCGCCCCGCTGGTCAGCACATCGTCGACCAGGACGACCTTGGCCCCGGCGAAATCCGCCTTGTGCCGGTTCACCCCGATGGCGCCCGACAGCGCGCGGGCGCGGGCCTTGCGGCCCAGGCCGCCGAGCGAGGGCGTCTGCTTGCGCCGTTCGAGACCGTCGACCACCAGGGTCGCGCCGCGCAGCCGGGCGATCTCGCGCGCCAGCAGGGCGGCCTGGTTGAACCCGCGCCGCCACAGCCGCCAGCGATGGAGCGGCACCGGCACGACCAGCCAATCCGGCCCGGCCTCCTGCAATCGCGCCGAGATCAGCCGTCCCATCATCGGCGCCAGCGCGATCCGCTGGCCGTGCTTGAAGGCCAGGACCAGGCGGCGCGAGGCCTCGTTGTAGAGGGTGCCCGCCGCGATGCCGTCATGCTTCGGCGGCGCGGCCAGGCACGGAGCGCAGATCGCCCCTTCCGGCATGCTTTCGGAGAACGGACGCTGGCACAGGGTGCAACTGGGATCGGCGGGAATGACCAGCTCGCTCCAGCAGGCGCCGCACAGCCCGACCTGCGCGGTCAGCCCCTCTCCGCAGAGCGGACAGCGCGGGGGAAACACCAGGTCGACCAAGGGGGAAAGGGTTTGCGCGAGAGCCATCGGCGGCTTGTAGCCCGCCCTCCCCGCTTGCGCGAGGGTGCGCGGCAAGGCAGGGGGCCGGCATGGCCAGCACTCCGCCCATCGTCTTCACGCCCGCCCGCCGCCTCGCCGCACGCCGCCGGATGCTGGCCTTGCAGCGGCGTCCCGGCGCGCCGCGCTATCTGATCGAGGACATGATCGAGGACCTGCAGGACCGGCTCGGCTTCCTGCGGGTCGAGCCCAGGCGCGCCCTGGTAATCGGCGACTGGACCCTGGGCCTGGCCGCCGCCCTGAACGCCGACGTGCTGGAACCCGCCGCGGGGCACGACGAGGAACGCCCCCTGCCCGCCGCCCGCTTCGACTTCATCGCCAGCCTCGGCACCCTCGACACGGTGAACGACCTGCCCGGCGCGCTCGTCCACCTGCGCCACGCGCTGGAGCCGGGCGGCCTGATGATCGCAAGCTTCATGGGCGCCGGCAGCCTGCCGGCCTTGCGCGCCGCCATGCTGGCCGCCGACGGCGAGCGCCCCGCGCCCCGGCTTCACCCGATGGTCGACGTGCGCGCCGGGGGGCAACTCCTCCAGCGCGCGGGCTTTGCCGATCCGGTGGTCGACAGCAGGACCGTTTCGGTCAGCTTCCGCTCACTCGACGGCCTGGTCGCGGACCTCAGGGCGCAAGGGCTGACCAACGTGCTGGCCCGTGGCGGACGCCCGCTGGACCGCCCGGCCCTGGACCGGGCGCGAGCGGCCTTCGCCGCGGCGGGTGAAGATGGCCGGACCGTCGAGCGGTTCGAAATCCTCACCCTGAGCGGGTGGCGGCGCTAAAGCCCCCTCCTCTTCAGAGGAGGGGGTTGGGGGTGGTGTGGTCTGGGCGAGTTGTCGCTTCGCGAGCGCTGCCTGCGGCATCGCCACCACCCTCGATCCCCTCCTCTGAAGAGGAGGGGAGGATCGGCTCAGCCTAGTGCCGCCTGCGCCGCCGCCAGCCTGGCGATCGGCACGCGATAGGGCGAGGCGCTGACGTAATCGAGGCGGACGCTCTCGCAGAACGCGATGCTCGCCGGATCGCCGCCATGCTCGCCGCAGATGCCCAGCTTGATGTCGGGCCGGGTCGCCCGGCCGCGCTCGGCGGCGAGCTGCACCAGTTGGCCGACGCCTTCGATATCCAGGCTGACGAAGGGATCGCGCGGATAGATGCCCTGCTCCACGTAGGGGCTCAGGAAGCGTGCCGCGTCGTCCCGTGAGACGCCGAGCGTGGTCTGCGTCAAGTCGTTGGTTCCGAAGGAGAAGAAGGTCCCTTCCTCGGCGATCTCTCCGGCCATGAGGGCGGCGCGGGGCAGCTCGATCATGGTGCCAACGAGATAGTCGAGCGTGCGGCCCTTCTCCTCGAAGACCTGGGCGGCCACGCGGTCCACCAGGGCGCGCAGGATCTGCAGCTCGCGCTTGGTCGCGACCAGGGGGATCATCACTTCCGGCACAGGAGCCTCGCCGCCCGCCGCGATGTCGCAGGCGGCCTCGAAGATCGCGCGGACCTGCATCTCGTAGATCTCGGGGAAGGTGATGCCCAGGCGGCAGCCGCGATGGCCGAGCATCGGGTTGAACTCGTGGAGTTCGCCCGCGCGGCGCTTCAGCGTGTCGACGCCGATGCCGATCGTGTCGGAAAGCTCCGCGAACTCGGCGTCGCCGTGGGGCAGGAACTCGTGCAGCGGCGGATCGAGCAGGCGGATCGTCACCGGCAGGCCGACCATCACCTCGAAGATCGCGTGGAAGTCCGCCCGCTGCTCGGGCAGCAGCTTGGCCAGGGCGGCGCGGCGGCCGGCCTCGTCCTCGGCCAGGATCATCTGGCGCACGGCGGAGATGCGGTTCGCGTCGAAGAACATGTGCTCGGTGCGGCACAGGCCGATGCCCTCGGCGCCGAACTGGCGCGCCATGCGGCAGTCGGCCGGAGTTTCGGCATTGGTGCGCACCTTCATCCGGCGATGCTTGTCGGCCCAGCCCATCAGGACCGCGAAATCACCGATCAGCTCGGGCTCGATGGTCGGCACCTCGCCGGCCATGATCTCGCCGCTCGCCCCGTCGAGGGTGATAACGTCGCCTTCCTTAAGCTCACGGTCCCCGATGCGCAGGGTGCGGCTCGCCATGTCGATCGACAGGCTCGACGCGCCCGAGACGCAGGGGCGGCCCATGCCGCGCGCGACCACCGCCGCGTGTGACGTCATGCCGCCGCGCGCGGTGAGAATACCCTTGGCGGCGTGCATGCCGTGGATGTCCTCGGGGCTGGTCTCGACGCGAACGAGGATCACCGCCTCGCCCCGGTCGGCCCGCTTCTCGGCGCTGTCGGCATCGAGCACGATCGCTCCGGAAGCCGCGCCGGGCGAGGCCGGCAGGCCCTTACCCAGCACGTCGCGGTGCGCCTTGGGATCGAGCGTCGGGTGCAAGAGCTGGTCGAGCGCCATGGGATCGACCCGGCGGATCGCGGTCGCCTCGTCGATCAGGCCTTCCTGGACCATCTCGACCGCCATGCGCAGCGCGGCCTTGGCCGTGCGCTTGCCGCTGCGGGTCTGGAGCATCCAGAGCTTGCCGCGCTCGACGGTGAACTCGATGTCCTGCATGTCCTTGTAGTGCCGTTCGAGCAGGTCGAAGACATGGGCCAGCTCGGCATAGGCCTCGGGCATCGCCTCTTCCATCGACAGCGGCTTGGCGTTGGCGCGCTCGCGCGCGGCCTTGGTCAGGTATTGCGGGGTGCGGATGCCGGCGACGACGTCCTCGCCCTGGGCGTTGACCAGCCATTCGCCATAATAGGCCCGCTCGCCCGTCGCGGGATCGCGGGTGAAGGCGACGCCGGTGGCCGAGGTATCGCCCATGTTGCCGAAGACCATGGCCTGGACGTTGACCGCCGTGCCCCAGTCGCCTGGAATGTCGTTCAGGCGGCGATAGACCTTGGCGCGGTCGCTGTCCCAGGAATCGAACACCGCCTGGATCGCGCCCCAGAGCTGTTCCTCGACGTCCTGCGGGAACGGCCGGCCCAGCTCGCGCGTGGCGATGGCCTTGTATTCCTTGACCAGCGCCTGCCAGTCCTCGGCGCTCATCTCGACGTCGGCGTAATAGCCCTGGTCTTCCTTGGCGATCTCCAGCGCGTCCTCGAACAGGTGATGGTCGAGGCCGAGCACCACGTCGGAATACATCTGGATGAAGCGGCGGTAGGAATCCCAGGCGAAGCG
>CAZFPW010000149.1:0-6703 GCA_964520765.1 uncultured Novosphingobium sp.
GGCAGGCAGCGGCGGTCCATCTCGATCGCCGTGACGCGCGCGCCGGCGCGGAGCAGGGCGCGGGTCAGGCCGCCGGGGCCGGGGCCGACTTCGAGGACGGCGCGGTCCTTCAGGCTGCCGGGGATGGCGGCGATGCGATCCAGCAATTGCTCGTCGAGCAGGAAGTTCTGGCCGAGCGCCTTGGAGGCCGAGAGGCCGTGGCGTGCGATGACCTCGCGCAAGGGGGGGAGGTCAGGCACGGCAATTTCCGCCCAGAATACCGCGCTCGTTTAAGCTACGACCCCCGCTCAGCCTGAGCTTGTCGAAGACCACGCGTGCGCCTTGCCGCCAGGTCGAGCGACCTTTGGGTAAAGGCTGCGCGTGGCCTTCGACAAGCTCAGGCTGAGCGGGGGTGGCGGTCATGCGGGCATCACGAGAGCGGGGTGGAGGCCCGCCGCCTTGCGCACTCGCCGGCCATGCGGATCGCGGCGATGGTCGCGCCGGGATTGGCCAGCCCCTTGCCGGCTATGGCGAAGGCGGTGCCATGATCGGGAGAGGTGCGGACGATCGGCAGGCCCAGCGTCATGTTGACCCCGGCGTCGAAGTCCAGGGCCTTCAAGGGGATCAGCGCCTGGTCGTGGTACATGCACAGCGCCACATCGTAGCCTTCGCGGGCATGGGGGGCAAAGAGCGCGTCGGCCGGGTGCGGACCCGTCGCGTCGATGCCCTCGGCCTGGAGCAGGGCGAGGGCCGGCGCGATGATCCGTTGCTCCTCGTCGCCCATGCGGCCGTCCTCCCCTGCATGGGGATTGAGCGCGGCGACGGCGAGGCGTGGGCGGGCGATGCCGAAATCGCGGCGCATGGCCATGGCGGTGATCCGGCATTTCGTGACGATCAGTTCTACGGTCAGACTGGCGGGAACCGTGGCGAGCGGCTCGTGCACGGTGATCGGCACGGTCTTTAGGCTGGGCCCGGCAAGCAGCATCACCGCCCCCTCGGGAGCGATGCCGCAGGCTTCGGCGACGAACTCGGTCTGGCCCGGATGGACGAAGCCGACCTCGGCCAGGCGGGACTTGGCGATGGGGCCGGTGACGATCCCCGAAGCCTGGCCGGAAACGGCGAGCCGGGCGGCCTGGGTCAGCGAGGCCAGGGCAAGCTCGGCCCCGGCGCGGTCGGGAGCGCCGGGGGAATAGTCGGCATCGGGGCCGTCCAGCACGGGCAGGGCGGAGGCGAAGGCTCCGGCCGCTTCGGCAGGGTCCGCGATCGGCCGGATCGGAACCTCAAGTCCACGTGAGCTTGCCGCGGCGGCGAGCAATCGCGCGCCGCCGACGGCGAAGAACGGCGTCAACCCGTGGTTCGCGCGCTGGGCCCAGGCTTCCGCGAGCAGTTCCGGGCCGACCCCCGCGGGATCGCCCAGGGAGACTGCCAGCGGTCCGGTCATCGCGAGATCACTGATATTCGATGATCGCGTCGCGGCGCAGGTCGCGCAGGTACATCTGCGCGCGCTTGTTGACGCGCTCGTCCTCCATCTGGGTCATCAAGTCGTCGAAGCTCGGGCCGTCGCTGACCTTGGGATCGTCGCGGCCGCAGAGCATGAGGACGCGCACGCCTTCCTTGATCGTGCCGAACGGCGGCGAGGTCTGGCCGATCTGCAGGTCGAGCATGGCCTGGAGCAGCGGCCCCGGCAGGTCGCGCGCGCGGACCTGATCGTTTGCGACGACATCCGCGCCGACCCGCTGGGCGATGGCGTCGACCGAGCCGCAGCCTTGCGCTTCCTTCATGGCGGTGGCGAAATCGGCGGCGCGCTTGTTGGCGTCGGCTTCGCTGATCCCGGCCGGGAAGTTGATCGAAACCTGCTTGAGGCTGAGCATGGCGTCGCGCGGATCGGCGGTGAGCACCTGGCGCCTGTCGATCATGTAGAGGATCGAGAAGCCGCCGCGAACCTCGATCGGCCCGACGAGCTGGCCGGGCTGGATGTCGCGGGCGACGACGGCAAGCTCTTCGGGAAGCTGGGCCAGGCGGATCCAGCCCAGATCGCCGCCGACCGCGGCGGTCGAGGCTTCCGAGAACTGGCGGGCATAGGCGACGAAGCTGCCGCCCTCGCGGAGCTGGTCGACGATGCGCTTGCCGTTCTCGAACACGGCGTTCCGGCTTTCGGGCGTGGCGGACAGGAAGATTTCGCCAAGCCGGTATTCCTCCGTCCCCTTCGATGCCTTGAGGCGTTCGAGGACTTCCTTCACCTCTTCTTCCGAGACGTTGATGAAGGGCTGGACGTTGCGGCGCAGCAGGCGCTGCCAGGCAAGCTCACCCAGGATCTGCCGCTTGAGCGACTCGGGGGAGGAGCCGATCCTGACGAGATATTCGTTGAGTGCCGGAACGGTCTGGCGGAAGCTCTGCTGCGCGACGCGGGCATAGGTCTGCTCCACCTCGGCGTTGCTGATCTCGATCTTGTTGGCAAAGGATTCCTGGATTTGCAGGGTCTCGTCGATCAGGTTGCGCAGAACCTGGAGCTTGAGACGGCCCAGTTCCTCCGCGCTCGGCTTGTTCTCGTTCGCAGCGAGGATCAGCGCCAGGCGCCGCTCGACATCGGTGCCGGTGACGATCTCGCCGTTCACGACCGCGGTGGGCCGGCGCAGGTTGGGATCGGGATTGCCGAACAGCTTGACGTCGTCCGGGATGTTGAGCGAGCCTTGGGCGGAGGCGGCCGGAGCGCTTTGCTGCGCGCCCGCCGAGGCGCCGAGTGCGGCCAGGCCGACCGAGACGGCAAGGCCGAGCGCGGCAATTGGCCCCAGCGCGGTGCGGCCGGAAATCGACTTGCGGAACATGGTCTTCACGCGTGCTTCAATCCTCTTGCGGCGCGGGCCTGTCCAACACGGGATCGGCCGGCCGGTGTTTGCGGCGGGATGACGCCAAACGCCTTAACCCAAGCTGTAGGGGCGGGCGATAGCGCGTTTGGACGGCACTGCCAATCTCGCCCGCGATTTACCTGCGGAAGCCGAGATTGCGCAGCGCGAAGTGGAGTTGGAAGGTGTTGCCGCGCTGGGCGTCGCCGGTGGTCACGTAGTCGCGCCGCCAAGTGAAGGCGATCTCCATGCAATCGTCCTGGTACGCCGCGCCCAGGCGGGTGCGCAGGGCCTGGAAGCCATCGGAGCCGAGCGTCGGGTCCTCGTCGCGATTGGTCAGGTTGAACACGCCCGAGCCGAACAGCGACCAGTACTTGGCGAAGGCGACGCGGGCCGACAGGCGCAGCTCCTCGCGGTCGCGCAGGTCTTCGAGGCCGGCGGTGATGTCGCGGTTGAGCCGGAGGTAGCCGACTTCCAGATAGGTCCGCTGGGTGCCGATCGTCGCATCCACCTCGTTGCGGCGGAAGGCGAGGTTGTCCTTGTCGAGGCGGAAGCGGTGGGTGAGCTTCACGAAGTCCTTGTAGCGGACCTCGGTGCGGCCGACGATGTCGGAGAAACGCTCCGACAGGCCGGTTCCGGTCGGGAAGAGCTGCGGCTTGTCGGACAGGCGATAGGACTGGCCGATGGTGGTCGAGACCCGCCAGCTCGGCCGTTCCCACTGCCAGTCGAAGCCGTAGGTGACGCGGGCGCCGTCCTCGACCCGGTCGTAGCCGGGGAAGCGATTGAGCGAGAACAGGTTGCTGTCCTCCAGCTCGATCGCGCGGGCGTCCTCGTTGGGGATTTCCAGGTTACGGATCGGCGGGCTGGCCACGAACTGGACCCGTGGGGTGAAGACCTGGGTGCCGCCCATGAACGAGCCGACAAAGGGCCATTTCACGTCCACCGCGCCGATCGCGACGCCGCGGCCCTGCCAGCCGGGCAGGCCGCGATAGGCTGGGGTGGTGGTCAGGGCGTTCTGATCCGAATGGTAGATGTCGCCACGGACCAGGCCGGTGAAGGTGATCTCCTGGCCCATGCCGGTCAGCTTGCGCAGGCTCCACTTGGCGCTGGCGAAGGCCCGTTGGGTATCCTGGCCGGTCGTGCGGGTCAGCGCCAGGCTGTTGGCCTGGAGTTCGATCCTGCCGCCGAGCAGCGGATCGGCGATGCGGCGGCGGTAGTCGATCAGCGGCAGGGCGAAAGGCTGCTGGCCCTGGCTTTCGCCCACGCGCATGGTCTGGGTCGCCCAGCCGGAGATCGACAGGTAGCTCTTGTCGTCGATCCGCTCGACTTCGAACATCGAGCGCAGGCGGTCGTCGCGGCTGATATCATAGCGACGCAGGAAGGTGCGGTCGCTGGCGAGGCGGCCGGAGAAGGTCACGCTCCACTTCGGATCGAGCTGGAACTTGCCGTTGGCGTAGACGTAGCCGCGCCACTCGTCGCTCTGGCCGGTGCCGGTGGCGCCGATCGGGATCACCTCGGACCGGGTGACGTAGCCGGTGATCTGGTAGGCGCCCTTGTCGGTCAGGGCACGGTATTGCGCGGAGAGCATCGGCAGCGCCTTGGTGTAGACGTAGCCGGTGATCGCGATGTCGCGGTTGTTGCTGATCCGGTGGTAATAGGTCTCGTTGATCTCGACCCCATTGGAGGCCGAGAGGCGCAGGTCGGGGATCAGCGGGCCGGAGACCGCGCGCCCGTCGGTCGCGACGACGAGGCCGGGCAGCGGGATCAGCCGCACCCCGAACAGCTCCAGCCGCGCGCCGTTGAAGCGCACCGTCTTGGCGTCGGGATCGTAGATCACCTGGCGCGCGGTGATCCGCCAGGACGGGCGCTTGGGACAGCCGGCCGCATCCTCGACCTCGCAGCCGGAATAGGCCGCGTGTTCCAGGATGACCTTGCCGTCCTCGCCGCGGGTGCCGCGCTCGGCCGCGAGGCGTCCGCCTTCGTTCAGCGCCAGGAGCATGTTCTCCATGGCTCCGGCCTTCAGTTCGTCGGTCAGTTCCAGCTTGTCGACGTAGAGCTGGTTGCCGTCGGCATCGACGAAGCGGATGTTGCCGTTGGCCACGATCTCGCCGGTCTTGCGGTTCCAGGTCACGCTGTCGGAGCGGACGGTCTGCCCTTCGCGGCGCAGCACGACGTTGCCGATCGCGGTGACGATCTCTTCTTCCTGCTGGTATTCCAGGCGGTCGGCCTCGAAGCCGATCTGCTCATCCTGCGTGATCGCGCCGGCCTCGGCCGAGATTTCCTGGGCGATGGCGGCACTGCTCCACAGGCCCGGAGCGCAAGCGGCGAACGCCACGGCGGCGGCGACGCACCAGCGCGGCAAGCGACGGACAGGGGCTTGCAGCGGAAGCTGCGACGCGGGGAGCATGGCTTGCCTATCGCACTGCCCGCGCTTAACTGCAATCCGCTGAAACAGCCGCCGATCACGTCTTGTCGCGGATAGCGTTCCGTTCGGGAGTACAGATGAAAGTCGAATTTGCCGATGCCCCCGCCGGCATCATCGCCGTCCTGGTCGATCAGGACGCTCTTCCCGAAGCCTTGGAGCCGGTTGTCCGCGATGGAGCGCGGGCGACGCGCTTTGCCGGTAAGGCCGGGCAGTTGTTCGAGATCTTCGTCGAGCGGGGCGGTCAGGCCGTCCGCCTGGCCCTGGCCGGAACTGGGGAAAAGTCCGCGAGCGGGCGGCGGGGCAACCTCGAAAAGGCCGGAGCGGGCCTGGTCGCGCGGTTCCTCACCTCGGGCGAGACGGTCCTGACGCTGGACCTGACAGGTTCGGACCTGTCCGCGCAGGATGTCGTCACGGTCCTGCTCGGGGCGCGGTTGCGGGGCTGGCGGCACGATGTCTATCGCACCAAGCTGACCGACGAGCAGAAGCCCTCGCTCGGCACGATCCGGGTGGTCGGCGCGCCGGCCGGAACGGCCGAGGCCTGGGCGGTCGAGGCGGCCCTGGCCGAGGGTATCGAGTTCACCCGCCAGCTCGTCACCGAACCGGCGAATATCATTTATCCCGAAAGCTTTGTCGCCCGTTGCCGCGAGCGTTTCGAGGGCACCGGCATCACGCTGAAGGTGCTCGATGAGGCCGAGATGAAGGCGCTCGGCATGGGCGCCCTGCTGGGCGTGGCGCAGGGTTCGGCCCGCCCGCCGCGGCTGCTGGCGCTCGTCTGGAACGGGGGACCAGTAGGCGACAAGCCGACCGCCTTCGTGGGCAAGGGGGTGACCTTCGATACGGGTGGGATCTCCATCAAGCCGGCTGCCGGCATGGAGGACATGAAGTGGGACATGGGCGGCGCCGGAGCGGTCGCCGGGACCATGCTCGCCCTCGCGCGGCGACAGGCGAAGGCGAATGTCGTCGGCGTGGTCGGGCTGGTCGAGAACATGCCCGACGGCAATGCCCAGCGTCCCGGCGATGTCGTCACCTCGATGTCGGGCCAGACGATCGAGGTCATCAACACCGATGCCGAAGGGCGTCTGGTGCTCTGCGACGTGCTGACCTGGGTGCAGCGCGAATATGCCCCCGGCGCGGTGATCGATCTGGCGACGCTGACGGGGGCGATCATTGCCGCCCTGGCGCACGAATATGCCGGGCTGTTCTCCAATGACGACGACTTGGCGAACGGGCTGACCGCCGCCGGCCAGGCCTCCGGCGACAAGCTGTGGCGGCTGCCGCTGGGCTCGGTCTATGACAAGATGATCGACAGCCCGATCGCCGACATGAAGAACGTGGGCGCCCGCTTCGGCGGCTCGATCACGGCGGCGCAGTTCCTCCAGCGCTTCATCGACAAGGGCACGCCCTGGGCGCACCTCGACATCGCCGGCACGGTCTGGGCCGACAAGCCCGGCGCGAC
>CAZFPW010000150.1:0-6619 GCA_964520765.1 uncultured Novosphingobium sp.
CCACCCGGCCCTCCACCGCGCCGCGATGGGATTTCAACCCGTTGCTGAGCACGACCGAGATGTTCCTTGCCGGCTCCACTTCGATCACGCCCGGAATCCGCCGCAGCTCGAGGATCGTCTTGTCCGATTTGGCGTCGATGAAGGTGACGGCGGCATCGCTGCGGTCGACCACGTCGAAATTGAGGGCCATCGTCCGGGTGAAGCCCGACATGACCCCGATCATCGCGGCGGCGAGCGCCATGCCCATGGCGATGCCGAGCACCGCCCCGCCCATCCGCACGGGCTGGCGCGTGACACGCCGCAGGATCATGCGGCTCGGCTGGTCGAGCAGGCGGATCAGCGCCTGTCCGATGCGGCCGGCGCGGCTGTAGTTTTCCGGGGCGGGAGGCCGCATCGCGACGGCCGGCGTCAGCGCGAACACGCCGCGCAGGACGAGCAGGCCGCCCAGCGATGCCGAGCAGATGCTGATCAGGACGCCCAAGACGAACGAGGAGGGGCGGACCTCGAACAGCAGGAAGGGGAAGTTGAAGAACTGGAGATAGAGGATCGTCATGGCCCGTCCGGCCGCGATGCCGGCCAGGCAGCCGGCGGCCGCGCCGGCGGCGGCGATCAGCAGGACCAGCTTGAGATAGTGTGCGCCGATCTCGACGCCGGTATAGCCGAAGGCCTTCATCAGCCCGATCTGTCCGCGTTCGGCCTGCACCATGCGCGAGACGACGATGTAGAGCAGGAAGGCCGCCACCGCGAGGAAGATCGGCGGGACCACCGCGCCCTGCACGCGCAGGCCCCGGACT
The DNA here is from genome assembly GCA_964520765.1 of uncultured Novosphingobium sp. Classification (GTDB taxonomy): domain Bacteria; phylum Pseudomonadota; class Alphaproteobacteria; order Sphingomonadales; family Sphingomonadaceae; genus Novosphingobium. The sequence goes on from CAZFPW010000150.1 coordinate 795, forward strand.
TCCTCGCTGACGTACCGATCCGAGAGATGGTCCTCGCGCCCATAGGCCTTGAGCCCGCCATAGGGTTCGAGCGCGCGGTCGACGGCGGCCAGCACCGCCGGCTCGCTGGCGTCGCGCCCGAGCGACAGCACCGCCTCGTTGAACGCGCCCTTCATGTCGTAGGCCGCCTCGGCGGTCGCGCGGCTCATCCAGATCACCGCATAGCGGGCGTCGTCGGGCGCGAGTTCGCCGGGCGCGGTCACATAGAGGAATTCGGGAGCCTGGGCGATGCCGGCGACGCGGAAGGAACGCTGGGCGCCGCGGATCGTCAGGCGCAGCGAATGGCCGGGCTTGATGCCGCGCGCGTGGGCGAACCCCTTGAGCAGGAGGATTTCGTCAGGATGGGCGGCATCGAGCCTGCGCCCCGCGGTGAGGAAGATGTCGTTGAGCTTCGGCGTCTCGAAATCGGGGAGGGAGACGATCCGGGCGTGGATCGGCAGGTCGAGCCCCGCCAGGTCGATCAGGCCATAGCCCGTGACCCGGCCTTCCGCCGCCTCGACGCCGGGCAGCGCCGCAAGCGTGCCGATCACATGCTCGGGCGCGCGGATTACGGGCGCGAAGACCTCGGCCAGGCGGTAGCGCTCGTAATAGGCCCGTCGCGTTTCCTCCAGCGAGGAGACGAGGCCGGTCATCATCACCAGCAGCAGCACGCCCACCGCGACGACCGCGCCGATGGCCGCGGCCTGGCCCTTGAGGCGCCACAGGTCGCGGAGCAGCTTGCGGTCGAGCGGGCTCATGGCGCGGTCACCACGCGATTTCCTCGGGATCGAGCCGGGTCGCGTTCTCGACGATCTCGCGAATGCCTCCGTCGGCGAAATGGATCACCCGGTGCGCCATGCCGGCGGTCGCCGCGGCATGGGTGACGAGCATGACGGTGGAGCCCAGCGTCTCGTTGACGTCCTTGAGGACCTTGAGCACCGCGCGGCCGGTGAAGCTGTCCAGCGCGCCGGTGGGCTCGTCGCAGAACAGCACCTTGGGGCGCTTGGCGATGGCCCGGGCGATCGCGACGCGCTGCTGCTCGCCGCCCGAAAGCTGGGCCGGGAAATGATCCGTCCGCGCATGCAGGCCGACCAGGGCGAGCGCTTCCGCCGGGTCCATCGGATCGTCGGCGATCTCGGTCACCAGCTCGACGTTCTCGCGCGCCGTCAGGCTCGGCATCAGGTTGTAGAACTGGAACACGAAGCCGACGTTGTCCCGGCGATAGCGCGTCAGTTCGGCGTCGCTCATCGCGGTGAGTTCCTGGTCCCCGAACCAGATGGTGCCCGCGCTCGCCCGGTCGAGCCCGCCGATGATGTTCAGCAGGGTGGACTTGCCGCTGCCCGAAGGGCCGAGCAGCACCACGATCTCGCCGGTCGGGATCGTCAGGTCGACGCCCCGCAGGGCATGGACCGCGGCCTCGCCTTCGCCATAGACCTTGGTCACGCCCGCGATGCGATAGGCGCAGTCGCGCGGCCCGGACCGGGGAGGCGTCATGGCGCGCTGCCGGGCTGCGCCGGCGCGGCGGCGGGCCGGGCGCTCAGCCGTACCATCGGCAGAAATCGCTGCCGACCGCCCGGTCCAGCACCTCGCGGTACTCGCCGTAGCCCGGCTCGCCGGGCGCGAGGAGGCCGAAGCGCAGGGCCTCGACCTGCTCGGGCGGGACCAGCGCGATCGGGCAGGAGACGGGGACGAGCTGCGATCCCGTCCCGACCTGCAAGGTCGAGAGCAGGCCGAACATCCGCCGCTCGCGCGTGCCGCGGCCGAGCATGATCAGGCGGTACTGGCCGTCCTCGCTCGTCACCAGATAGGTATGGCCCGAAAGGTTCGGCATCGAGACGAAGCCGGCCTGGGTGAAGGTGCTGTCGGTGCGCTCGCTCTCGGCGAAGCGCAGGTGGCTCGCCGTCTCGTCCCAGAAGATCTCGGTGCGGTAGGCGTAGATCGCGTCGGGCTGGCTGAAGGCGGGGCGCAGCGTCAGGTAGGCGCCCTCGATCCAGCGCACCGCCGGGCGGCTGTAGGAGCCCATCGCCTCGGGCGCGAGCAGGGCGTCGGCCGAGGCGGCGGCACCCTGCGGGCGGAGCGGCGCGCCGAGCACGTCCTCGATCCGCACCACGGTCGCCAGGGTGAAGGGGCGGCTGCCCGACAGCGCCTTCTCCAGCGTCGAGAGGCTGATCCGGGCCATGTCGGCCAGGGCCTGGCGCGAGATCCGCCGCCGGGCCAGTTCCTCGCGCAGCCGCGCGGCGATCGCCTGGCTTTCCGCGGTACGCAATTCGGTCTGATTCATGGAGACTCCCCCGGACAATTCCGCACATATCCGCACATTCCGTCAAGCACCTTGTCGCGAACCGCCAGCCTGCGCCTCTGCCTGCCGAAAGAGGCGGACATTTCGCGTGGCTGTCCGGCACCCGCGCTGCCTAACCGAAGGGCTCCCGCAAGAATGGAGCCTGCCCATGTCGCCGCATCCTTCCCCCCGCCCCGTGCTTCGGCCCGAACTCCGCCGCGAACCCCGCGCCGAGGCCCGCAAGCGCCTCGCCATCGGCACGATCGCCCTGGTCGCCGTGGTCCTGAGCTGCCTCGCCTCCGCCCGCGCCCAGGCGGCCGAAGGCGATCCCGCCGCCGGCGGCGCGCTGATGCTGCGCGGCAAGGGCGTCGCCACCGCCATGCCCGCGGTCCGGCTCGGCACCGACATGGACGTGACCGTCAGCGGCCAGATCCTGCGCGTCCGCGTGACCCAGGCCTTCCGCAACACCAGCGACCAGTGGATGGAGGCGACCTACCTCTACCCGCTGCCCGACGAGGGGGCGGTCGACACGATGAAGATGGTGATCGGCCAGCGGGTCATCGTCGGCAATATCAAGCGCCGGGTCGAGGCCCGGGCGATCTACGACCAGGCCAAGGCCGAGGGGCGCAAGGCCGGCCTCGTCGAATCCGACCGGCCTAACCTGTTCCGCAACACTGTGGCCAATGTCGGCCCCGGCGAGACCGTGCTGGTCTCGATCGAGTACCAGGCGCCGGTCCGCCAGCTCGGCGGCGAGTTCGCCATGCGGCTGCCGCTGGTCGTCGGCGCGCGCTACGTCCCGCCGCATAGCCTGACGGACCGCGCCGCCGCCGTCGATGTGCTGCGCGTCACCGCCCCGCTGGCCGATCCGGCGCTGGGCCGCTCGCTCAATCCGGTCTCGATCACGGTGCATCTCGCGCCCGGCTTCGTGCCGGCGAACATCATCAGCCCCTATCACCGGATCGCGGTGGCCGACGCCGGCCCCGCGGAACGGACGATCACCCTGGCGGCGGGCGAGGAGCCGGCCGACCGCGACTTCGAGCTGCGCTGGCGCTCGGCGAGCGCGGACCCGACCATCGGCCTGTTCCGTCAAACGCTCGGCGGGCAGGGCTACGTCATGGCGACGATCACCCCGCAGGCGCTGGTCGAGCCGGGCAAGCTCGCCCCGCGCGAGATGATCTTCGTGATCGACAACAGCGGCTCGATGTCCGGCGAATCGATGGCCGCGGCCAAGCGGAGCCTGCTCCACGCGCTCGGCACCCTGCGCCCGGAGGACAGCTTCAACGTGATCCGCTTCGACCACACGATGACCCGCCTGTTCGACCATGCGACCCTGGCCAGTCCCGAGCAGATCGCCGTCGCCCGCAAGTTCACCGAAGGGCTGGAGGCCAGCGGCGGCACCGAGATGCTGCCCGCGCTGAAGGCCGCGCTGGCCGACGACCGGCCCGACGATCCGGGCGTGCGCCAGGTGATCTTCCTGACCGACGGCGACCTTTCCAACGAGAAGGAGATGATGGCCGAGATCGCGGCCCGCGGCGGACGGAGCCGGGTGTTCATGGTCGGCATCGGCTCTGCCCCCAACAACTTCCTCATGCGCCGCATGGCCGAGGCCGGGCGCGGGACCTATACCAACATCGGTGCGGGTGCCGAGGTCATGGCCAAGATGACCGCGCTGCTCGACCGGCTGAAGGCCCCGGCCGTCCGCGAGCTGGCCGTGCGGGTCGCGGGGACCGCGCTGGAGCTGACGCCCCGCCGCCTGCCCGACCTCTATGCGGGCGAGCCGCTGGTCCTGCTGGGCAAGGGCGAGCGGATCGAGGGCACGCTGACGGTCAGCGGCATGATCGGCGACAAGCCGTGGAGCCGGACGGTCGACCTCGGCCAGGCGGCGGACAGCCCCGCCGTGGCGCGTCTCTGGGCCAATCGCCGCATCGCCGATGTCGAGGCGCAGCGCTGGTCGGGCCAGATGGCGGAGGACGCCGCCGACGAGGCGATCGCGCAGCTCGGCCTCGCCTATGGCCTCGTCACCACCCAGACGAGCCTGGTCGCCGTCGACGAGACGCGCGCCCGGCCCGATGGCGCGCGGCTGACGCGGGAGGAACTGCCGCTGCTGCTACCCAAGGGCTGGGACTTCGACCGCCTGCTCGGCCGCGACGCGCCGCCGCCGCCCGCGAGCGCCCCGCCCGTGCCCGAGGCGGAGCAGCAGCTCGACCTGCCGCAGACCGCCACCGGCTTCCTCGGCACGATCCAGCGCGGCCTGGCCCTGCTGGCTCTGGGCCTGATCGGCCTCGGCGCGGCCCTGCGGCGGCGCGGCCCGGAGCGGCGGGCGTGAGCGGGCGCGGCTTGCTCGCCGCCGCCTCGCTGGCGCTGTGCCTCGGCGGCATGGCCACGGTGACGGACGGCGTCGCCGTGCCGGTGAAGGCCAGGCTGGCCCAGGCGGGGCTGGAGCGGACCTTCGAGCAGCGCCTGACCGAGCACCGCCTGGTCGAACACCGGCTGGCCGAACATCGCCTGGCCGAACATCGGGCCGAGCGGACGGGCGTGCCATCCCGCCGGGCTTCGCGCGCCGCGCCGGCCCTGCCGGCCCAGGGGCCGGTCGCGCGGATCACGGTCGAGCGCCTGGGCGTGAAGGAATATGTCCTGGCCGGAGAGCCTTCTCACGAACGGCTCGCCCAGGGGCCGACCCTGCTCAAGGCCGCGACCGCGGCCAGCCCCGTGGCCGTGCTCGCCGCCCACCGCGACACCCATTTCCGCTTCATCCGCGACCTGCGCGAGGGCGACGAGATGACGCTGGAACTCGTCACCGGCGAGAGGCAGCGCTATCGGATCGCCCGGTTCGAGACGGTGCGCTGGGACGCCTTCGCCTATCCGCTCGATCCGGCCCGGCCGCTGTTGGCGCTGACCACCTGCTTCCCCTTCGACGGCACCGAATACGGCGGCCCCTGGCGCCGGGTGGCCTGGGCCGAGCGGATCGGGTGAGCTGGTTTTCGGCATTCATGGGGTAAGGGCGCGATCTCCCGCTATCACATAAGAGGTATATTCAATACTTCTTATGTGATAGCGGGCTGGAATTGCGAACAAGGACTTACTCCAGGGGCTCATCGTGGTTTCACGTCTCACGACCGGCGAACGTCAATGGGCGATGGCGGTCCTCATTCTCTTGGTGATCGCGGGCCTGGCGATGGCGGCCGGAGCCGCGGGGCGCATGGACCCGATGGAAACGCACGGCTACATCGTGCTTCTCTTCGGGCTGGGCCTGCTGGCCGTGGTCGTGCGGCGCCTGTTCGATCCGGAGCCCGACGAGGCGCGGCTCAAGGCCTATTATGACGATCCCAGCAAGGTCGGCATCGTCATCGCCATGGCCTGGGCCGTGTTCGCCATGTTCGTGGGCGACTGGGTCGCCTGGCTGCTGGCCTATCCCGACCTGACGTTCGATGCGGCATGGTCGAGCTTCGGGCGCCTGCGGCCCGCCCATACGACCGGCGTGATCTTCGGCTTCGGCGGCAACGCGCTGATCGCCACCTCCTTCCACGTC
>CAZFPW010000151.1:0-6610 GCA_964520765.1 uncultured Novosphingobium sp.
TCGGCCTCGCCGCCCACTTCCGCGATCGTCTCGCGCGGGAGGTCGGCGGCATTGGCGGCGGCGACCTCGTCCTGCGCGGCGACGGCGATGACCTCGCCCGCGCCCGCGAAGATGCCCGGCCCGCTATCGGCCAGCGCGGCGGCGGAAGGCGCGTCGATCAACGCCTGGTTGCGCGCGGCGGGCGCCACGCCTTCGTCCAGGGCATCGGGCGCGCGGTGCCGTTCGCGCGGGGCGGTCGCCCGCGCGAAGATCCACCAGGCGACGAGCAGGCCGATAATCAGCACCAGCACGAGCGCCAGCCAGTTCGCCTCGATCATCTGCACCATCGCTCAACCTCTCCGTCTGAACAGCAATCCGCCCAGTCCCAGCCCGGCAGCATAGACCGCCAGCAGCACGAGGACCATCGCGGCCGGCCCCGGACCGGGCTTGCCGGTCAGCGTCGTGCCGAAGGCGATAACCGCCGTGGCGGCCGCTCCGGCCAGGATCAGGGGCAGGCGAATGTCTTTCACGCCCGCAGGGTTAGCGCGGTCGGCCGGCCAAGGCCAGCGGCGCGGTGAGCAGGGCCGCCGCCTGTTCCAGGATCAGGCGCTCGACGCCGGCCAGGCGCTTGCGCGCCGCCTGGCTGGCGCGCCGGACGGCAAGCAGAACCTCCACCTCCGGCGCAGGGTCCGTCAGCGGCCAGGCCGCCAGGTCGCCCCTTGCCAAGGTCTCTCCGCAATAGCGCGCGGGCAGCATCGCATAGCCCAGCCCTTCGCCCACCAGCTCGCGCGCCAGGCGGGGATTGTCGGCCTCAATCCGCATGTTGAGCCGCGCCTGGCTGCGCTGCGCCGCCTCGTTGACCGCGCCGCGCACGCCCATGTGGTGCGAGGTCAGGACCAGCGGCAGGCGCGCCGCCTCCACGAAGGGAACGGGCTGGCCCGCAGGCAGGGGACTGTCGAGGGGACCGAGCAGCACCAAGGGCAGCACGGCCACGCGCTGTTCGATCAGGCGGTCGTCGTGGCCCGCTTCCTCGATCAGCGCGAAGTCGACCATGCCGCGCATCAGCCATTCCTGGAGGCTGCCCATCGGCGCCTCGATCACCCGCAGCCGCACCTCGGGAAAGTCGCGCGCGATGGCGAGGGCGAGCGGGCGGCCCAGCACTTCGGCCAGGCTCGCCGGCATGCCCAGCACCGCGTCGGCCACGACCGGCGAGGCCGAGGCGCGGAAGCCGTGCAGGGCCAGCTCCAGCTCGCGCAAGGGGCCGGCGACGGCGGCGCGCAGCCGCTCGCCCTCCTCGGTCAGCTCCATTCCGCGCGCGGTGCGGCGGAACAGGGCCACGCCGACCTCCGCCTCCAGCAGGCGCATCTGCCGGGTCAGCGCCGGCTGGGCGATGCGCAGGATCTGCGCCGCCTTGGTCAGCGAACCGTCCTCGGCAACGCGGATGAAATAGCCGAGCCGTCTCGTTTCCATGGGCCTTCCGATATAACCGTTGGGTATGGGAGCATGGCACCGATTGTAGTGGCGGCATAGCTCGCCCCTGCGATAACAACGCCCGCGACGATACGGATGCGCGGGAGCGAGCCCATGACCTTTGCGGAGAAATACGGCCCCTGGGCGCTGATCACCGGCGCCTCGGAAGGGACCGGCAGCGCCTTCGCCCGGCAGATCGCCGCCCAGGGCGTGAACCTGATCCTGATCGCCCGGCGCGAAGGCCCGCTTGCCGCCTTGGCCGAGGAAATCCGAGCCCTCGGCGTCGAATGCGTGACCGCTTCGGTCGACCTGTCGCGGGACGACGCCGCGGCCAGGGTCGCGGCCGCCGCCGGGGACCGCGAGGTCGGCCTGTTCATTGCCAATGCCGGGGCGGACACGGTCAACACCCCCTTCCTCGACGCCGAGGTCGCCCAATGGGACGGGCTGGTGAATCTCAACGTGCTGACGACCATGCGCAACTGCCACCATTTCGCCGCGCCGATGAAGGCGCGCGGGCGGGGCGGGATCATCATCGTTGGCTCGGGCGCCTGCTATGTCGGGCTCAGCGGCCTGTCGGTCTATTCCGCCTCCAAGGCCTTCGCGCTGACCCTGGGCGAAAGCCTCTGGGCCGAGCTGCGCCATCATGGGGTCGAAGTGCTGAATCTCATCCTCGGCCGCACCGATACGCCCGCGCACCGCAAGACCCTGGAGCAGACCGGCCAGCCGGTGGACATGGCCGGCATGGCCGACCCGGAAGACGTGGCCCGGCTCGGCCTGGAGCGGCTGCCCCACGGCCCGACCCAGAACTGGGGCGAGACCGACGAGACGGTGGGCATGTCGCCCGTCGCCCCGGCCCAGCGCCGCGACCGGATCGTGATGATCGAACAGATGTCAGCGGCCTACGCCCCGAAGAAGTGAGGACGCGATGACCGACACGGAAACCCTCCGCGCCCTGGCCGACAAGCAGGCGATCACCGAGCTGCTCTATCGCTATTGCCGCGCGGTCGACCGGATCGACGTGCCGCTGGGCCATTCGATCTGGCACGACGATGCCCATGCCGATTACGGCGCGGACTATTACCAGGGGCCGGGCAAGGGCGTGATCGACACGATCTGCAAGCACCACGCCGGGCTTATCAGCCACTCCCACAACGTGACCAACGTCATCATCGACCTCGACGGGAATCGCGCGGGGAGCGAGGCCTATGTCTATGGCACGATGCGGATGGAGCGGGACGGCCAGCTCTTCCAGCTCGGCGTCTGGGGTCGCTACCTCGATTCCTGGGAAAAGCGCGACGGCCGCTGGGGCATCGTCCGCCGCCGGGTGGTGTTCGATCACGAGGAAATCCGCCCGGTGACGCCGATGGGCCGCAAGTCCGGCCAGGCCCACGACCGCACCGATCCGTCCTATGCCGTGCTGTTCAACGGCGGCTACGGCTGATAGGCGATCCGGCATTTCCATGAAACTCGAGAGGGTCCTTTAAATGCGCAATATCCAGGTCAGCGTTTCCTTCGACATGCGGTCTCCCGACTGGGCGACGCCCACGGCCGAGCTTTACGCCGCCGCGGTCGAGATGGCGGCCTATGCCGATACGATCGGCGTCGACCGCATCGGCCTGATGGAGCACCACGGCTCCGACGACGGCTACCTGCCCCAGCCCTTCACCCTCGCCGCGGCGATGGCCGCCGTCACCAAGCGGCTGCGCTTCGTGCTGGGCGCGGTGATCCTGCCGCTGCACGAGCCGCGCATGCTGGCCGAGCAGATCGCGGTGGTCGACAACATCTCCAACGGCCGCCTCTCGGTGATCTTCGGCGCGGGCTATGTCCCCTACGAGTTCGCGATGTTCGGCAAGTCGCTCAAGGAACGTGGGCGCTTGATGGACAGCGGCGTGGAACTGATCCTGCGCGCGCTGAAGGGCGAGAAGTTCGAGATGGACGGCCGCCCGGTCTATACCCGTCCGCTGCCGGTGCAGCAGCCGGAGGACATCGTCATGGTCGGCGGCGGGGTCGAGGCTTCGGCCAAGCGCGCCGCCAAGTTCGGCGTCGGCTTCGGGCCGATGAAGCCCGAGCTGGTCGACATCTACCTGGCCGAATGCGCCCGGCACGGCCACAAGGTCCGCCAGCACTGGCGCCCGGTGCCCGGCATGCCGCTGGCGATCCACCTCTGCGAAGACCCCGAGGCCGGGTGGAAGGCGATCGAGCGCCACGCCGTCCACGTCATCACCGAGTACGCCAAGTGGGCGGCGGCCGAGGGCGATGCCTCCAGCTCGCCGTTCAAGGGCCTGGAAGACCCGGCCGCGCTCAAGCATTCGGGCCTCTTCGCCGCCTGGACGCCCGAGCACCTGCTGGCCAAGATCCCTTCGATCCCCGACCTCGGCCAGGTCGGCATCCAGCCGCTGCTCGGCGGCCTGTCGCCGGACGAGGGCTGGAAGAGCCTCAAGCTGCTCGGCCAGATGATGCCCGACATCCGCGCCGCCGTCGCCAAGGAGGGCTGATGAAGGCAGCCTTCATCCAGCACGGGGCGGTCCACGTCGGCGATGTGCCGGAGCCGGTGCCCGGCCTCGGCCAGGCGCTGGTCCGCACCCATTCCTGCGGGATGTGCGCGTCGGAACAGCATTTCCTCCACGCCGGGCAGAACGTCATCGACCTGTCGAAGAAGCACGGCGGGGCCTATGCCGGGCTCGACATGAGCCGCCCCTTCGTGCCGGGGCACGAATATGTGGGCGAGGTGATCGACTACGGCCCCGGCTCGAAGCGCACGGTCAAGCCGGGCCGCAAGGTGACTTCGGTGCCGATCATGCGCCAGCAGGGCGCCCATGCCGTGATCGGCTTCAGCCACGACTGCCCCGGCGGCTGGGGCGAGCTGATGCTGCTCGACGAGGACATGCTGATGGAAATCCCATCGGACCTCGACGATGATTTCGCCGCGATGACCGAGCCGCTGGCGGTCGGCCTGGAGCATGCCCGGCGCGGGCGGCCGACCAAGGAGGACGTCGCCCTGGTGGTCGGCTGCGGGGCGATCGGGCTGGGCGTGATCGTCGGGTTGAAGCTGGCCGGCATCGCCCCGATCATCGCCGCCGACTTCCACCCCGCGCGGCGCGAGATGGCGCTGCGGATGGGGGCCGACCTGGCGCTCGATCCGCGCGAGGTCTCGCCCTACGATCCCCTGCCCGACCTGGGGAACGTCCGGGCGAACCTGGTCTACGAATGCGTTGGCCAGCCGGGGATGCTGCAACAGATCGTCTCGGCCGTGGCCTTCGAGGCGCGGATCGTCATGGGCGGCTACTGCATGGAGCCCGAGCAGCTCTACGTCTTCTCGGCCCAGAACAAGCGCCTGACGATCCACTTCGCCGCCGGCGAGGAGCCGCAGGACATGGAGCTGGCCCTGCGCACCATCGCCGAGGGGAAGATCGACATCCCCTCCTGGGTCGGCGGGCGGATCGGCCTGTCGGGCGTGGCCGCGGCCGTGGCGCAGATGTCGGGACCGCTGGCCCCGGTGCGGACCGTGGTGGACCCACGGCGGTTGTAGCAGCGAGCGTCAACGCGTGGGCTTCGACAAGCTCAGCCTGAGCGGATCTTGGTAGAACGTCCGCTCAGGCTGAGCTTGTCGAAGCCCACGCGGAAACCTTGCTTACTCCGCCGCTTCCATCATTCCGCCGCCGCAGCTTCGCATCGGCTCCTCGCTGGTCATCGCCTTGATCCCCAGCCTTGCGAACAGCGCCGCGTCGGCGTCGTCGCCGGCATTGGCGGCGGTCAGCAGCTTGTCGCCGGTGAAGATCGAGTTCGCCCCGGCCATGAAGCACAGCGCCTGGGTCGCGTCGCTCATCGATTCGCGGCCGGCCGAGAGGCGGACCATCGACAGCGGCATGGTGATCCGCGCGACGGCGATGGTGCGGACGAACTCGATGTCGTCGATCTTGGCGAGCGGCGTATCGGCCAGCATGTCGCCCAGCACCGTGCCCTTGACCGGGACCAGCGCGTTGACCGGCACGCTTTCCGGGTGGCGCGGCAGGGTCGCCAGGGTGTGGACGAAGCCGACCCGGTCGGCCCGCGTCTCGCCCATGCCGACGATGCCGCCGGAGCAGACGTTGATCCCGGCGTTGCGGACGTGGTCCAGCGTCTCCAGCCGGTCCTCCATCGTCCGCGTCGTCGTCACCTCGGCATAGCGCTCGGGCGAGGTGTCGATATTGTGGTTGTAATAGTCGAGGCCCGCGTCGGCCAGCATCCGGGCCTGCTCGGGCGTCAGCATGCCCAAGGTCATGCAGGTTTCCATGCCCATGGCCCGCACGCCGTTCACGATCTCGACGATCGCGGGCATGTCGCGGTCCTTGGGATTGCGCCAGGCCGCGCCCATGCAGAAGCGCCTGGAGCCCGCGTCGCGCGCCTGGGCGGCGGACTGGAGCACCTGCCGCACGTCCATCAGCTTGGTCGCCTTGACGCCCGAATCCGCCTTCACCGACTGCGAGCAATAGCCGCAATCCTCGGGACAGCCGCCGGTCTTGATCGAGAGCAGCGTGCAAAGCTGGACCTCGCCCACCGCGTGGTTGGCGCGGTGGACCTCGGCGGCGCGGAAGACAAGCTCGGTGAACGGCAGGTCGAACAGCGCGGCGATCTCGTCGCGGGTCCAGTCGGTGCGGATCTGAGTCATGCCCGCGCCGTTACCAGCTTGGCGGGAGAGGCGCCAGAGCCTAGGGTCCGGCCATGCGCGCCACCCCCGACTTCGACTTCCAGCTTGGCGAGACCGCCGAGCTGATCCGCGCCTCCGCCGCGCGCTTTGCGGACGAGCGGATCGCCCCGCTGGCCGCCGAAATCGACGCCGCGGACCGCTTCCCCCGCGAGCTATGGCCGGAAATGGGCGCGCTCGGCCTCCACGGCATCACCGTCGAGGAGGAATGGGGCGGCCTCGGCCTCGGCTATCTGGAGCACGTCGTCGCGATCGAGGAAGTGAGCCGCGCCAGCGCCTCGGTCGGCCTGTCCTACGGCGCGCACTCCAACCTCTGCGTCAACCAGATCCGCCGCTGGGGCAGCGCGGAGCAGAAGACGAAGTACCTGCCGAAGCTGATCTCAGGCGAACATGTCGGCGCGCTCGCCATGTCGGAGACCGGGGCGGGATCGGACGTGGTTTCGATGAAGCTGAAGGCCGAGGCGGCGCCCGGCGGCT
>CAZFPW010000152.1:0-2475 GCA_964520765.1 uncultured Novosphingobium sp.
CGATCAGCGCCAGCCGCCAGGCCTCGCGGCTCGGCGCGTCGCCCAGGGTGTTGAGCAGCAGGGTCACGCCGTCCGCGATGCCCAGTTCCTTCAGGAGTTGGTCGGCCATGACCAGCAGCTCGACATCCGCCTGCGGCTCGCCCGCGCCGATGATCTCGGCGTCGATCTGGTGGAACTGGCGGTAGCGGCCCTTCTGCGGGCGCTCATAGCGAAACAGCGGGCCGTGGGTCGCGAGCTTGAGCGGGGCGTGCTGCTGCCAGCCGTTGGTCAGGAAGGCGCGGGCGAGGCCGGCGGTGAACTCCGGCCGCAGGGTCAGCGAATCCCCCCCGCGATCCTCGAACGAATACATTTCCTTGGAGACCACGTCGGTCGTCTCGCCCAGCGAGCGCGAGAACACGGCGGTCTTCTCGAACACCGGCATCTCGGCCCGGCGGAAGCGGTAGAGCTTGCGCACCCGCTCGAAGGTTTCGACGACATGGGCGAAGGCCTCGGCCTCTGCGCCGAAGATGTCCTGGGTGCCGCGGATTGCCTGTGGGGTCGTGCTCATGGGCGCGCGCTTAGACCGATTGTGCGCCCACGAAAAGCGCTAGCCGCAGTTGCAACCCCGCCGCCTTCCCGGCATCACCAGGCCATGAGGATGATCCTGACGGCCGCCACCGCCCTGCTCGCCATCGGCGCGGGGGGCATGACCTCCGCCCAGCAAGCCACGCGCTCCGCCCCGGTCGCGACGCCGATCTCCCCGAGCGTGCCCGATGCGGCCGACAAGCCCTATCCGGGCGTGATGGAACTGGACATCGACGCGTCGGACACCCAGCGCGGCACGTTCCGGGTGACCCAGACGATCCCCGTGATCGCCGGGACCGAGCGGCTGACGCTGCTCTATCCGATGTGGCGTCCCGGCCACCACGGGCCGCGCGGGCCGCTTGCCGAAGTGGCCGACCTCACCTTTCAGGCCGACGGCAAGACGCTCACGTGGAAGCGCGATCCGGTCGAGGTCAGCGCCTTCCACGTCGACCTGCCCGCCGGAACGCGCTCCGTCACCGCCAGGTTCGTCTACACCTCGCCGCTCCAGTCCTCCGAAGGGCGGATCGTGATGACGCGCGAGATGCTGAACCTGCAATGGGAGACGGCCAGCCTCTATCCGGCCGGCCATTACGTCCGCCAAATCCGGGTGAAGCCCACCGTCACCTTCCCGGCGGGCTGGACGGACGCCAGCGCGCTCGACGGGCGCCGCGCGGCTGCCGGCCCGGACGGCAACCGCGTGACCTGGGCCGAGACCGACTATGAAACGCTGGTCGATTCGCCGATCTTCGCCGGCGCCCATTTCCGCAAGTGGGACCTGGGGGAGAACGTCACGCTCAACGTCGTCGCCGACAAGCCCGAGCAGTTGGACGCCAAGCCCGATCAGATCGCCGCCCACCGCGCCCTGGTCCAGGAAGCCCTGGCGACCTTCGGGGGCAAGGCCTTCGACAAGTACGACTTCCTCCTCGCGCTGACCGATCGGATGGGCGGGATCGGGCTGGAGCATCACCGGTCGAGCGAGAACCAGCTAGAGCCCAACGCCTTCCTGCGCTGGGCCGACTACGACTGGGATCGCGGCCTGCTACCCCATGAGTTCGCGCATAGCTGGAACGGCAAGTTCCGCCGGCCGGCCGGACTCTGGACGCCCGACTACCGCCAGCCGATGCAGGGCAACCTCCTGTGGGTCTATGAAGGCCAGACCCAGTTCTGGGGCCTGGTCCACGCGGCACGGTCGGGCCTGCAATCGAAGGACATGATCCTGGGCCAGCTCGCCAACTGGGCGGGCGGGTTCAGCGAACAGCCGGGCCGCCGGTGGCGCTCGGTCGAGGACACGACGCAGGACCCGATCTTCGCCGGGCGCAAGCCCAAGCCCTATCCCTCGCTGACCCGCAACGAGGACTACTATACCGAAGGCGCGCTGGTCTGGCTCGAGGTCGACCAGATCATCCGCGCTGGCACCGGCGGACGGAAGGGCATCGACGATTTCGCCCGCGCCTTCTTCGGCATCCGCCCCGGCGACTGGGGCGTGGTCACCTATCGGTTCGAGGATGTCGTCGCCGCGCTCGACGGCGTCTATCGCCATGACTGGGCCACCTTCCTGCGCACCCGCTTCGAAACGCCCGGCCAGCCCGCCCCGCTCGGCGGGATCGAGCGCGGCGGCTATCGCCTGGTCTGGCGGGACGAGCCCAATGCCTTCGACAAGGCGCGCATGGCCGAAGGCAAGTTCCTCAGCCTCTATCACTCGCTGGGCCTGACAATCGACCGGGAGGGCAAGGTGACCGGCGTGCGCTGGGACAGCCCGGCCTTCAACGCCGGCATCGTCAAGACCTCGCGGATCGTCGCGGTGGGCGGCGTGGCCTATGACCAAGAAGGCCTCAAGAGTGCGATCACCGCGGCGAAGTCCGGCCAGCCGATCGAGCTGCTGATCCAGCGCGGCGACCGCTACGAGACGAT
>CAZFPW010000152.1:2575-6587 GCA_964520765.1 uncultured Novosphingobium sp.
GCGGTCTTCCTGCTGTCGCTCCTGCCGCTCCTGAAGCAGAGCGGCGCCGACGCGATCCGCAGCCATGCCGACGCCAACGACGCCAACCGCCTGCTCGTCCTTGGCATCACCCTGCTGGTCACGGTCGTGGTCATGGCCGCGATCGCGGGAGAGCTGCCCGCCGCCCGCTCGGGCGACCTTGGCGCCGTGGCCAAGCTGGTCGCGACGCTCCTGCTGATCTGGCTCTTCGCCAACTCGGTCTATGCGCTGCACTATGCCCACGCCTTCTACACCGCCGCCCCCGACGGGGCAGGCGGCGACCAGGGCGGGATCGACTTTCCCGGCACGGCGGAGCCCAGCTATGGCGATTTCGTCTATTTCGCCTTCACCCTGGGCATGACCTTCCAGACCTCGGACGTCGACATCACCTCCGGCCGGATTCGCAGCATCGCCCTGCTCCAGTCCTTCACGGCCTTCCTGTTCAACATCGGGGTCATCGCCTTCACGATCAACGCGCTCGGGGGAAAATAACCCACAAGGCCTGTTGCGGCGCAGCATGAGCGGAGCTAGGGGGCCGGCCATGCGTATCGACCTCATCCCCGTGGGCGACAGCCCGCCCGACAGCCTCAACGTCATCATCGAAGTTCCCACCGGCGGTGAACCGGTGAAGTACGAATTCGACAAGGAATCGGGGGCGCTGTTCGTCGACCGCATCCTGCACACGCCAATGCGCTATCCGGCGAACTACGGTTTCGTGCCGCACACCCTCTCGCCCGACGGCGATCCGCTGGACGCCCTGGTCATCGCCCGCTCGCCCTTCGTCCCCGGCTGCGTCGTGCGCGCCCGGCCGATCGGCGTGCTGAACCTGGAAGACGAGCACGGCGGCGACGAGAAGCTGATCTGCGTGCCGGTCGATTCGACCTTCCCGTACTATTCCGACGTGGGCGAACGGCAGGACCTGCCCTCGATCGTGCTCCAGCAGATCGAGCACTTCTTCACCCACTACAAGGACCTGGAAGCCGAGAAGTGGGTCCGCATCGGCAAGTGGGGCGACGCCGCCGAAGCCCGCCAGATCGTGCTGGAAGCCATCGAGCGCTATCAGGCGGACAAGAAGGGCTGAGCCCGCTTGGTTCCTCTCCGTTGGAGAGGATCGCGCTCCCTCAATCCCCCGCGATGGTCATCCCGTCGACGCGGATGGTCGGCACGTTGATCGTGCGGTGCCATTCGAGGTCGTCCGCCGGCGTCAGCGCCTTGAACATGTCGATCAGGTTGCCCGCGATGGTGAATTCGGCGACCGGCCCGGCGATCTCGCCGTTGACGATCCGAAAGCCCGAGGCGCCGCGGCTGTAGTCGCCCGTCACGCTGTTCACGCCCTGGCCGATCAGTTCGGTCACATAGACCCCATCCGCGATGTCGGCCATCAGCGCCGCGGGCGAGAGCGTGCCCGCCGCAAGGTGCACGTTGCTCGCCGCGACGCCCGGCGCGCCGCTCGCCCCGCGCGAGGCATGGCCGGTGGGCGCAAGGCCGAGCTGGCGGGCCGAGGCGCTGTCCAGCAGCCAGCCGGTCAGCCGGCCATCTTCGACGAGGCTGCGGCGCGAGACCGGAAGCCCTTCGCCATCGAAGGGCCGGGACCGCAGGCCGCGTCGCCGCAGCGGATCGTCCGCGATGACCACGGCGGAATCGAACAGTTGCTCATCCTCGCGGTCGAGCAGGAAGCTCGAACGCCGGGCGATCGCGGCGCCCGACATCGCGCCGATCAGGTGGCCGATCAGGCTGCCGCCGACGCGCGGATCGAAGACCACCGGCAGAGGCCCGCTCTTGAGCCGGCCGGGCGCCAGCCGGGCGACGGCGCGCTGGCCGGCGATCCGCCCGATCTCCTGCGGAGAAGGAAGGTCCGCGCCATGCCGGGCGCTGCGCCAGGCATAGTCGCGCTGCATGCCCGCGCCCTCGCCCGCGATGACGCTGGCGCTGAGCCCGCGGCTGGTGCCGGCATAGGCGCCGGCAAAGCCATGGCTGGTGGCCAGCGCCATCACCGCGCTCCCGGCGCTGGCGCCCGCGCCTTCGCTGTTGGTCACCCCGGCAACGGCGCGCGCCGCTTCCTCGGCGGCTTCGGCCAGGGCGCGCAGGTCGGCGGGGCTCGGCTCCGCCGCGTCGGCCAGCTCAAGCTCGGCCGGCGGTTCGCGCAGCAGCAGTTCCTCGGGCGCGAGGCCGGCATAGGGATCTTCGGGCGCCAGCCGGGCCATGGCGACGGCGCGGCCCGCAAGCTCGTCCAGGGCGGCGTCGGCAAGGTCGGTCGACCCGATGCTGGCCGAGCGCCGGCCGCAGAAGACGCGCAGGCCGATATGCTCGCTTTCCGAGCGCTCGACATCCTCCAGCTTGCCCAGGCGGACCTGCACGCTTTCCGAAGCGTCCGCGAGATAGATCGCATCGGCGGCATCCGCCCCGGCGGCGCGTGCGCGTTCGACGAGGGCGACGGCCTTGTCGCGGGCGGCCTCAAGGCTCAGCATGGGCGTGGAACTCCTTCTCCCGCGCGGGTGCGCGTGCCGGCGCTCTACTGCCCGTGGGGGATCAGGGCAATGCGGCGCCGATCAGGAAAAGACGAGAGCCAGACCGCGGAACAGGCCGGTGATCAGGAAGGGCAGGCCGATGGCCAGGACCCAGAGCAGCACCCGGTCCCGCCGGAAGTAGCGGGCCAGGGCCGGATCGGCGGCCTGCGCATCGCTCAGGCGGTTCCACCGGCGCTCGAACCGGCGGCAGGCGGGAATGATCGCGACGACGAGAATGCAGAGCGCGACATAGGGCAGCATCGACGGCCCGGCGGCCTTCAGCGCGCCCATCGTCACGAAGATCTGGAGGCCGGTATAGACGAGGAGGGCATAGGCGATATTGTCGCTCATCCGCTTGCGCCAATCGAGCGGCTTGCCGTGCGAGCGATCAAGCGACGCGCGATCGTGTGCGGTCTCTGGTGCGACCGGCGCGGCGTTGTTCCGCTGCCATGCATTGGCCATTTCAGCGCGATCCTTCCCTAGTCTCCCACTACTACTAAACCACCGATTCGGCCCTGCGGCAAGTGCGGTTAACCAGGAATTCCGGGATTCCCGCGACCGATGCGGCGGTCCGCGGCGGAAACTCGGGCGATGGGACGGCACCTCCCGACAACAACCCTTGCACGAATCCTGCCAAATCGCGCATCGCGGCTTGCCGATCCCGGTCGGGCAGCTTAAATCGCCCCTTGCATGGACCAAATTACCCAGCCCGCGCAGTCGTTTTCCGCTGCGCCGCCGATCCCCCAAGGCGGCCTCGAGGTGGTCTCGATCGCCAAGAGCTATGACAAGCGCACGGTGCTGAGCGACATCTCGCTGTCGGTCGGCAAGGGCGAGGTGCTGGGCCTGCTCGGCCCCAACGGCGCGGGCAAGACGACCTGCTTCTATTCGATCATGGGGCTGGTGAAGCCGGATTCGGGGCGCATCCTGCTCGACGGCGTCGATATCACCAAGCTGCCGATGTACCGCCGCGCGATCCTGGGCCTGGGCTACCTGCCGCAGGAAACCTCGATCTTCCGGGGCATGACGGTCGAGCAGAACATCAACTGCGTGCTCGAACTGGTCGAACCCGACAAGACCGTGCGCGCCGAGGAGCTGGAGCGCCTGCTGGGTGAGTTCCACCTGACCCGCCTGCGCGAAAGCCCGGCGATGGCGCTGTCGGGGGGCGAGCGACGGCGCTGCGAGATCGCCCGCGCGCTCGCCGCCAAGCCTTCGATCATGCTTCTCGACGAGCCCTTCGCCGGCATCGATCCGCTGTCGATCGCCGACATCCGCGATCTGGTGAAGGAACTGAAGCGGCGCGGCATCGGCGTGCTCATCACCGACCACAACGTGCGCGAGACGCTCGACATCGTGGACCGCGCCTGCATCATCTACGGCGGCCAGGTGCTCTTCGCCGGCAGCCCGGAGGCGCTGGTCGCGGACGAGAACGTCCGGCGGCTCTACCTGGGCGAGGGATTCACCTTATGAAGGCGTTGCCGGAGTTCGGC
>CAZFPW010000153.1:0-6554 GCA_964520765.1 uncultured Novosphingobium sp.
TCCGCACGGCGCTGTCGGTGGTGTTGACGTGCTGCCCGCCCGCGCCGGACGCGCGGTAGGTGTCGATCTTGAGGTCCGCCGGGTTGATCTCGATGTCGATGTCGTCGTCCACCACCGGAGAGACCGCCACGCTGGAAAAGCTGGTGTGGCGCCGCGCGGAGCTGTCGTAGGGGCTGATGCGGACCAGGCGGTGCACCCCGCTCTCGGTCTTGGCCCAGCCATAGGCGTTCTCGCCCTTGACCAGCAGGGTCGCGCTCTTGATCCCGGCCTGTTCGCCGGCGTGATAGTCGACCAGCTCGACCTTGAAGCCGCGGCGCTCGGCCCAGCGGGTGTACATCCGCTGGAGCATCTCGGCCCAGTCCTGGCTCTCGGTGCCGCCGGCCCCGGCGTTGATCTCCAGATAGGCGTCGCTGCCGTCGGCCTCGCCGGCCAGCAGGGCCTGGACCTTGTCGGCGTCGGCGCGGTCCGCCAGGGCGGCCAGGCTGGCCAGCCCTTCGTTCACTGTGTCGTCGTCGCCCTCGGCCTCGCCCAGCTCGACGAACTCGATCGCGTCGGCCATCTCCTGGCCGATCTGGTTGACCGTGCCGACCGCGGCCTCGAGCCGCCGCCGCTCCCGCATCACGGCCTCGGCCTCCTTGGGATTGTCCCACAGCTTCGGGTCCTCGACGCGCGCATTCAGCTCGTCGAGCCGGCGCAGGGCGCGGTCCCAGTCCAGGAACTTGCGAACGAGGGCGAGCGCCGCCTCGATCCGGTCGATATGGGCCTGCCCTTCGGCACGCATGAGCTGCAACTCCAACGCTTTTTGCAGGCCCCGTTCAAACGCAGGCCCGTTCGCGCCCCGCTTAGCGGAGCGTCATCGTTTGTAAAGCTGGACTGCTCAGCCCCGGGGCCGGTTCCGCAACGCCTTGACCGCGTCGAGCGTCATCTTGACGTGATCGCGATAGTTGAGGTTCGAATAGACCAGCGCGATGCGCCCGTCCTGCGCGATGACGTAGCTGGTGCGGCTGGCCGCGCCGCTCATGTTGCCGCCGCCCGGCCGGTTCGCATATTGCGGCGGCAGGCGCAGCGCGACATCGTACTGGCGGATGATCTCGGGCGTGGCGACGCCCACCGCGAACTTGTCGCGGCAATGCTCGGTCGAGAACCGCTGGAGCGTGGGCAGGTCGTCGTTCGACATGCCCAGCACCGTCGCGCCGGCCGCCTTGAACTCGTCCGTGGCCTCGGCGAAGGCGTGGGCTTCCAGCGTGCAGCCCTGGGTAAAGGCCTTGGGATAGAAATAGAGCACCACCGGACCGCGGCGCAGGGCCTGGCGCAGGTCGAAGGTGCCGGGCTTCCCGGCCTGGGCGATCTGGGTCGAAAACTGCGGCGCCCGCGCACCCTGGGCAAGCTCGGCCTGGGCCGAGAGCGGAACAAGGGCGGCGGCCGCGGCGACGGCGCTGATCAGAACTTTCCTCATCGTGCCAGACTGAGCCTGGACGACGCCACTGTCCACCCCGCAAATGTATCCAAGCGTATCAGTAGACGCCGCCCTGCTCCTCGGCGAAGTTGCGGGTTTCGGCGGCGCGCGCGTTCTCCTGCTGGCGGGCGCGAGCCTGGCTGGCGCGGCGGACGGCGGCCAGGACCTGGTCGCGCTGGGAGGCAAGCTCGTCGCGGCGGGTCGCACGGTCGGGCTCGGTCTCGGCCTTGAAGGCCTCCCAGATGATCGCCGCCTTGGGATCGGAGCCCGGCGAGCCGGCAAAGACCTTCTTGCCGCTGGTGCGATCCACCTTGACCATGTGCACCCCGGCCGGCGCGGTGAACGGCACCCGGCTCCAGCGCGGCTTGGTCGCCTCGATGAACTGCTTCATGATCGGCGCCGCGAAAGTGCCGCCCTGGGCATAGCCGCCCAGGGAGCGCGGCTGGTCGAAGCCGATATAGACCCCGCCGACGAGGTTCTGCGAGCCGCCGACGAACCAGACGTTGGTCGGCCCGGTGGTCGTCCCGGTCTTGCCGAACAGCGGTAGCCCCAGGTCGCGCAGCCGTGTCGCGGTGCCGCGCGTGACCACGCCTTCGAGCATGTGGACGACCTGGTAGGCCGTGCGGGGGTCCATCACCTGCTTGCCGCGCGATTCGAGCCGGGGCATTGGCTTGCCATCCCATTCGGCCATGTTGCAGCCGTTGCAGCGCCGGGTGTCGGCCCGCCAGATGATCTTGCCGTTGCGGTCCTGGATGAAGTCGATCAGCGACGAATTGTACTGCACGCCGTTGTTGGCCAGGGCCGAATAGGCGTTGACCATCTGCTGCACGGTCGTGTCGCCCGCGCCGAGCGCGACCGAGAAGTACGGCGGATACTTGCCGATCCCGACGCGCGAGATGGTCTGGACCACGTGGTCGATCCCCGCATCGTTGGCGATATGCACGGTCATCAGGTTGCGCGACTGCTCCAGCCCCCAGCGCATCGTATGGACGCCGCCCGATCCCCGGGAATCGAAATTGCGGAAGCACTTCTGACCATTGCCCTGGGCGACGCAGAAGGTCTGGTCGGCCACCATCGTCGCCGGCGTCATGCCGTAGTCGAGGCCGGTGGCATAGACGAACGGCTTGATCGTTGAGCCCGGCTGGCGCTGGGCCTGGGTGGCCCGGTTGAAGGAATCGAGCCCCGGATCGAACCCGCCCTGCAAGGCCACGACCCGGCCGCTGCCCGGCTCCTGGACGAGCAGCCCACCCGAAACCTCGGGAATGGTCCTGACCGCATAGACCCCGGTGCCCACCGGCGCGGCGGCGAGGACGTCCCCGGCGCGGACCGGATCGGGAATCCCGGTCAGCCGCGCGGTCGAACCGTCGGTGAAGCCGATCGTGCCGCTAGGCCCGTCGCGGCGCACCACGATGCCGACGCGCCAGTCGTCATAGCTGACCGACTTGTTGAGCGCGATGAGCTGGGTCTGCCACTTGTCGGGATCGATATCGATATGGGCGATCGGCTTATGCCAGCCCTTGCCGCTGTGATAGCGCAGGAGCCCGGCGCGCAATGCGTCCTGCGCCGCCTTCTGCAGCTCTGGATCGAGCGAGGTGCGCACCCACAGCCCGCCGGCATAGATCGAGTTCGGGCCGTCCTCCGCCTTTTCGCCGTATTCGGCGATCAGGCGGCGGCGCACCTCCTCGACGAAGTAGCCGACGTCGCTGTTGTAGGCGAGGTTGCGGCGCGGCACGAGGCCGAGCGGCTGGGCCTTGGCCTCTGCCGCCTCGGCCGGCGTTGCCCATCCGTTGGAAACCATCTGGTCGAGCACGTAGTTGCGCCGCCCGATCGCCATGCCCTGGAACTTCTCGCGGCCGTACCGCTCGGGCGCCTTGGGCAGGATCGCCAGGAAGGCCGCCTCGTGCAGCTTCAACTGGTCGATGTCCTTGTTGAAATAGGCGCGGCTGGCCGCCTGGACGCCGAAGCTCTGCCGCCCCAGCGGGATCTCGTTGAGGTAGAGTTCCAGGATCTGCTGCTTGTCGAGCACATCCTCGATCCGCCGCGCGACGATCATTTCCTTGATCTTGCGGGTGACGGAATATTCGTCACCGATCAGGATGTTCTTGGCGACCTGCTGCGTAATGGTCGAGCCGCCCTTGGCCCGCTCGCCCGAGCCCAGCTTCGTCGCATAGTCGATCACCGCGCCGGCGAGGCCGGTATAGTCGACGCCGCCGTGGCTCCAGAACGTCTTGTCCTCGGCCGCGAGGAAGGCGTTGATGACGGGCCGCGGAAAATCGACGAAGCGGAGCTGGACGCGCCGCTCACGCGCATAGGAATAGACGATCTCGCCGTTTATGCCCCGGACCATGGTCGGCAGGGGCGGCTGATAGTCGAGCAGCTTCTCGGCCGAGGGCAGGTTGCGGGCGATCGTCACCCAGACGAGGAAATAGACGACCAGCGCCGCGCCGACGAGATAGCTCAGCCAGCGGAACCAGCGCTTGTCGCGCCATTTCTCCCGCAGCCACGCAAGCGCGCCGCGCGCCTCGCGGCGGACGCGATAGTGGACGTTCTCTTCGGAAGAGCTTTCGGCCATGGTCAGCGGGCCTCTAGCACGGTGAAACTCGGCTTAGCCAGACCACTTCTCATCCGCCCGTCGCATGCCGGGCGAAGAATACGCGGATCGCCTGGGCCGTGACCTCGGCAAAGGCCTGCTGCCCCGCCGGAGAGACGAGCCGGCCCGCGTCCTTGTCGTTGCTGATATAGCCGACCTCGAACAGCACGGAGGGAATATCGGCCGACTTGAGCACCACGAAGGCCGCCTGACGCTGCGAGCGCTGGCGGAACGGCAGGCGCCCCTCCCCTTCGCGCAGGATCAGCCGGGCGAACTCGGTCGAGCGTTCGTCGGTATTGCGCTGCGAGAGGTCGACCAGAATGGCGCCGACCGCATCGCTGGTGCCGGAAAGGGGGACGCCGTTGACCGTATCCGCCTGGTTCTCCCGCGCGGCAAGGCGCGTCGCGATCTCGTCGCTGCCCTTGTCCGACAGGGTATAGACGGTGGCGCCGCTGGCATCCGGGGTATCGGCGCTGTCGGCATGGATCGACAGGAACAGGTCCGCCTTCAACCGGCGCGCGATGCCCGCCCGTTCGTCCAGCAGCAGATAGCGATCGTCGCCGCGCGTCAGCGCCACACGCACTCCGCCGCCGGCCAGCAACTGCTGCTTGAGCTGCTGGGCGAGCGCCAGGGTCAGCTCCTTTTCCTTGGTCTTGCCGGTGCCCGCGCCGGGATCGTGCCCGCCATGACCGGGATCGATCACCACCAGCGGCCGGCTCGCGTCCAGCGGCCCCTCGACCGGGGGCAGGCCGATCTCGCCCCCGGCCGGCGGCAGCTCGATGCGGACCGAGCTTCCCGCACGACCCGGCGCGCCCACCAGCCGGTCGGCCGCGATCATCGCGACAAAGACGGCTACCGGCGCCAAGACGACGAGCAAAAATTGCAGACCCCGCGGCATCAGGTAAAATGCCTAAGGTCATAGCGGGACCTGCGCAATGGGATTGCCCATGCCCCCTGCGCCTTGGTGGAACCTTCCACAGCGCCGCCATATTTTGATACAACGCAATAAACTTGCTGCTGGCGGATGGCGATGCTAGTCACGGCCGTGGAGCAGCTTCGCTTCGATCTTCCCGCGCAAATGCCCATATTTCAGAGGCATCGGCCGCACTCGGGGAAATTGATCGGCAGCGCCGCTTTCCAGCCACATTGCCGGGCCATGTGCCCGGGATCGCACACAGGTTGACGCGAGTTATGAGAAGCCTTCCCCAGTCCAGCCCGCTCTCGCCCGCAAGGGCGGCTGCGGTGTGGACGGCCGGCCTTGCGCGCCAGGTTACGCCGCGCAATCTCGTTTTCGCAGACACGCAAACCCTCGCCGGGACGATGTCACGCCCCGGCTTCACCCATACGGCCGCAGAGCATCCGACGCCTTTCGCGTCGCCGCGCGGCCTATCTGTACATAAGCGCGCCGCCATGCCGGGCCTTTCGGGGCCAGGCAGGCAGCGGCGCGCCTGGAGAAATCATAATGACCACGCGCATGCTGATCGATGCGCGCCACCAGGAAGAAACCCGGGTGGCGGTGCTGAAGGGCAACCGGATTGAAGAGTTCGACTTTGAATCTGCCGATCACAAGCAGATCAAGGGCAACATCTACCTCGCCAAGGTTACTCGCGTAGAGCCTTCGCTGCAGGCGGCCTTCGTCGACTTCGGGGGGAACCGCCACGGCTTCCTGGCCTTCAGCGAGATCCATCCCGACTACTACCAGATCCCCAAGGAGGACCGCGAGGCCCTGCTGGCCGAAGAGGCCGCCCATGCCGAGGAAGAGGCCGCCCTGCGCGCCGCCGAGGAGGCCGAGGACGATCTGGACGAGGCCGTCGAGGGTCCCAGTGAAGACTACGCCGACGAGGAAGCCTACGAAAACGGCGGCGTGACCGAGATCGACACCTCCGACAAGGACGAGGTCGCGACGATCGAGGACGGCCACGTCGAGAACGGCTTCTCCGACGAGGACGGCGAGGACGCCGAAGCCGAGGTCGAGGACGAAACCGCCGAGGGCGAAGAAGGCGACGAGGAAACTCGGGGCCAGCGCGGCCGGGGCCGACGCCGTCAGGGCGGGCGCAGCCGGGGCCGCGCCAAGGAGGCCGACGAGATCCGCGCCAAGCGCATGGCGCTGCGCCGCCGCTACAAGATCCAGGACGTCATCCAGCGCCGCCAGGTCCTGCTCGTCCAGGTCGTGAAGGAAGAGCGCGGCAACAAGGGCGCGGCGCTGACCACCTATCTGTCGCTGGCCGGCCGTTACTGCGTGCTGATGCCCAACACGATGCACGGCGGCGGCATCAGCCGCAAGATTTCGAACGGCGCCGACCGCCGCAAGCTGAAGGCGATCATCGACGAGATGAACCTGCCGCCGACGATGGGCTGCATCGTCCGCACGGCCGGGATGAGCCGCACCAAGACCGAGATCAAGCGCGACTTCGACTATCTGGCCCGCGTGTGGGACGAGATTCGCGAAAAGACGCTGGGGTCGAGCGCGCCCGCGCTGATCCATTCGGACAGCGACCTCGTCAAGCG
>CAZFPW010000154.1:0-1941 GCA_964520765.1 uncultured Novosphingobium sp.
AGCTTGATCCCGCCCGGCAGCGGGGGAACCGGCTGCGGCGGGATGTCGGGATCGTCTTCATGCACCTCCACATGGCCACGGCCGAGATGGCTGTGGTGGCGGCTGTAGAAGAAGTAGACGAACAGCCCGATCACGCCCCAGCTTCCGAACAGCATCAGGGTGTAGCCCGAGAGGCTGAAGAACAGATAGACGCAGCCGATCACCGCCAGCGGCGCGACGATCACCACGGCGGGCGCGCGGAACGGGCGATGCCGCGTGGGGTCGGTCCGGCGCAGGATCAGGACCGCGATCGCGACCATCGCGAAGGCGAACAGCGTGCCGGAATTGGAGATGTCCGCCAGCGCGCCGACCGGGAACAGCGCGGCGAAGAGCGCAACCGCCATGCCGGTGATGATCGTCACCACGTGCGGCGTCTTGTACTTCGGGTGGATGCGGCTCAGCTTCTCGGGGAGCAGGCCGTCGCGGCTCATCACGAAGAAGATGCGGGTCTGGCCGAACATCATCATCAGCACGACCGAGGGCAGCGCGAGGCCCGCGGCAAGGCCGATGAGGTTGCCGATCTGCTGCCAGCCGATCGAGCGCAGGGTCCAGGCCAGCGCCTCTTTCGAGCAGACCACCGCCGAATTGGCGACGTCGGCGCAGGCCGCGGCCATGGCGGTCGCGTTGCCCGGCTCGATCCCCTTGCCGGCGGCGTCGAGCAGCGGCTGCGCCCCGACCGTGCCGATCACGCCCGAGGCGACGAGCAGATAGAAGGCCGTGCAGATGCCGAGCGATCCGATCAGCCCGATCGGCATGTTGCGCTGCGGGTTCTTGGTCTCTTCCGCCGCGGTCGAAACGGCGTCGAAGCCGACATAGGCGAAGAAGATGGAGGCCGCCGCCGCCGAGATGCCGCCAAAGCCCAGCGGCGCGAAGGGCGAGAAGTTGGCGGAGTTCATCACCGGCACGGCAAGCGCGATGAACACGACGAGCGCGGTGATCTTGACCACCACGAGCACGGCGTTGACGAAGGCGCTTTCCCTGGTGCCGATGACCAGCAGCCAGGTGACCAGGCCCGCGATCAGGAAGGCCGGCAGGTTGACGTAGCCGCCAACGGCGATCGCGGTCGACAGCTCGGTGCTGGGCGTCGCGCCGAAGGCCAGCTTGATATGGGCGATGAGGGCATTGGCGTTGACGATCTCCGGCGGCAAGGCGAGCCCCAGGTATTCCCGCAGCAATCCCACGAAATAGCCCGACCAGCCGACCGCCACCGCCCCGGCCGCGACGGCATATTCCAGCACCAGCGCCCAGCCGACGACCCAGGCCATCAGCTCGCCCATCACGGCGTAGCTGTAGGTATAGGCCGAGCCCGAGACCGGGACCATCGCGGCCATTTCAGAATAGCACAGCGCCGCGAGTCCGCAGACCACGCCGGCGATGATGAAGCTGAGCAGCATGCCCGGCCCGGCCTTCTGCGCGGCCTCCGCCGTCAACACGAAGATGCCGGTGCCGATGATCGCGCCCACGCCCAGCATGGTGAGCTGGAAGCCGCCCAGCGAGCGGTGGAGCGACTTCTTCTCGGCCGTCGCCAGAATGGCGTCGAGCGGTTTGATGCGACCGAACATGCGATAGCTCCCCAGCCAAGCGGCCGCGCGCAGGCAGGCCGGACTGGTGCGGGAAGCTAGCGACGCGTTCCGTCTTGGCAATAGACTAGCGACGGATCGTCCCCAGCAAAGATGTTCGTCGTCCCGGACTTGATCCGGGACCGCTGGCCTCATCGACGCAATCTTGTACCCAGCCTCCAGCGGTCCCGGATCAAGTCCGGGACGACGATTCCTTCCGGCCCTTCCCCCGCTTTGCCGCTGTCGCTACAAGCCGCCTCATGTCCACGACCTTCCAGCTCGACACGGGTACCAGCCGCGCCAACCCCACGCCCGCGCCGATGAAGCGGCTGACCGTGCCTGC
>CAZFPW010000154.1:2041-6541 GCA_964520765.1 uncultured Novosphingobium sp.
GAGGACATGCTCGGCATGTTCGAGCGCGTCCCCCGCTTCGTGAAGCGCTATGCCGAGGTTGCCGAAACCGTATCCGACGCCGCCGCGCGCTATGCCGCCGACGTGAGGACGCGGGCGTTCCCAGGCATCGAGCAGACCTACCAGCCCAAATAGCCGCTTGCGGCAGGCGGACGCCCCGCTAGAGGCGAGTCCGGCTGACCTGAGGGGACCACGCTTGATACTGAAGTACTACAAGGGCTCGATCCTGTTCACCCTCGCCTGCCTGGGGCTGGCCGTGTGGTATGGCTGGGCGCAGAGCGGCACGGTGGCCGGCACGGCATCGCTGCTGTGGATCGTGGTCGTCCTCTCGATCCTGGAAGTCTCGCTCTCGTTCGACAACGCCGTGGTCAACGCCAAGGTGCTGGGCGAGATGGACGAGGTCTGGCAGCGCCGGTTCCTGACCTGGGGCATGGTCATCGCGGTCTTCGGCATGCGGGTGATCTTCCCGCTGGCCATCGTCGCCATCGCGGCGGGGCTTGGGCCCGTCGACACCATCAAGCTCTCGCTCAACGATCCCGAGCGCTATGAGGAGATCGTCTCCAGCGCCCATGTCGGCATCGCCGGCTTCGGCGGCGCCTTCCTGGCGATGGTCGGCCTCAAGTACTTCTTCGACGCCGACAAGGACGTGCACTGGATTCGCACGATCGAGGAACGCCTGAGCAGCTTCGCCCGGATCGAGGCGCTGGAGATCGCCCTGCTGCTGGTGACGCTCTACCTGATCTCGCTGGCCCTGCCCGCCGAGGAGGCGCTGACCTTCATCGTCGCCGGCACGCTCGGCATCGTCACCTTCATCGCGGTCGAGGCGATCAGCACGATCCTGGAGATGCAGGAGGAGGCCCGCGCGGCGGCCGGCACGGTGGTGCGCTCGGGGATCGGCGGGTTCCTCTATCTCAACGTGCTCGACGGATCGTTCAGCTTCGACGGGGTGATCGGCGCCTTCGCCCTGTCCAACAACATGGTGGTCATCGCGCTCGGCCTGTCGATCGGCGCGATGTTCGTGCGTTCGATGACGATCATGCTCGTCCAGAAGGGCACTCTGGCGGAGTACCGCTATCTGGAGAACGGCGCGTTCTGGGCGATCGTCGCGCTGGGCGCGATCATGCTGCTCTCGGCCAAGTTCCACATTCCCGAGGCCGTGACCGGCCTGATCGGCGCAGTGCTGATCGGCCTGTCGCTGTGGTGGTCGGTCCGCTGGAAGAAGCGCCACCCCGACACCGACTGACGCGCCCGTCTATCGGGCGGTGTTCCCCTCGGCCAGCCGTGCCGCGATCGGCGCGGCGACGACCATCTGGACCAAGTGGTAGACCAGCAGCGGCAGCAGGACGATGCCGACGGCGGCGGGCGGGAACAGCACGGTCGCCAGCGGCGCGCCCATCGCCACGCTCTTCTGCGCTCCGGCGAAGGTCATCGAAATCCGGTCCCCACGCGGCAGCTTGAGCGCCCCGCCGAGCAGCCAGGCGCCGCCATAGCCGACCACCAGCAGGATCGCGCAGCCGCCCATGATCGCTGCCCAGGCCGACAGGTCCACCCGCGTCCAGATGCCCTGCTCGACCGCGCCCGAGAACGCGACATAGACCGCGATGCCGATGGAGCCGCGATCGAGCCAGGAGGTCAGGTCGCGATGTTGCAGCACCCAGCCCCGCGCCCAGCGCTGGGCGACCTGGCCGATGATGAAGGGCAGCAGCAGCGTCGTGCCGATCTTGACCAGGGCATCGGTGTGCAGCCCGCCGCTCGCGCTCCCGGCCAGCAGGGCGAACAGCGGCGCGGTCAGGAACACGCCGAGGATATTGACCAAGGCGGCCGCCACGACCGAGCTGGCGACGTTGCCGCCCGCGATCGAGCTATAGACCGTCGCCGACTGCACGGTCGACGGCAGCGTGCCCAGATAGAGGAACCCGAGCGCGATCTGCGCGGCGACCAGCCCCACGCCGACCTGCCACAAGGCCCAGCCCGCCAGGGTCATCGCCCCGAACACCCAGAGCACCAGGGGCACCAGCAAGCGATGGTTGCCCAGCCCCGCCAGGACCTCTCCGCGCGACAGGCGCAGGCCGTAGAGGAGGAACAGCACGAAGACCGCCGCGTTGGAGACGTCCTGCGCGATATCGCGCGCGCCGCCCGTCACCGGGAGCACGGTCGCAAGGAGCACGGCGGCCAGGATCAGCCGCACCATCGGATCGAAGAAGCGCATGGGCGGCCCAGTGGCGGATGCGGATGGGCTTGTCGAGGCTATGCTAGTAGCGGCTCGCCTTCGCGTTCAGCGCCGCGGCCAGTTCTCCCGAAGCCGCCGCCGAGTAGCCGCGCGTCAGAATCGCGCTGCCGGGGCGCAGCGCATAGGCGGAAGCCGCCGCCTGCTCTCCGCCCGCCTTGTCGCCCATCCGCAGCCGCGCCTCGGCCAGCGCGGCAAGCACCCCCGGATCGCGCGGCGCACATTTGGCGAGGTATTCCAGCAAGGCGCGCGACCGCTCCCAGTCCCCGCGCTTCGCCGCGCGCCGGGCGGCGAGGCGGTTGAGCCGATCATCGGCGGGGCTCGCGGCAAGGTGCGTCTCGACCAGGCCATCCGCCGCGGCGGATTGGCCCGCCCGGTCGAGCGCCAGGGCCATCCGTCCGACGAGGTCGGACGTCACCCGCACCGTCGCGGCGATCCGGTAACGCTCCAGCGCGCCGGCGGGATCGTTCTGCATCAGCCGGACATCCCCCGCGATGGCCTGGGTATCGGCCGAGCCGGGGTTGGCCGCGCGCAATCGCACGGCCACCTGCCCCGCCAGGGCCAGATTGCCGCTGCCCAGAAGCTTGCGGACATAGGGCACCCCCGCGCCGATCCGGCCCGGCGTTTCCGCCCAGTCGGAAGCGAGCACGATGGCATCGCCGCGCTCCCCAAGCGGCCTCGGCTGGGTCGTGGGGGACGCGGCGGCGCGCGTCAGGAGCGCCGCCGCCAGGTCGCGCTTGCCCTGATCTTCCTGCGCCCGCGCCTGAAGCGTCAGGAGATAGGGCGAAGCGGCCACCTCGTCCGGGAAGGCGGCGAAAAGCTGGGCGCGATCCTCCGCCACCGCCGCCGCGCGGGCCAGCAGCAGCCGCGCCGAACCGTTCGCCGGCTGCATCTTCACCAGCCGATCGAGCACGTCGATGGCGAGGTTGGGATTGCCTGCCTCCAGCTCCAGCACCCCGCGCAGCAGCATGGCGGCGGGAACCCCGGCGATCCGGTTTCCGGTGCGGCCGAGCAGCGAGCGGGCCAGGTCCATCTTGCCGGCCCGCGCCGCGAGCACGGCCTGGAGGTAGAGCGCGCGCGGATTGCCGGGATCGAGTTCCAGCATCCGGCGCGTCACCGCCAGCATGGCCTTGGCCCGGCCAAGCTCGCCCAGCGTCGCGGCCTGCTCGCCCAGCAGGGCCAGATCGTCGGGCTTGCGCTTCAGGCCGGCCTCGAACCAGGGCAAGGCCGCCGTCAGGCCGTATTGGTCGCGGATGAGCTGGCCGCGAAACTCCAGGGTGCGCGGATTGCCGGGATCGAGTTCCAGCGCGTGATCCGCCGCCGCCACGGCCTGGACCTGCTCGCCGCCCGCATAGCGCAAGCGGCCGATGTCGACCCAGAGCTGGCCGTCGTTCGGGGCATATTGCAGCGCCCGGTCATAGGCCTGGCCGGCGGCCGGAAGATTGCCCTCGGATCGTTCCAGCCGGCCGAGCATCCGCCAGCCGTAGCTTTCCTGACCCGAGGCGAATTGCCCCGACGCGAGCCAGTCGCGCGCCTTGTCGGGGGCGCCCTGCTTCATCAGGGCCTCGCCCATGGCGGCGGCGATCTCATCGCGTTTCGCGCCGGCTTCCAGCGCGCGGTTGAGGTCGGCCTCGGCGGCGATGCCGTCGTTACGTTCCAGCGCAACCTGGGCGGAGGCCATGAACTTCGCCGCCTCCGGCGATGCGGCGGCCAGCCCCGTGGCGATCAACGCCACGGCCAGTCCAGCCGTGAGCGCCGTCAGCCTGCCGACACGATCAGGCGTGGAGGTCATACTGCTTGAGCAGATCGTAGAGCGTCGGCCGGCTGATCCCCAGCAGCTTGGCGGTGCTGGAGATATTGCCTTCGCTGCGCGCCAAGGCATGGCGGATCGCCTTACGGTCGGCCCGCTCGCGCGCGGACTTGAGGTTGAGCGTGCGCGGTCCTTCGGCCTCGTCCGGCGCGGGAAGGTCCAGGTCGGCGGCGGAGACCAGCTTTGCGTCCGACATGATGACCGCGCGCTTCACCCGGTTCTCCAGCTCGCGGACATTGCCGGGCCAGCCCCAGGCGTCGATTGCCGCCAGGGCATCGGGCGCGAAGCCCTTGACCTGGGGGTTCATCTCCTTGGCGAAGCGCGCCAGGAAGGTCTTGGCAAGGAGCGCCGCGTCGCCGGGGCGTTCGGCCAGGCTGGGGATCTTCACCACGATCTCGGCCAGGCGATAGAACAGATCCTCGCGGAAGCGGCCGTCGGCGATCAT
>CAZFPW010000155.1:0-1406 GCA_964520765.1 uncultured Novosphingobium sp.
TAGGTGTTGCGGACCATGAACTCCTTGAGGATGTCGTTCTGGATGGTCCCGTCGAGCAGCTTGCGCTCGACCCCCTGCTCCTCGCCGGCGACGATGAAGAAGGCCAGGATCGGGATCACCGCGCCGTTCATCGTCATCGAGACCGACATCTGATCGAGCGGGATGCCGTCGAACAGGATCTTCATGTCCTCGACCGAATCGATCGCCACGCCGGCCTTGCCGACGTCGCCGACGACGCGCGGGTGATCGCTGTCATAGCCGCGATGGGTGGCGAGATCGAAGGCGACCGACAGGCCCTTCTGCCCGGCAGCGAGGTTGCGGCGGTAGAAGGCGTTGGATTCCTCGGCGGTCGAGAAGCCCGCGTACTGGCGGATCGTCCACGGCCGGCCCGCATACATCGAGGCGCGCACGCCGCGGGTGAAGGGGGCGAAGCCGGGCAGGCCCGGATCGACCGTCACATCCTCGGCCGTGTAGAGCGGCCTGACCGCGATGCCTTCGGGCGTGTTCCAGGTCAGGTCTTTGCCCTTGACCTCCTTTTCGGCGGCGGCCTGCCAGTCTGCGATCGTCTTGTCAGTCATATCCATTCCTCACAGCCCCTCCCCTTAGGGGAAAGGACGGGTATCCTACTCTCCCCGGAAGACCGGCGCACGTTTTTCGAGAAACGCCGCTACCGCTTCCGCGCAATCCCTGGACTTGCCCGCCGTGCGCTGATTGCGCGCCTCGGTCTCCAGCGCGGTTTCGAGATCGCTCTCGAGCGCCGCCTGGACCTCCTGCCGGATCAGGCCGTAGGAAACCGTCGGCCCCGCCGCCAGCTTGCCCGCGAGCGCCAGCGCCTCGGCCATCAGGGCATCGTCGGGCACGACCTTGTAGATCATCCCCCAGTCGAGCGCCTGGGCGGCCGGAATCTTCTCCGCCAGCATCATCATCTGCATCGCCCGCGCCTTGCCGATCAGGCGCGGCAGGGTGAAGCTGCCGCCGGCATCCGGCACCAGGCCGACGTTGGGGAACGCCATGAAGAAGAAGGCGCCTTCCCCCGCGATCACGAAGTCCGCCAGCAGCGCCAAGGGCGCGCCCGCGCCGGCCGCCGCGCCGTTCACCGCCGCGATCACCGGGATGTTCAGCGCCTTGAGCTTCAGCAGCATCGGGTTCACCGCGCCGGTCAGCCCTTCATAGAGCATCTCTCCGAAGTCGGAGCCTTCGCGCACCTCGCTCGACATGTCGCCGCCCGAGCAGAACCCCTTGCCCGCCCCGGTGATGACCAGCGCGCGGGCGCCGCCCAGATTGTCGAGCGCATGGCCCATCTCCTCGGCCATCTTCCACGAGAGCGCGTTGCGCGTCTCGGGATGGTTGAGCGTCAGCGTGGCGACGCCGCCCGCGATCTCCAGGGTGATGCGCTCGTAGGTCAT
>CAZFPW010000155.1:1506-6541 GCA_964520765.1 uncultured Novosphingobium sp.
CGAAGTCGAGGGATTATGCCGAGCGAAGTCGAGGCTCCGCCCGCGCGCTTCTCGCTGCGCTCGAACTAGTCCCTCGACTTCGCTCGGGATGAACGGGGAAAGGCAGGCGGTCATGTCAGTGCGCCTCTTTCGGCGTTTCCATGATCTCGGTAAGCTGGCCGCCCATGTCCTTTGGGTGGACGAAGAAGATCAGCGTGCCATGGGCGCCGATGCGCGGCTCGCCCAGCACGCGCTTGCCCAGACTTTCGAACCACTTCTTGGCCGCCTGGATATCGGGCACCTCGTAGCAGATGTGGTGCTGGCCCCCGAGCGGGTTCTTTTCCAGCCACTTGCCGACGGCGGACTCCGCCACGGTCGGCTGGAGCAGCTCGACCTGGGTTCCCGCGGTCCCGTTCTCGCCCGGCGTATTGACGAAGCAGACCCGAACCTGCTGGCTTTCGAGCACGAAGGGCTCCGTGATGTCGGTCGCGCCCATCACGTCGCGGTAGAACGCGATCGAGGCGTCGAGGTCCGGCGTCGCGACGCCGATGTGGTTCATGCGGCCGAGTTTCATTTCACGGGGTCCACTGTCACGGGGAAGTTCACGGAATTGGCGATGTAGCAAAGGTCGTGCGCGCGGGCGTGAAGCTGTTCGACCAGCGCCCAATCCGCCTCACCGACGAATTCGGCCCGAGGGCGGAGAGTCGCCGCGACCATGGCGGTCTTGCCGTCCTCGCGCTGGCCCATCTCGCCGACCGCGTCATCGATGTACGAGGCGACGTCCAACCCCTTGCGCGAGGCGAGGTCGAGGAAGAACAGCATGTGGCAGCTTGCGATGGCCGCCACCAGCGCCTCCTCGGGATCGACCGCCGCAGCCTCGGACAAGGGCGCCGGCACGACCAGCGGAGAGGCGGAGGCCGGCACCACCGTGCCACCGTCGAACCGCCAGGAATGGGCGCGGCTGTAGCGACGGGTGGCGAAGGGCTCGCCGGAGCCCGCACGCCACCCGACCGTCGCTTCGTAGCGATGGCTCACGCCGCTTCCTTTTCCTCGCGCTCGATCACGGCGTCGACGTTCTCGATGATCATGGCGATGCCCTGCCCGCCGCCGATGCACATGGTGATCAGGGCATAACGGCCGCCGATGCGCTTCAGCTCGTACATCGCCTTGACGGTGAGGATCGTGCCGGTCGCGCCGACCGGATGGCCAAGGCTGATGCCCGAACCGTTGGGGTTGAGCTTCTCGCGGTCGAAGCCGAGTTCCTTGGCCACGGCGAGCGCCTGGGCGGCGAAGGCTTCGTTGGCCTCGATCACGTCCATGTCGTCGAGCGTCAGCCCGGCGCGCTTCAGGGCGATCGGCACGGCCTTGACCGGGCCCACGCCCATGAACAGGGGCTCGACCCCCGCATGGGCCCAGGCCACGATCCTGGCCATCGGAACAAGCCCGCGCCTGGTCGCCTCGCTCGCGGTGGCGAGCACCACGGCGGCCGCGCCGTCGTTGATGCCGCTGGCATTGGCGGCCGTCACCGTGCCGCCTTCCTTGAACATCGGCTTCAGCGCGCCGACGGCAGCGGGATCGACATCGGGCCGGACGTGCTCGTCCTCATAGAAGAACACGCTGCCCTTGCGGGTCTTCACCTCGACAGGAAGAATCTGCTCGGAAAAGCGGCCTTCGGCGATCGCCCGAGCGGCGCGCTGGTGGCCTTCGATGGCCAGCTCGTCCTGCTCGGTGCGCGTTACCTGATAGCGTTCGGCGATGTTCTCGGCCGTGATCGCCATGTGGACTTCGTGGACCGGATCGGTCAGCCCTTCGGTCAGCGCGTCGAGCAGGACCGAGTTGCCGAGCTTCTTGCCCCAGCGCGCCTCCAGATCGTGGTACGGCACGTTGGTCATCGATTCTGCGCCACCGGCGACGGTGATGCCGGCTTCGCCCAGCTTCATCATCTGCGCGCAGGAGATGATCGACTGCACGCCCGAGCCGCACAGGCGGTTCAGCGTCAGCGCCGGGGTATCGACCGGGATATCGGCGTTGAGCGCGGCGACGCGGGCCATGAACTGGTCCTTCGGGCCGGTCGCCATGACCTGGCCCATCACCACATGCTCGACATCGGCCGGCGTCACGCCCGCGCGGGCGATCGCCTCGGTGATGACCTTGGAGCCGAGATCGGCCGGACGGTACTGCTTGAGCGCTCCGCCGAAATCCCCGATGGCGGTGCGCACACCGCTGATGATGTAGATATCTTCGCTGTTGATCATCATGTCCTGGACTTCCTAGAGCGGAATATTGTCGTGCTTCTTCCACGGGTTCTCAAGCTGCTTGTTGCGCAGCTTGCGAAGCCCGAGAGCGATGCGGCGACGGGTGGAATGCGGGTAGATCACCTCGTCGATGAAGCCCTTGCTCGCCGCCACGAAGGGGTTGGCGAAGCGGTCTTCGTATTCCTTGGTCTTTTCGGCGATGCCCTCGGCATTCAGGCCGCGGAAGATGATCTCCACCGCGCCCTTAGCGCCCATCACCGCGATCTCGGCGGTCGGCCAAGCATAGTTGAGGTCGCCGCGCAGGTGCTTGGACGCCATGACGTCGTAGGCGCCGCCATAGGCCTTGCGGGTGATGACGGTGATCTTGGGCACGGTCGCCTCGGCATAGGCGAACAGCAGCTTGGCGCCGTGCTTGATGATCCCGTTATGCTCCTGGTTGGTGCCGGGGAGGAAGCCCGGCACGTCGACGAAGGTGAGGATCGGGATGTTGAAGCAGTCGCAGAAGCGCACGAACCGCGCGGCCTTCTTCGACGAGTTGATGTCGAGCACGCCGGCCAGGACCATCGGCTGGTTGGCGACGACGCCGACCGTGCGGCCCTCGACCCGGCCGAAGCCGCAGATGATGTTGCCCGCGTGGCCCGGCTGGACCTCGAAGAAGTCGCCTTCGTCGAGAACTTTACGGATCACCTCGTGCATGTCGTAGGGCACGGTGGCCGAGGCCGGGATGAGCGTGTCGAGGCTGTCCTCGCGGCGGTCGTAGGGATCGGCGCTGGGCCGCTCGGGCACCTCCTCGCGGTTGTTGAGCGGCAGGAAGTCGAAGAAGTCGCGCGCGGCGAGCAGGGCCTCGACGTCGTTCTCCAGGGCGAGATCGGCGACCGAGGTCTTGGTCGTATGGGTGATCGCGCCGCCCAGCTCCTCTTGCGTGACGACCTCGTTGGTGACGGTCTTCACGACGTCGGGGCCGGTCACGAACATGTAGGAGCTGTCCTTCACCATGAAGATGAAGTCGGTCATCGCCGGGGAATAGACCGCGCCGCCCGCGCAGGGGCCCATGATGAGCGAGAGCTGCGGCACCACCCCGCTGGCGTTGACGTTGCGCTGGAACACCTCGGCATAGCCGCCAAGCGCCGCGACGCCTTCCTGGATGCGCGCGCCGCCCGAATCGTTGAGGCCGATGACGGGTGCGCCGACCTTCAGCGCCATGTCCATGATCTTGCAGATCTTCTGCGCGTGCCGTTCCGACAGCGAGCCGCCGAGCACGGTGAAATCCTGGCTGAAGACATAGACCAGCCGGCCGTTGATCGTGCCAGAGCCGGTGACCACGCCGTCGCCGGGGATGATCTGGTCGGCCATGCCGAAATCGACGCAGTTGTGCTCGACGTACATGTCCAGCTCTTCGAAGCTGTCCTCGTCGAGGAGGATTTCCAGGCGTTCCCGCGCGGTCAGCTTGCCCTTGGAATGCTGGGTGTCGATCCGCTTCTGACCCCCACCCAGGCGAGCCGCGGCACGGCGCTTTTCCATTTCGGCGATGTTTGCTGACATGCGGGCGGAATCCCTTGTTATGATGCTGGCGCGCCTAAGCCCCGCACCGGGGCGGGTCAATAGGTCTTAACCGCGCGATTAACACTCTTGGACGCCGGATCACTTGCCTTGGCCATCCGGTCGCGCGAAGCGGCGGCGGCCGAATCGGGCCGCGCCGGGCGCAAGGGATCGTCAGCATGAGGGAAGCACCGTTTATCACCCGGCCCATGTCGGTCTGGCTGGACCTGGTCCGCGGCCTGGCGGCGCTCGCGGTGGTGATCGGCCATGCCGCGCAGATCAACGTCTATACCGGCTGGTTCCCCTTCTCGATGTTCTTTCAGAAGAACGCGGTGGTGGTGTTCTTCGTCCTGTCCGGCATGGTCATCGCCGCCTCGGTGGACCGGGGGCGCAAGACCCTGGGGGATTTCGCCCTCGCCCGGATTTCGCGGATCGTGCCGGTCGCCTGGGCGGCCATGGCCGTATCGCTGGCGGTCGCGGCCCTCGACGCGGCGAGGCCCGGCGGGCCGCTCTTCGTCGAGGACCTGCGCTGGACCGACCCGGGCGAGATCCTGGGCGCCGCCGTGTTCCTGAGCGAAAGCTACCGGACCGGCTTTCCGCCCAACCCGCCCTACTGGTCGCTGTCCTACGAGGTCTGGTTCTACGTGCTGTTCGCCGCGGCGACCTATCTCAAGGGGCCGAGCCGCGCGATCTGGCTGGTGCTGCTGGCGGGCGTCGCCGGGCCTAATATCATGCTGCTGATGCCGGTCTGGCTGGTCGGCGTGTTCCTGGTGCGCTTCCCGGCGGCGAAGCGCGCGCCTCCGGCCCTGGCCTGGGGCCTGGTCCTGCTCGCCGTGGCGGCGCTGTTCGTCGCGCCGCGCCTCGCCATGGCGGGGTTCGACCTGATGCGCCCGATCCTGCCGTGGAGCATGGGCTCATCGCTCTTCGTGCTGACCGACCTGGCCCTCGCCGTGGTCCTCGCGGCCGGTTTCGCCGGGCTGCGGACCTTGAGCGACCGAGGCCTGGCCCTGCCCGCGCGGGCCGAGCCGGCCATCCGTTGGGGCGCCAACATGTCGTTCTCGCTCTACCTGCTGCACTGGCCGCTGCTGAAGCTGGTCCATCTCGCCGGCCTGACGGCGGGCACGAACCCCTTCGCCTTCGCCGCGATCATCGCGGGCGTGGTCGCGATCAGCGGCCTGTTCGCCAAGGTGACCGAGCACCGGCGCGCCGCCGTGCGCGCCTGGATCGAGCGGCGGCTGCCGCGTCGCACGGTTCCCGCCCCC
>CAZFPW010000156.1:0-6489 GCA_964520765.1 uncultured Novosphingobium sp.
CCCCAGGCGAGTACCCGGCGGGGCTGGCCATGGCGCGTTGCGAATGCGGTGATCACGGCGTCCTGCGCCGGCACGGCCTGTTCGAGCGCCCAGCCGCCGCTGCCATAGTCCGATCCGGCGAGCGCGTATCCGCGGGCCAGCAGTTCCGCCTTGAGCGACGCGGGAGCACTCTCCGGGCCACCACTGCGATTGGAATAGCCGCGTGACCAGACCAGCAGGGTGCCGTTCCATCGCGCGGGAACATCAGCCGCCCAACGGGCCCCACCCGGCAGCGTCCATTCCCTGCCGCCGGTCTGGGCGAATGCTTGGGGCGGTGCCGTCAGCAACGTCGCCGTCAGCGCCAACCTCAATGCACGCATCATCCCCTTTCTCCCGTTTCAACGCATTGGCTCCCCACGCGCCAGAGGACAAGATTGGCATGGATACCACCGAAATGAAAGCCCTTGCAAAGACGTTCACCCGACGCCACAACCCTCTTTAACAGATCATGATCGGGAGGGATGAGTATGAAACGCCTGGCCGGAATTCTTGCTGTGAGCGCCGCTCTCGCGATCACCCCCGTGCCGGCACACGCCGTAACCGGCCCGCTCCAGGTTCGGATGGAGGTCAATCCCTCCCTGACGCATCATGTGATATTTCGCCCTGCGGTCCTGGCCGAAACGCGTCCAGCACCGGTCGTCGTGTTCGCCGGCGGCGGCTGCCGCAACGCCGGCGCGCGGTTCCGCAACCTGCTGAGCGAGTTGGCCTCCCACGGCTATGTCATCGTGTCGCTGGGAGAGATCGGCGATCCCGACTGGGACGCGAACCTCGATAACGAACCCGACTACAAGGGGCGCCCGACCAAGACCGACGTCTCTCAGATCGCCTATGCCGTGAATTGGCTGCGGCGCGAGAACCAGCGCGAAGGCAGCGCCTTCAAGGGCCGACTGGATACGGGCAAGCTGGCGTTGATGGGCCAATCTTGCGGCGGCGTGCAGGCCATCGACCAGGCCCTGCATATTCCCGGCGTCTCGACGTTGGTGGTGCTCAACAGCGGGCTGTTCGACAACGACCGCCAGATGGGCGGCTCCACCGTGAAACGCGCCGACCTCGGCAAACTGACCATGCCGACGATGATCCTACTCGGCGGCAAAGACGAGGTCGCCTATGACAACGGGCAAGCGAATTTCGACCTGATGACCAATGCACCGGTCTTCCTCGCCTCGGCCGACTACGGCCACCGCGCGACCTACTTCGATCCGGACGGCGGGCTTTACGGCACGATCATCCGCGACTGGCTCGACTGGCGCCTGAAGGGGGACGCCAAGGCCGGCGGGACCTTCCTGGGCGACGATTGCCGGCTGTGCCGCGACCAACAATGGTCGGTGCGTCGGCGCAGCCTGCCCGCCAAGTAGTCTTATCGAGGCGTCAGTGCCCCTCGACGTTCCGCTTCGGCAGGACGAAGATCGCCAGCGCGGCAAACAGTGAACCGCAGGCCATGAGCGCCGCGACGACCGGCAGGCCGATCCCCGCCTGGAACAGGAAGCCGGCGGCGATCGGGCTCAGCGCCGCGCCGCCACGGCCCACGCCGATCACGAAGCCGGTGCCGCCGCCCCGCACGGCCGTGGGGAAGGACGCCGCGACGACTGCGTAGAGCCCGACCATCCCGGCATTGGTGAAGAACCCGCCCGCGGCGGCGGCCCACGACAGGCCGGCGAGGTCGGCCTGGCCTTGGCCGAAGACGACGATCATCACGGTGGAGACCAGCATCGCGGCGATCAGCAGACCGCGCACCGCGAACCGCAGACTCAGGACGCTGAACAGCAAGCCGCCGGCCAGCCCGCCGACATTCGCCCAGACCAGCACGCCCCCGGCTGAGGATGGCGAGAAGCCCATATCGACCACGATCTTCGGCACCCACTTGAGGATGAAGTAGAAGGTCATGACGTGGAGGAAGTAGCCGGCGGTCAACAGCAGGGTGATACTCCGCAGACGGGGTGAGAACAGCTCGCGCGGGCCGGCCTTGGGCGCGCTCGGCTCGACCGGGGGCAGTTCGCTCACCGTCTGATGCCCGAGCGCGCGGAGCGAGCGATTGACCTTGTTCAGCGTATCGGCTGGGCGACGCTGCAGCAGCGAGCCGACCGGCTCGGGCAGGAGCAGGGGGATCAGCGGCAGCAGCACAGCGGTCATCGCCGCACCAAGGTAGAACACGTCGCGCCAGCTTCCCGTCTCGAGCAGCGCGCTGGCAATCGATCCGCCGGCAACCGCGCCCAGCGGATAGCCCGCCGCCATGATCGCTACGGCGGCGCCGCGCCAGCGGTTGTTGGAATATTCCGCGACCAGGGCGTTGGTCGTCGCCAGCATCCCGCCGATGCCGAGGCCGGTGAACAGCCGGGTCGCGGCCAGCACGCCGATCGAATCAACCTGAGTGGTGCTGAGCATGCCGAGCGCCATGATGATCAGGCAGCCGATGGTGGTCGGACGCCGGCCAATGCGATCGGCCACCTGGCCAAGGAAAAGCGAACCGACCGCCATGCCGATCAACTCCATCGACAGGACGATGCCGAGCGCCGCCCGGTCGATGCCCCATTCCTTGGCGATGCCGGGCGAGGCGAAGCTAATCGAGAGGACATCGAAACCATCGAGCGCATTCAGCGCGACGCACATCGCCACGGCCAGGAACTGGCGCGCGGTCATCGGGGCGTCGGACATGATGGCGCGC
The DNA here is from genome assembly GCA_964520765.1 of uncultured Novosphingobium sp. Taxonomy (GTDB): domain Bacteria; phylum Pseudomonadota; class Alphaproteobacteria; order Sphingomonadales; family Sphingomonadaceae; genus Novosphingobium. The sequence continues at coordinate 2,702 of CAZFPW010000156.1, forward strand.
GGATCTCGCGATACGGCGGTAGCAGCGTCAACCATTCGTCTCTCCCCTCCGACCGGCCTGCTCCTGAGGCTCGGCGGCATTGAACTAGACCGGCAGGCCCAAGCAGTTCTCGGCAATACTAGTCGGGGTCGCCTGCCAACCATCCTCCGGAAAACGATGCATAAGTCGAGTCAGCGACCAGCATAACCGCCCGGACTTCCACACCCGCGCACGGGGCTTTGCCGAACCAGCCGTGCCAGCGATCACGACCGGGCCGTTCATCCGGCAGATTCCCGCACCAGCATCAAGGCGTCGAGCGCCACCGCGCCTTCCCCCTCGGCATGGAGGATCACCGGATTGAGATCGAGCTCGGCCACCGACGGCTGGGCCAGCAGCATGGCTGAGATCGTGCGGATCATCCGCGCCAACGCCGCCACGTCGAGCGGCGGCGAGCCGCGATAGCCGCGCAGGATCGCCGCGCTGCGAAGCTGCATCAGCTCGGCGACGATCGCCTCCTCGGAAAGATCGGGCGTGATCAGGCGGACGTCCTGCAGGATCTCCGCCGTCACCCCACCGAAGCCCGCGAGCACCACCGGCCCCCATTCGGGATCATTGCGCGCGCCAACGATCATCTCGACCCCGCGCTTGCCCATTGCCTCGATCAGCATGCCGTCGAGGCGCAGCGCGGCATCGTAGGCGGAGACGTTGGCATGGATCGCGTCCCAGGCCGCGCGCACCGCGGCGGCATCGGCCAGGTTCAGGATCACCCCGCCCGCGTCGCTCTTGTGGCCAAGCGCGGCAGCCTGAGCCTTCATCGCCACCGGATAGCCGAGCGCCTCGGCGGCTGCGGCGGCCTCTTCGGCCGAGGCGGCGAAGCGGCCTGCGGGGAAAACGATACCGAGCGGAGCAAGCAGCTCCTTGGCGCGGTATTCAGGGATCACGCCCGGCATCGCGGCGAGGCCCGGCACGGGGGCGGGCTGCGGCGCGTTATCGGCCAGGTCGCGGGTCGCGAGCCCGCCCAGCCGGGTCAGCGCGCGGAAGGCGCGCTCGGTCGAGGGGAACCAGGGCACTCCTCGCTCGCGCAGCGCGGCGACATGGTGCGCGGGAATGTCCGCGCCCTCATCGAGCCCGGCGAAGACCAGCGGCTTTTCCAGCACCCGTCCATCGAGCGCGGCGAGGATCGCGGGCACCTTGATCTGAGCCGTCACCGGATCGCCCTGGATAATCCCCGCAACCACCCCGCCCACCCGGCCGTCATCGAACAGGGCGGTGAGCGCATGGGTATAGATTTCGGGCTGGCTGAGGCCCTGTGCGGTGATGTCGAGCGGATTGCTGACCGGCACGAAGGGCGGCAGCGCGGCGCGCAGCGCCGGGGCGCCCGCATCGTCGAGCGCGGCGAGCGGCAGGCCGAGTTCCTCGGCAAGGTCGAGCGTCAGCGCCTTGAAGGCGCCCGATTCGCCCAGCACCGCCAGTTCCGGCCGCGCGAGCGGCGCGCAGCGGACGAGGATTTCGGCAATGTCCCCCAGTTCCTCCAGCGTCTCGGCAAAGACCACGCCGGCGCGCTCCACCTTGGCGCGCATCAGCTTGTAGTCGCCGGCCATGGCCCCGGTATGGGTCGCGGCGCTCTCGCGCGCCGCGCTCGACTTACCTGGATGCAGCAGGACGATCGGCTTGCCCTCCTTGTGCGCACGTCTCGCGGCTGCAAGGAAGCGCCCAGGATCGCGGAACTGTTCGACGATCATCGCCAGCACATGGGTCTGCGGATCATCGACCAGCCAATCGACGTAGTCCTCAACCCCGCTCGCCGCCTCGTTGCCGGTGGAGACCGAGACGCTCACCGCCAGCTCGCGCGCCAGCAGCGTGGTGCAGAGCACCGCCGCCATCGCGCCCGACTGCGAGACCACGCCGATCGCACGGCGCCCGGCGGGCGGGACGATTTGCGTTTCGACGAAAGTCAGCGGCACGCCATCGACGTGATTGACCATGCCGAGACAGTTCGGCCCTTCGATCACCATGCCCGCTTCGGCGGCGATACGGGCGATCTCCACCTGTTCGGCCTGTCCCTCGGGCCCGCCCTCGGCGAAGCCGGCGGAGAAGATGATCGCCGCCCCCGCCTTGCGGGCGGCAAGGCCCTTCACCGCGTCGAGCACGCCCGCGCGCGGGATCGCCAGCACGGCGACGTCGACACCCTCGGGCAACGCATCGACCGACGGCAGACATTTGCGCGCGCCGATGGTCTCGCGGTTGGGATTGATCGGATAGACCTCGCCCGCAAAGCCGTTGCGGTCGAGATTGCCAAGCACCGAGGCGCCGAGCGCGCCCGACTTGTCGCTGGCCCCCACCACCGCGACCGACCGGGGACGCAGCAGGCGGGAAATCATGGCATGATCGGGACGCTGGCCCATGGCGGCGCCTCCCGGCTCAGCGCTTCTTGTCGAGGTCGTAGGCGCCGAGGCCGGGCTTGAACGTCTTGTCGTCGATGAACTGGCGGGTCGCCTCCTTGCGCCCCTCGCCGTCGAAGAAGTTCGCCGCCTCCTGCGCGCGGATCAGGTAGTCCTGCGCATTGTCGTAGGTCATCTCGCGCACCCGGCGGATCGCCCACTTGGTGGCGCGGAGCGCATGGGCGTTCTTGCCGAGCAGCACGTTCGCGATCTCGGTCACGCGGTCCTTGAGCCGGTCCGCCGGCACCGCCTCGTTGATCAGGCCCCATTCGGCGGCCTTCCGGCCATCGACGTTCTCCCCCATCATCGCGTGGTACATGGCGTTGCGGAAGGTCGTCAGCTCCGCGATGATCTTGCTCGCGCCGCCGCCGGGCAGGATGCCCCAGTTGATCTCGGAGAGGCCGAACTGCGCGTCCTCCGCCGCCACGGCAAGGTCGCAGGCGAACAGCGGGCCATAGGCCCCGCCGAAGCACCAGCCGTTGATCATCGCGATGGTCGGCTTCTCATACCAGCGCAGGCGCTCCCACCAGCCATAGGCCTCGCGCTGCGCCTGGCGGATGGCGCCAAGGCCCTTCTCCTCGTTCTCGCGGAAGTATTCCTTGAGGTCCATGCCCGCCGACCAGGCCGAGCCCTCGCCGCTCAGCACCAGCACGCCCACGTCCTCGCGGAACTCCAGCTCCTCGAGCACGCGCATCATCTGCCGGTTGAGCTTGGGGCTCATGCAGTTGCGCTTCTCGGGACGGTTGAAGGAGACCCACGCGATGGAATTCTCGACGCGGCAGGATACGGTATCTTCTTCTGGGCGGTCAGACATGGCACAATCCGTTCCTATATGTTATTGCTATGAAGCATAGCATAAGAAATGCTATCGTCAATAACGATCGCCGCCGGGAGACGATTTTTGCACGACCCGCTTGCCGAACTGCCCGGATACGCGCTGCGCCGCGCCGCGAATGCGATGATGGCCGAGCTTTCGACGCGCCTCGCCACGATCGACCTACGCCTGTCCGACGCCTCGGTCCTGCTCCTGCTCGACGCCAATGCGCGGCCGATGACCTCCAGCGCCATCGGGCGGATGCTCGACATCCAGCGGGCCAACATGGTGCCGCTGCTCAACCGACTGGAGGCGGCCGGGCTGATCGAGCGCAAGCCGCTCGACCGCAAGAGCCTTGCGATCGTGCTCAGCCAGGCGGGCCACGACAAGCTGCGCCAGGTCCGCAAGATCACCGCCAGGTTCGAGGATGACCTGATGCAGCGCGTCCCGGCCGAGCATCGCGAGCATTTCCTGCCGGCGCTCAACGCCCTCTGGAACTAGGCGAGGCCCAGAATCCGAATGGCGTTGTCCTTCATGATCCCCGGCAGGACCTC
>CAZFPW010000157.1:0-2375 GCA_964520765.1 uncultured Novosphingobium sp.
TTCTCCCCGGAAAGCTCCCCGTCCCGCACCGTCACGTCGTACTTGACCGTGATCGGCATGGGCATCGAGGCCTTGCCTTCCAGCCTGGCCCGCCCGTCCGCGACGCCGCCCGCGATATTCACCGTGCCCTGGTCGGCCGTGACCTTGCCGGTGACGACATTGCCGTTCACCGCCAGCTCCATCACCGCGTGCTGCGGCCCGACTGGGGACTGGATCACGATGTTCCACTTGCCGGCGAAGTCCTGCGGCTTCGCCGTGCTCGCCTGGGCGGCCTTGGCCTTCTCCAGCAGGGCCTTCTGCTCGGCCGGGGCCTGCTGGGCACGGGCGCGCAGGTAGAAGCGCATGGTTTCGAGTTCCGCGTCGGTGAGCTGCGGGAACGGCGGCATACCGCTCATCTTCAGCCCGCCTTCCTTGACGACATGCCGGAAGGTGGCCGCATCCAGGATCATCGGCGAATAGCGCAGATCGGGCGCGGCGCCGCCGGCCACCGCGTTCCAGCCGTGGCAGACCAGGCAGGCGCGGCTGCCGAACAGCATGGCCCCGGCCTGGGCGCGGGCGAGATCGGGCTTGAAGTCCGGGTCCACCAGCGGAACCAGCTCGGGCATCTCGAACGGCGGGATCGTGTCGGTCCCATCGAGCGCGAAGGTCAGCACCCGGCGCGGCAGGCGGTAGTCGGTGCGATAGGCCGCGTTGCCGAGCGACTGCATGCCCGAACCCTGGCCGCCCGCCCCGGTGATGACCGTCACGTACTGCTTGCCGTTCACCCGGTAGCTGATCGGCGCGCCGACGATCGGGCTTTCGGTCTTGAAGGACCACAGCTCCTTGCCCGTCTTCGCGTCGCGCGCCACGAAGCGGCCGTCCATCTGGCCATGGAAGACAAGGCCGCCCGCGCTGGCCATGACGCCGCCGGGCCAGGAGCCGGGCAGGTCGACCTTCCAGGCGAGTTGCTGGGTGACGGGATTCCAGGCCTTGAGGTAGCTCTTGCGGTTGCCCGGCAGCTCCACCTCGGGAATCAGCGTGACGCCCATGCCCGCCGAAATCTCCGCGCCGCCCTCCTGGCCTTCGCCGATGAGCGCGCCGGCATCGGTGATCGGCACATAGACCAGGCCGGTCTGCGGGCTGTAGGCCTGCGGCTGCCAGCTATGCGCGCCGGTCGGCCCCGGCCACAGCTCGAACATGCCGGGCTTGCCCTGATAGCGGATGCCTGGGTTTTCCACCGGGCGGCCGGTCTTGGGATCGATCTTTTCCGCCCAGGTGACCTTGGCGATCTTCTCGGCCGAGATGAACTCGCCCGTCGCGCGGTCGAGCACGTAGAAGAACCCGTTCTTCGGCGCCTGCATCAGCACCTTGCGGTCCTTGCCGTCGATCTTGAGAATGGCCAGCGTCATGTCGGCCGTGGCGGTGCAGTCCCACTGCTCGGCGGGGCAGACCTGATAGTGCCAGCGGTATTCGCCGGTCGCCACGTCGACCGCGACGATCGAGGCCAGGAACAGGTTGTCGCCGCCGCCGGGGCTGCGCAACTGCTGGTTGTAGGGGAAGCCGTTGCCGAGGCCGAGATAGACGAGGTTCAGCTCGGGATCGTAGCTCAGCGCGTTCCAGGCCGTGCCGCCCCCGCCCCGGCGCGTGCCGTCGGGGTTGGTCCAGCCGCTCGGCCAGGTCTTGCGCATGATCTCCTCGGCCTTGCGGTTGGCCGGAGTGACCTCTTCGCCGGGCGTCGTGTAGAACCGCCAGGCGAGCTTGCCGGTCTTCTCGTCATAGGCCGAGACGAAGCCGCGCGCCGGGCTGATGTCCGCCCCGCCGAAGCCGACGATCACCTTGCCGCCGAAAACGCGCGGGGGACCGTTGGAATTGCGCGGACTCTGGTCGGGATAGTCGTAGGTCCGCCAGACTTCCTTGCCGGTCTTGGCGTCGAGCGAGATCACGTAGCCGTCGGTGGTGACGAGGAAGACGTGCCCGTTGGCATAGGCGATGCCCTTGTTGCCCCAGGACATCTGCAAGGACGAGGTCGCCCGTTCGCGCGTGCCGCCGTCGAACTCCCACAGCAGCTTGCCGGTCGCGGCCTCGAAGGCGCGGATATGGGAGTGGCCGGTGGTGATGAACACCTTGCCCTCGGCCATCAGCGGCGTGGTCGGGGTATAGCCCGGCTCCAGGTCATAGTGCCAGGCGAGCTTGAGATTGGCGACATTGCCGGTGTCGATCTCTTCGAGCGGGGAATAGTGCGTCTCGTGCCCGGTGCGGCCCCAGCTCGGCCATTCGTCGCCATCGGCGACCATCGCCGCCTCGACCGGCTGCGCGTTGCGGGAGCATCCCGCGACAAGCAGCAGCCCGGCGGCGACCGGAACCAGCATCAAACGAGCGAGATAGTCGCGCACCTT
>CAZFPW010000157.1:2475-6460 GCA_964520765.1 uncultured Novosphingobium sp.
CCCGACAAGGAAGCCCGCGACAAGGCCAAGCTGGAACTGATCCGCCTGCAAGGATCGCAGGAGCTGGCGGAAATCCAGGCGCAGCTCTCGGCGATCGTGGCGGAGGCCAATTCCGGCGACCCCTGGACCAGCCGCGCCCGCCCGAGCTTCCTCTACGTGATGTACGTGCTGATCCTCTTCGCCTTGCCGATGGGGATACTGGCCGCCTTCAAGCCCGAGATGGCGAGCGCGATCGGCCAGGGCATCAACGCCTATCTCGGCGGGCTGCCGGATTCGCTCTACATGCTCTTCGGCACCGGCTACCTCGGCTATACGGCGGCCCGGCAGTGGGGAAAGAGCGCGGGCGGGGGCAAATAGCCTGCGGGCTTGCCTGGCCGAGCACGGAGGCTAGAACCACCCGCAACCGCCGCGACGGCGAACCGATGAGGGCATAAGGCGAATGGCGAACAATCTGGTCTATGTCCTCAACGGACCCAACCTCAACCTGCTCGGCATGCGCGAGCCGGAGATCTACGGCAGCGACACGCTGGACGACATCGCCGGCATGCTGGAAGACCGCGCCAGGGACCTGGGGCTGGAGATCGACCTGCGCCAGTCGAATCACGAGGGCCACCTGGTCGACTGGCTGCACGAGGCCCAGGCCGAAGGCGTCAGGGCCGTGCTGCTCAACGCCGGCGCCCTCACCCACACCAGCCTGGCGCTCTACGACGCGATCCGCTCGATCAAGACGCCAGTGATCGAGGTTCACCTCTCCAACCCCCACGCCCGCGAGGCCTTCCGCCACAAGAGCTATGTCGGCATGGCGGCCAAGGGTTCCATCGCCGGGTTCGGCCCGGCCAGCTACGTCCTGGCGCTGGAGGCGGCGGCCGGGCTCTGAGCCGCCCACCAGGCCGCGACATCCTCCAGGTTCGGGCTGAGCACCTCGTAATAGGGCGCGGCGAAAGCGTCCCAGCGTTCGCGGTTACGCGGCGAGACGGCGGTCAGGATCGGAATCCCCGCCTCCAGCGCCGCGGCAAAGGCCGCGAGCAGGCCGGAGCGGCTTTCTGCTTCCAGCTTGCCGAACTTGCTCAGCACGACGAGGTCGCATCCTTGGGCGATGTCGTCGCAGACCGCGGCGCAGGCCTGGGTGACACCGGCGGGATCGAGTGCGCAGGCCGTCGATCCGGGGCCAAGATCCTGGAAGATCGGATAGGTGCTGCCGTCCCCCACGTTGCGCAGCCATTCCGCGCCGCAGACGGCGGTGTCGCCCGTCCCCTCGCCCTCGGGCATCTCGATCACGCCGGCGATTTGGGCGGGCCGCCACGGCGCGGTCAGGACATCGGCGAACAGACGCTGGATCGCCTCGCTTTCGGCGCCCTGCACCACGGCGATGGGCTTCGCGCTCACTCCAGCGGCACGCCGGGAAGCTGCTTGGCCGTGCGGATCGTCAGCGAGGTCTTGACGCTGGCGACGTTAGGCGCGGGCGTGAGCTTGCTGGTCAGGAACTCCTGGAAGCTCTGCAGGTCCTTGCTGACGATCTTGAGGATGAAGTCGATCTCCCCATTCAGCATGTGGCATTCGCGCACCTCGGGCAGGCCGCGCATATGGTCCTCGAACTGGCGGAGCGATTCCTCGGCCTGGCTCTTGAGGCTGACGAGCGCGAAGACGGTGATCGCAAAGCCCAGCTTCGAGGCGTCCAGCTCGGCATGGTAGCCCTTGATGACCCCTTCGTCCTCCAGCGCGCGGACCCGGCGCAGGCAGGGCGGCGCGGTCAGGCCGACGCGGTGGGCCAGCTCGACGTTGGTGACGCGCCCCTCGTTCTGCAATTCCGCCAGCAAGCGGCGGTCGGTTTCATCGAGATTGGCCATTGCCCCGGTAACACCCCTATCGATCGAAGCGCGAAGCCGGAGGCCGGTTCGCCAGAATTTCAATCCCCGTTGCCGTAAGATTCACAGCTTTTGGAACACATTGGGATAATATTATTGTTCCATACTGCAATCGTCCCGCTTTGCAACGCACTGCCGCTGTCCGTTTTCGGCACGGAACGAACCTGCTAAGGCCGGCCCGGCAAAACCCATGCGCTACGATGATCGCCTTGCCACCGTCCTGCGGCACCAGCCCGGAGGGACGACCGCCGCGAAGACCCAGTTCCGCCAGTTGCTCGACCTGCTCGGCACCCTGCCGAGCGAGGCGCGCAGCGAGACGGTCGATTCGGCCTACCTGCGCCTGGGCGAGCTGGGCGAGGCGATTCCCGCCGACGAAACCCGCGCGATGCTCTCCGATCCCGGCCTGCGCCTGCGCGCGCCGCGCCTCCTGGCCATGCTGGCGGAACGCGGCCCGGCCGTCGCCGCCGTCGCAATTCCGCGCGCGCAGCTCAGCGATCAGGAATGGCTCGACCTGATCCCCGCCCTGCCGGTGCCGGCGCGCGCCTTCCTGCGCCTGCGCGACGATCTCGGCCCCGACGTGCGCCGCCTGCTCGATGCGCTGGGCGTCCACGACCGCGGCCTGCCCCCAATCGACGGCATAATCGACGGCGTCATGGCCGAGCCCGCGGCGGAAGAGGCCGCGCAGGGCATCGCCGCACTGGTCAAGCGGATCGAAGCCTTCCGCAAGACCCGCGCCCCCACCGAGGCGGCGAACGACGGCAGCCAGGCCCCGCGCCTGCCGCTGGGCGAGGAGCCCTTCCTGCGCCCCCCGCGCGAGGTGCGGGCCTTCGATTTCGCCAGCGATGCCGAGGGGCGGATCGTCTGGGCCGATCCCGGCGTCGCGCCGATGACCGTGGGGATGAGCCTTGCCGCGGCCGAAGGCCCCGGCGCGAAGACCCTGGCCCTGGCCCTCAAGCAGTTCCAGCCGCTGCGGGCGCTGCGCCTCGACCTCACCGGCGCTCCGGCCATCGCCGGGGAATGGCAGGTCGACGCCGCGCCCTGGTTCGATCCGCTCGGCGGGCGCCTGGCCGGCTGGCGCGGCCGGTTCCGCCGCGCGCCGGCCATCTCCGGAGAGGTGCCCGCCGCTTCCGGCGAAGCGGACCGCATCCGCCAGTTGCTCCATGAACTGCGCACGCCGATCAACGCCATCCAGGGCTATGCCGAGGCGATGCAGCAGGGCCTGTTCGGCCCGATCGGCCACGAATACCGCGCCATGTCGGCTGGCATCGCCGCCGACGCCGCCCGCATCCTCGGCGGTTTCGAGGAACTGGAGCGCCTCGCCCGGCTCGACAGCGGGGCGATGACGCTCGAGCCCGGGGAATGCGACCTTGGCGAGATCGTCGCCGCGACGGTCAGCCGGCTGGAGCCGAGCATCGCGGCGCGGGAAGGCGGCTTCGACCTCCAGCGCGGCGAAGGCCCCCTGCCCGTCCCCATCGCCCCGGCCGAGGCCGAGCGGATGGTCTGGCGGCTGCTCGCCTCCCTGGCCGTGGCGACGGCTCCGGGCGAGCGCCTGCGCCTGCGCCTGCGCGCCCGCGACGGGACGGTCCGGCTTAAGGCCCAACTTCCCGCAGCACTGGCCGAACGGAGCGACGAGGACCTGTTCCGCGCCACCGCGACCAATGCGGCCGGCGCGCTTTCGGCGGGCAATTTCGGCAGCGGCTTCGCCCTGCGCCTGGCCGCGGCGGAAGCGCGCGCCGCCGGGGGTGGGCTGGAACGCCGGGGAGACCGCCTGCGCCTGACGCTTGCGGGCTTGACCGGGGCCACTGTGGTCCATAGCGATAGGGCCACGACTGCCGGGCCGCAAAGCGTCGGCTCCAAATAAACCGAGAACAGGCGGGCATCTTGCGGGAAAGGCGCATTACCGACCGGCCGGATGCCGGCTCCTTCGTCCGCTTCCGGGACGGCGAGACGCGGCGCTTCCTGCTGACGGTGGACACCGAGGAAGAGTTCGACTGGAGCAAGCCGCTCAAGCGCTCGGGCCACAGCCTCGACACGATTCCCCGCCTGCGCAAGTTCCAGCAGTTCTGCGAAGGCCAGGGCGTGGTGCCCGTCTACCTGATCGACTATCCGATCGCGACCTC
>CAZFPW010000158.1:0-6408 GCA_964520765.1 uncultured Novosphingobium sp.
GCGGCAGCCGCTCCGCCGGAATGTCCTCCACCCGCAGGTGATCGACCGCCAGCCCCAGCTCGGGATAGGCCGCGCGCTGGCGGGCCGGATCGGACTGGGCCAGCGGCACCACGACCAGCCGCCGGTTGACCTTCTGCCGCCAGTTCATCCGCGCGGTGTTCTCCTGGCCGACATAGCAGCCCTTGGTGAAGCTCACGCCGTTAAGCTCGGCCGCGTTGCATTCCAGCCAGAGGGTTTCCCCGTCGCCCAACTCGGCGCGCCCCTCGGTCACGCCCAGGCGAAGGCGGTGCGCGCGCCAAGCCTCGTCGGCGGCTGCATCGTCGGGATCGGTCGGGGCGATCCAGCGCTCGCCCAGGGCCGGGAGGCGCGGGTCGGTCGCCGCGCCGTCCCCTTCATGGGGACGCCAGTGGACCGCGATGGCCTGGTCGACCGCAATCGCGATCCGGCGGCGCAGCCGGTAGAGCGACAGGCGCTTGGCCAGGGCTTCGGCCGCCTCGGCCTCGCAATCGAGCAGCAGGTCGTTGCCCGAAGGCCAGACGATGAAGTCGAACAGGGCCTTGCCCTGCGGGGTCAGCAGCCCGGCCCAGACCGGCAACATCCCGCACACGTCGTTGGTGACGAGGCCCTGGAGGAACTCGGCGGCATCCTCGGTCTCGTCCGAGGCGGACAGGCGGATTACGGAGCGGGAGAACAGGCGGGTCGCGGTCATCGTCGCAAGGTGGCGGCGAAGCGGCCGATTGGCAATCGCCCCTGTCCTACTTCGCCCGGCTGTGGCACAGGGCGGGCCATGATGCCGATGCCGTTTCCGCCCTGCTTTGCCGACCCTGCCGACCGCTCCCCCCAGGGGACCGGGCAAGAATCCCCAGGACACCGTAAATTTTGTGATTCGGTGTCAACCGGGGGGCGTAACCTTGGCTGAAACCGTCACTATCCGCCGTCCCGACGACTGGCATGTCCACTTGCGCCGCGGGGCCATGCTCGATGCCGTGGTGGGCTATACGGCGCGGCAATTCGCCCGGGCCATCGTCATGCCGAACCTCTCGCCGCCGATCACCACGATCGAGGCGGCGATCGACTATCGCGCGGAGATCGTCGCGGCCGCCACGGCGGCGGGCTATCCGGGCTTCGTCCCCTTGATGACCGCCTATCTCACCGATGGCATCGATGGAGCGATGCTGGCGCGCGGCCATGCCGAGGGGGTGTTCACCGCCGCCAAGCTCTATCCCGCCCACGCCACGACGGGCTCGGCCCACGGCGTGACCGACGTGGCCCGCATCTATCCGGCCCTGGCGGCGATGGAGAAGGCCGGCATGCCGCTCTGCGTCCATGGCGAGGTGACCGATCCCGCCGTCGACGTGTTCGACCGGGAGGCCGTGTTCATCGACCGCATCCTGACCCGCGTGGTGAAGGACTTCCCCGCGCTGAAGGTCATCTTCGAGCATATCACCACGGCCGAGGCGGCCGCCTTCGTCGAAGGTTCCGGCCCCAACGTCGCCGCCACGGTCACCCCGCAGCATCTCCACATCAACCGCAACGCGATGTTCACCGGCGGCCTGCGCCCCCATGCCTATTGCCTGCCTGTCGCCAAGCGGGAAAGCCACCGGCTGGCGCTGCGCAAGGCCGTGACCTCCGGCAGCACGCAGTTCTTCCTCGGCACCGATACCGCCCCGCACGAGGTCCACCGCAAGGAGATGGACTGCGGCTGCGCGGGCATCTTCAACGCGCCCTTCGCGCTCGAAAGCTATCTGACGGTCTTCGAGGAGGAAGGCGCGGTGCGGCATTTCGAGGCCTTCGCCTCCGAGAACGGGCCGCGCTTCTACGGCCTGCCCCTGAACGAGGGCACGGTCACCCTGGAGCGGACCGAGCATGAAGCCTTGGCGCGGATCGAGCGCGGCGACATCCGCATCGTGCCGTTTCACGCGGGGGAAAGGCTCGCCTGGCGCTTCGTCGGCTAGGCGGCTTTCAACAGAGGGCTGTCGAATTCGACCAAGCCGGGATTGCGGCGGGCCGCTAGCCTCGGCACATCCTAGGCCGATACCTGACTCAGGGGAGTTTCCGTCCATGACCATCACCTGCCGCCGCCTTGCCGTTTCCTTCCTGCTGGCCGCCGCCGCCATGCCTCTGGCCCAGGCGCAGGCCGCCGCCACGAACTGCGCGGGGACGAACGCCGGCGCCCTGGTGCTGGGAACGGCCGCGCGGGTCGATCCGGGCGCGGCGCGCAACTTCACCGTGACCCTGGCGGCCGGGCAGGGGGTGATCGTCGATCTTTCCTCGCTCAAGCCCGCGGCCGCGCCGCAGGGCGGCGATCGCGACCACGACCATGGCGACGACGACGGGCCGGCCGCGCCCCAGCGCGACCTGGCTCTGTGCGATGCCGCCGGGACCAAGCTGCTGCCGCTGCCGGGGGAGGTCTTCGCCAAGGGCGGCAGCGTTTCCGCCATCCCGGACGGCCAGCGCCTGCGCTTCGTCGCGCCGAGCGCCGGGCGCTATGCGATCGGCGTGGCGCCTTCCACCGAGGCGCGCGAGATCCTGGTGCGCGAGCGCGTGCTGGGCCACACCGGCGGCGGCGTGGCGCCGACCGGGCTAGGCCGGGTGGAGGAAGGCAAGGTTTCCTCCTCGGCCCCGCAGGTGTTCTCCTTCAGCGCGACGGCGGGGCAGTGGGTCGAGCTGAAGTCGACCTCGGACAACGACACGGTCCTGCATCTCGCCGGGCCGGACCGGGCGGGGACATATTCGGAGATCGCCAGCAACGACGACAGCGAGGGCCTGAACCCGGTCATCCGCCGCAAGCTGCCGGTGACGGGGACCTATTACCTCCAGGTCGATGCCCTGGGCGACGAACTGAAGGACTTCACCCTGACGCTGAAGGCGATCAAGGCTCCGCCGCCGCCCGCGCCGCCCGCCCCGCTGCGCGTCGGCACGACCCAGCGCGACAGGCTGGCCGGCGATAGCGACGCCAAGCTCTATGCCCTGCCGGTGGTCGCCGGGCACTCCTATCGCATCGAGCTGACCGCGCCCTATGACGGCGTGGTGGCGATCGGCCTGCCCAATCCGGTCGAATCCGACGATGGCGACAGCGGGCCGGGTGCCGGCTTCAGCGAGGTGAAGTCGCAGGACAGCGGCACGACCGGGACCGAGCGCCTGACCTTCACCGCGCGCAGCACGGGGCAGCTCCTGGTGCGGGTCAGGAGCTTCGGCATCGGTGAGACCGACGGGGCCTATACCCTGGCGGTCAGCGATCTGGGGAGCTGATCCTCACTCATAGACGCAGGCATCGTAGGCGCTGTTGCGCACTACGGTGCTGCGCCGGGCGATGGTGTTGCCGTGCCGGCGGGTAAAGCCCGTGGCGCCCGCGACGGCGCGCTTCTTGGGGCTGGGCAGGGCGGCGGCGATCCGCGCGGCCTCGACCTGGGTCAGCCGGGCGGCGGAATGCTTGTAATAGCGCTGCGCCCCGGCCTCGACGCCGTAGGTGCCGATTCCGGTCTCGGCGACGTTGAGGTAGACCTCCATGATCCGCCGCTTCGACCACAGCGTCTCGATCAGGAAGGTGAACCAGGTCTCCAGCCCCTTGCGCAGGTAGCGGGTCCAGCCGGTGCCCTGCCAGAGGAACACGTTCTTGGCGGTCTGCTGGCTGATGGTTGATCCGCCGCGCAGCCGGCCGCCTTGGGCATTGCGGGCCATGGCCTGCTGGATCGCGTCGGTATCGAAGCCGTTATGGGAGCAGAACTTTCCGTCCTCCCCCGCGATCACCGCCGCGACCATGGTCCGGTCGATCCGGCTGAGCGGGGTCCAGTCCTTGGTGAAGCCGTTGGGGTCAAGGATCATGGTGAGCGTGATTGGCGGCGGCACGAAGCGGTAGAGCAGGGTGAAGCCGACGCTCAGCACCAGGAACCAGATGATGATGCGCCCGATGAACCAGCCGAAGCGATAGGCGAAGCCGTGCCTGGCGGCGGGGCGTGAGGGCCGGAAGAACTTGCGCATCGCCGGCGATCTAGCGGGGAAGGGGCGGCTTGCGCAATCGCGCTGCGGGTTCGCGCTGACAAAACCCCGTTCGCGGTGTACGATGCCGGGGATGACCGATGTGCGCAGGATGACGAGCTGGATCTGGGGGCTGGTCTCCGCCTGCCTGCTGTTCGTCGTCGTCGCCCACGCGGTCGCGCCGGTCGTGCAGGAACACGGCCGCGGCCGCGGGTCGGCCTTCAGCGCCTCGACCGGGGAGGTATCCCTCAAGTCGGGCGCGCGGGCCGCCGTGGCCAAGGACATGATCCGGGTCGAGCCGCCGGCGCCGATGGCGGACCTGTTTGTGCCCGTGATGGAGATGCCGGCCCAACCACGCTCGGGTATCGACAGCGAGGCGGATCCCGCATCATCCGTCAGCCAGGCGCTCAGCCCGATCAGTCCAAGGGCGCCGCCGCTCGCCTGAACGATAGCGGCCGCGCCTTTCCGGCGGCCATTTCCCTTCGTTCAAGCGAGTAAGCACTATGGCAACCCTTCCCGAACGGCGACGCAACCGGGCCGCGGCCCGCGCCGCGACCGAGCGAATCATCGCCGCCTATCCGAATATCTCCGACACCGAGCTTTATGGGCTGATCGACTATTTCCGCAGCGAGGCCTCGCCCTTCGACCTGGCGGCCATCGCCGCGAACCGGGAGATTCGCCCGCAGTACCAGGCGCTGTGCCGCGATCATCGGGTCGACCGCCTGCGGACCGGGCAGCGGACGGTGACCGCGATCCTCGCGGTGGTCGTGGCGCTCGGCACGCTGCTGACCCTGACCTCCTGAACGCGAAAGGAGAGCGATGGTCCATCACACGCCCCTGATCGGAACGGTCGTCGCGGGGCTCGTCATCGCCTTCGCGCTGGGCGCGCTGGCGCATCGCCTGCGCATGCCGCCGCTCGCCGGCTACCTCCTGGCCGGCGTCGTGATCGGCCCCGCCACGCCGGGCATCGTCGCCCATTCGGGGCTGGCGAGCGAACTGGCGGAGATCGGCGTGATCCTGCTGATGTTCGGCGTCGGGCTGCACTTCTCGCTGAAGGACCTGCTGTCGGTGAAGAAGATCGCCGTGCCCGGGGCGATCGTGCAGATCGGCGCGGCGACCCTGATGGGCGCGGCTCTCGGCTGGTGGATGGGCTGGCCCCTGCTGGGCAGCATGATCTTCGGCCTGGCGCTGTCGGTGGCGAGCACGGTCGTCCTGCTGAAGGCATTGCAGAGCCGCGATCTCGTCCAGACCGAGCGCGGGCGGATCGCGGTGGGCTGGCTGATCGTCGAGGACCTGGCGATGGTCCTGACGCTGGTCCTGCTGCCGGCGATCGTCGCGGTTCAGGCCGGCGGGCCGGGGCAGGGCTGGCAGACGATCCTGAGTTCGGTCGGCCTCATCACTCTCAAGGTCACGGCCTTCATGGCCGTCATGCTGATTGTCGGGCGGCGGATCATCCCCTCGGTGCTCCACTGGGTCGCGCACTCCGGCTCGCGCGAGCTGTTCCGGCTGGCCGTGCTGGCGATCGCGCTGGGCGTCGCCTTTGGCGCGGCGGCGGTGTTCGACGTGTCCTTCGCGCTGGGGGCGTTCTGCGCCGGCATGATCCTGGGCGAGACGCAGCTCAGCCGCCGCGCGACCGAAGAGATCCTGCCGCTGCGCGATGCCTTCGCGGTGCTTTTCTTCGTCTCGGTCGGCATGCTGTTCAGCCCGGCGGTGCTGGTCGAGCAGCCCCTGGCGGTCCTGGCGACGATCGCGATCATCGTCTTCGGCAAGTCGGTCGCGGCCTATGTGATCGTCCGGTTGTTCCGCCATCCCGCCCAGACCGCCATCACCGTCGCGGCGAGCCTGGCGCAGATCGGTGAGTTCTCGTTCATCCTGGCGGGTCTGGGCGTTGCGCTGAAGGTCCTGCCCGAAACGGCGCAAGACCTGATCCTGGCCGGCGCGATGATCTCCATCCTGCTCAATCCCCTGCTGTTCTCGCTGATGGTCAAGCGCGAGCGCTCCAGCCCGGTCGACCAGACCGGCGCCTCGCCGAAGCCGGCTTCGCGGGCGATCCTTGCCGGGTATGGCGGGGTCGGACAGAACATCGCCCGCCGCCTGCGCGTCCGGGGCGTCGATCTCACCGTGATCGAGGACCAGAGCGATATGATCGAACTCGCCAAGGAGGCGGGGCTTGTCGTCGTGGTGGGGGATGCGACGGCGCCGGGCGTGCTGGAGGAGGCCGGGATCGAGCAGGCTTCGGCCCTGCTGATCGCCATCCCGGAAGGGGTTCAGGCCGGGGTCGTGGCGCGACGCGCGCGCAAGCTCAGGCCCGCCTTGCGGATCGTCGCGCGCGCCCATTCGGAGGAAGAGGCCGCGGACCTGAAGCGCTGGGGCGCGAACATCGTGGTCCTGGCGGAAGAAGAGACCGCCGCCAGGATGGTGGAAAAGGCC
>CAZFPW010000159.1:0-6387 GCA_964520765.1 uncultured Novosphingobium sp.
AACGTGGAAGCCTTCCGTGTAGAGCTTGAAGTGATGGATCAGCGCTTCCATCGAACTCTTCATCTCGGCGCGCTTGGGCGGGACGATCTTGCGGTCGGTCGAGGCGACCGGACCTTCGGGCATCTCGGCCAGGCACTGCTTCATGATGCGGGCCGACTGGCGCACTTCCTCGACGCGGACCATGAAGCGGTCGTAGCAATCGCCGCTGGTCCCAACAGGAATCTCGAAGTCCATGCGATCATAGACGTCGTAGGGCTGGCTCTTGCGCAGGTCCCAGGGAATGCCCGAACCGCGGATCATCGGGCCGGAAAAGCCCCAGGCAAGCGCATCTTCCTTGGACACGACCGCGATGTCGACGTTGCGCTGCTTGAAGATGCGGTTGTCGATCACCAAGCTCATCGCGTCCTCGAACAGGCGCGGCAGGCGGGTGTCCAGCCAGTCGGCGATGTCGGTCAGCAGCTTGAGCGGCACGTCCTGGTGAACCCCGCCGGGGCGGAACCAGGCCGAATGCATCCGCGCGCCGGACGCGCGCTCGAAGAAATTGAGGCAATCCTCGCGAATCTCGAACAACCAGAGGTTCGGCGTCATCGCGCCGACATCCATGACGTGCGACCCGAGGTTGAGCATGTGATTGCAGATGCGGGTCAGCTCGGCGAACAGCACCCGTAGGTACTGGGCGCGGAGCGGCACTTCCAGGTTCAGCAGCTTCTCGATGGCGAGAACGTAGGAGTGCTCCATCGCCAGCGGCGAGCAGTAGTCGAGCCGGTCGAAATAGGGCAGCGCCTGGAGATAGGTCTTGTGCTCGATCAGCTTTTCGGTGCCGCGGTGGAGCAGCCCCACGTGCGGATCGACGCGTTCGATGATCTCGCCGTCCAGTTCCATGACCATGCGCAGCACGCCATGCGCGGCGGGGTGCTGCGGGCCGAAGTTGATCGTGTAATTGGTGATGACCTCGTCGCCCGTGGTTGGCGACTGCTCGAGCTGCAGGCTCATGCGGCGCCTCCGTCGGTCTTCTTGGTATCGGTCTTCTTCGCGCGCGGCTTGCGCGCCGGGCGGTCCTCAGTCGCCTTGGGCGCCTTGGGCTCAGCCTTTTCGATGGTTTTCGGCGCGGCCTTGGCCTTGGCGACCTTCTTTGGCGCCGCCTCGTCCGCCGGCTTGCCCGCACCGGTATCGGCGGGCTTCTCGGTCGTCTTCGGCGTAGCGACCGGCGGGGGAGCCGGCGGCGGCGCTGGGGGTGGCGGAGGCGGCGAACCGGCCGCCTTCTCGTCACCCGGCAGCACGTAGTCCGCGCCTTCCCACGGGCTCATGAAGTCGAAGGACCGCAGATCCTGCGCGAGTTCGACCGGCTCATAGACGACACGCTTGTCCTCTTCGGAATAGCGCAGTTCCTGATAGCCGGTCAGCGGGAAGTCCTTGCGGAAAGGATGTCCTTCGAAACCATAGTCGGTGAGGATGCGGCGCAGGTCGGTATTGCCCGCGAAGATCACGCCGTAGAGGTCGAACACCTCGCGCTCCAGCCATCCGGCGACCGGCCACAAAGTGGTGACGGTCGGCACCGGCGTGCTCTCGGAAGCGGTGACCTTGACCATGATGCGGTGGTTCCGCGTCACGGAGAGCAGCATATAAACGACATCGAAGCGCTCGGGACGCGACGGATAGTCAGCGCCGGCAATCTCCATCAACTGCTGGTATTCGTGCTCGTCACGCAGGATGCGCAGCGCGGCGTCGAGGGAATCGCGCGCGACCGTGATGACGATCTCGCCGTATTCTTCCTTCGCAGCCACGATCAGGCTGCCGAGCGCGCCGGTCAGCGCATCTAGCACGCCTTCGTTCGAGGCGATCTTCGGGGCGGAGTGGAGAACCTGGGTCATCGTGAGCCCATCACCTCTCGATAGTGCCCGCGCGGCGGATCTTACGCTGGAGCTGCATCACGCCGTAGAGCAGCGCCTCGGCGGTCGGCGGGCAACCGGGGACGTAGATGTCCACCGGCACGATCCGATCGCAGCCGCGCACGACGCTGTAGGAATAGTGATAGTAGCCGCCACCATTGGCGCAACTACCCATCGAGATGACGTACTTCGGCTCCGACATCTGGTCGTAGACCTTGCGCAGCGCCGGGGCCATCTTGTTGCACAGCGTGCCGGCCACGATCATCACGTCCGACTGGCGCGGAGAGGCGCGCGGGGCGGCGCCGAAACGCTCCATGTCGTAGCGCGGCATGTTGACGTGGATCATCTCGACCGCGCAGCAGGCGAGGCCGAAGGTCATCCACCACAGCGAGCCGGTGCGCGCCCACTGGAACAGGTCTTCGGTCGAGGTGACCAGGAAGCCCTTGTCGCTGACTTCCTGATTGAGGTCGTGGAAGAACGCCTGGTCGGGCGGCGTCACGGCGCTGCCGGCAACCAGGGGCTGACCCGAGCTGTTCACGAGAGTGCTCATTCCCACTCCAGCGCCCCTTTCTTCCAGGCGTAGATGAAGCCGATGATGAGTTCGGCCAGGAATACCATCATCGTGATCCATCCTGCCCATCCCGTCTGGTCCAGGCTGACCGCCCAGGGGAACAGGAACGCGGCTTCGAGGTCGAAGATGATGAAGAGGATCGCCACCAGATAAAAGCGGACGTCGAACTGGCTCCGCGGGTCCTCGAAGGCGGGAAAGCCGCATTCGTATTCGCTGAGCTTCTCCGCGTCGGGCTTGTGCGCGCCGGTCAGGCGGGCGACACCCATCGGCAGGAAGACGAAGGCCGTCGACAATCCCAGCGCGATGACCAGGAAGATCAGGATAGGCAGGTATTGCGACAGATCTACCACGTGTATTCCTTGGCCCTGGAATCGCCGCTATCGGGCGCTTGCCCCGCGCCCTAGTCTTCCGTTCCCAGCGGTGCAAGTGGGGCAAATCGCTGTTCGGGGCAGATTTCCCTTCCGGCGTGCTGCAAAGCACCAAAAACCCACGATTGCTTTCGCCGCATCGCAGCATATATGCGACTGCATCAATATCCCATCTTTTGAAAGGGCAAACGCGCCATGGGCCAGATTTCCGCCTCCGATCCGATCGTCGTTCTGTCCTATGCCCGTACCCCGATGGGCGGCCTGCAAGGCGCCTTCGCAGACGTCTCGGCCACCGACCTGGGCGCCACCGCGGTCAAGGCAGCGGTCGAGCGGGCCGGCGTCGACGGCGCCGATGTCGATCGCATCTACATGGGCTGCGTCCTTCCTGCGGGCCTGGGACAATCCCCTGCCCGCCAGGTCGCGCTCAAGGCCGGCCTGCCGATCTCGGCCGAAGCGACCACGGTCAACAAGGTCTGCGGTTCGGGCATGCAGACGGTCATCATGGGCGCCGAAGCGCTCGCCAGCGGCTCCACCGACGTGATCGTCGCGGGCGGCATGGAATCGATGACCAATGCGCCCTACCTCCTCAAGAAGCATCGTTCCGGCGCGCGCGCCGGCCACGACACCGCCTATGACCACATGTTCCTCGACGGCCTAGAGGACGCTTATGACGGCAGCTCGATGGGCGCCTTCGCCCAGGCCGTCGCCGACGAATACCAGCTCACCCGCGAAGCCCAGGACGCCTATGCGATCGAGTCGCTCCGCCGCGCCCAGGCCGCGATCGAGAGCGGCGCCTTTGCCGGCGAGATCGCGCCCGTCACGGTCAAGACCCGCGCCGGCGAAGTGGTGGTCGACACCGACGAGCAGCCCGGCAAGGGCCGTCCGGACAAGATCCCGACGCTGAAGCCCGCCTTCGCCAAGGACGGCACGATCACCGCAGCAAGCTCTAGCTCGATCTCCGACGGCGCGGCCGCGGTGGTTCTCGCCCGCGAAAGCTATGCCAAGGACAAGGGCCTGGAGCCCGTTGCCAAGGTGGTCGCGGTTTCAGCCCATGCGCACGAGCCCAACCGCTTTCCGACCACGCCGATCAACGCGATCCACAAGCTGCTCGATAAGGCGGGCTGGAGCCTCGGCGACGTCGATCTGTTCGAGATCAACGAGGCCTTCGCCTGCGTTGCGATGTTCGCCATGCGCGACCTCGGCATCCCGCACGAGAAGATCAACGTGAACGGCGGGGCGACCGCGCTCGGCCACCCGATCGGCGCCTCGGGCACCCGGATCATCACCACGCTGATCGGCGCGCTCAAGACCCAGGGCAAGAAGCGCGGCGTCGCGAGCCTGTGCATTGGCGGCGGCGAGGCGACCGCCGTGGCTATCGAACTCGTGTAATCGAACGGGGTCCCGAGGCTTGCCCTCGGGACCCCGGCCGGCAAATCGCGCGCTATCTGGATGCGCCCTGCGCGGCGATCACCTCGCCTGCGATCGCCAGAGCCTCCGACGCACGCGGAAAACCGACGTAGGCGGATGCCTGATAGATGACCTCTTCAATTTCCGAAGGCGTCAGCCCATTGCGCAAGCCGGCTTCGACATGGACCTTCAGCTCTCGCTGGGTGCCTAGCGCAATCAACATCGGGATCGTGGCAAGGCTGCGATCCCTCAGGCTAAGGCCTGGGCGGGTCCATATCTGCTCGTAGACATTCTCGACCGCGAAACGGGACATTTCGCCGCCGAAGCGGCCGGTCGAGCGCTTGCTCGCCATGCTGTTCGCAATCTCCGGGGCGAGCATCTGTCGCAGTATCTCGGCTGCCCGCGCCTCCCGGTCGGTCCGTTCGCCAGCATTCTCGCCTTCCTTGGCGGCCGCCGGTGCGGCAAGCGCCATCGCTCCGGCAAATACCAGAGTCGCTATCCCAGGTTTTAACATTGTCCTCTCCTCGACTGCGCGGCCAAGCCTACACGCAATCGAGCGAGAAACGCACCCCGCCGCAGGTTCAGGGCTGGCCGGCGCCCCAGACCCGCTCCTGACGGACGAAACCGGCATGGCCTTCCACCACGAACCGGCACCAGCCCTGCTTGCAATCGTCGATCTTGCCGACGACGCCGGGCTGCAGCTTCCACAGGACCCGCGCGCCTTCCTCGCCCTTTTCGCGCATTTCAGCGAGGCCTTGCCCACGGATGTAGCCGCCGCGCTCCCGCGAGAGGAAGCGGGCGAGCATCCAGCCCCTCGCCCCGTCCGGGTCCTGGACCAGGCGCCAGCCCTCCATCGTCCTAAGCACCTTCAGCGGCAGGTGGGGGCGGCGATAAACCCAGCTTATCCGGTAGTCTTCACCCGGCCCGACCCGCATGTTCACCTCGCTCACCCGGATCGAAGCCCAGTACGGCACGCCGGCCTCCGAGGCGGCCGCCGCGGGCATGGCGGAGCAGGCGAACAGCAGGATGGACAGGCGCTTGAGCATGATTGGGTCCATAGCTCCGGCAGGGCTTGGGCTTCAAGGGCGCTTGACCCGTGGGGCTGGGAGGGAATAGCCCTTGGGCGATGCCGATCGTCGCCGAAACCCCGCTTGCCCGCCGCGTTGCCGGCCGGCCGCGCGTTATCGTCACGCGCAAGCTGCTGCCCGCGGTCGAGGCGCGGATGGCCGAATTGTTCGATGCCGAGTTCAATTCGGGCGACCAGTCGCCGACACGCGACGACCTTATCGCCGCGATGCGGCGCTGCGACGTGCTGGTCCCGACCGTTACCGACACCATCGACGCGGAGATGATCGCCGCCGCCGGAGACCGGCTCGGCCTGATCGCCAACTTCGGCGCGGGGATCGAGCATATCGATCTGGCCGCCGCCCGCGCGCGCAAGATCATCGTCACCAACACGCCGGGGGTCTTCACCGACGACACCGCCGACATGACGCTGGCGCTGATCATCTCGGTCCCGCGCCGCATGGCCGCCGGGGTGCGGGTGCTGCTGAGCGGGCAATGGCAAGGCTGGGGGCCCTCGACGCTGCTCGGCCACCGCATCGGCGGCAAGGTGCTGGGCATCATCGGCATGGGCCGGATCGGCCAGGCCGTGGCCCACCGCGCCCGCGCCTTCGGGCTGGAGGTGGTCTATCACAATCGCCACCGCCTGCCCGTGGCCTTCGAGAACATGCTCGGCGCGCGCTATGTGGCGGACCTGGACGCGATGGTCGCCCAGGCCGACATCCTTTCGCTCCACTGCCCGGCCAGCGCCGAGACGCACCATATCTTCAGCGCCGAACGGATCGCGCTGATGAAGCCGGGCGCCCATGTCATCAACACCGCGCGCGGCCAGCTCATCGACGAGGAAGCGCTGATCGCCGCGCTGCAGGACGGACGCATCGGCGGCGCGGGCCTAGACGTGTTCAGCCACGAGCCGGCGGTCGATCCACGGCTGCTGGCCCATCCCAACGTGGTCGCCATGCCCCACCTCGGCAGCGCCACGATCGAGGGGCGCGAGGCATCGGGCGAGAAGGTGATCGCCAACATCCGCTTCTGGGCCGACGGCCACCGCCCGCCCGACCAGGTTCTGGAAGGCTGGGCCTGACGCCCC
>CAZFPW010000160.1:0-6383 GCA_964520765.1 uncultured Novosphingobium sp.
GTCTTCAGGTCCCCCGCCAGACCGGCAGACGTTTCTCGGCGAAGGCGGCGGCGCCTTCTCGCGCGTCGTTCGATGCGAAGATCGGGTCCACGATCTCCGCTTGTCGGTCCCACATCTCTTCGTCGGTCCAGAATCTGGACTGGGAGATGACCTTTTTCGAAGCCGCGACCGCAAGCGGCCCGTTCATGCCGATCTCATCCGCGAGAAGCTTCGCGGCGTCGAGGGCGGGGCCGTCGCAGAGACGATTGACGAGGCCGAGTTCGCTCGCCCGCACGGCGGTCATGAAGCCGCCCGTCAATGCCAATTCCATGGCGATGCGATAGGGCAGCTGGCGCGGCAGGCGCAGCAGGCCTCCGGCCCGGGCGGCGAGGCCGCGCTTCACCTCGGGGATGCCGAACTTGGCCTCGCGGTTGGCGACGATCAGGTCGCACGAAAGGGCGATCTCCATTCCGCCCGCCAGGGCATAACCATCGACCGCCGCGATCAGCGGCTTCTCCGGGGGAGCCATGGTGAGGCCGGCGAAGCCGCGACCCGGGATGGAAGGCTTCTCTCCGCGCAGGAAGGCCTTGAGGTCCATGCCCGCGCAGAAGTTGCCGCCCGCGCCGGCGAGAATGCCGACAGTGAGGCTGTCGTCCCGATCCAGCCGGTCGAGCGCGGCGGCAACGTCGACGGCGAGGGCCTGGGTCACGGCGTTCCTCGCCTGCGGGCGGTTTAGCGTGATGATGAAGACGCGACCCTGGACTTCGGTCAGGACGGGCGGGGCGTCGGATTCAGACATTGTTTCCTGCCTCAATCCAGGCGTTCGATGATGATCGCCGGTGCCATGCCGCCGAACGCGCATTGGGTGATCAGCGCATAGCGCCCGGCCGTGCGTTCCAGCTCGTCGAGCGCGGTGCCGATCAGGATCGATCCGGTCGCGCCGATCGGGTGGCCGAGCGCGATAGCGCCGCCGTTCGGGTTCACCTTGGCGCGATCGAGCCCGAGGTCGCGGATGGCCTTTTCGGTCACCACGGCGAAGGCCTCATTGATTTCCCAGGCGTCGATGTCGTCCACGGTCAGCCCGGCGCGTTCCAGCGCCTTCCGCGCGGCGGGCACCGGGGCGTTGAGGATCAGGGTCGGGCAGTCGCCCTCGTTCACCGCGGTGACGATCCGCGCGCGGGCCTTCCAGCCATTGGCCTTGAGCGCGGCTGCGGAGGCCAGGAGCAGGGCGGCCGATCCATCGACCACGCCAGAGGACGTGCCGGCATGATGCGCGGCCTGCCACTCCAGTTCGGGATACTTGCGCTCGATCATCTGGCGCATCGTCGTGCCGTCGGGCGCGGCGGCGACGTTCTCGATCGCGACGAAGGAGGGCTTGAGCGCGGCGAGGCTTTCGGAGGTTGTTTCCGGGCGCGGGTATTCCTCGCGGTCGAGCGCGAGCGAGCCGTCGTCGTTGTAGACGGGCACGACGCTGCGATCGAAGCGGCCGTCAGCCATGGCTTCGGCGGCTCGCCGCTGGCTCTCGACGCCGAAGGCCTCCAGCGTGGCGCGCGAGATGCCTTCCATCCCCGCGATGGCATCGGCGGCGACGCCGACATGCGAGATCGGGTGCTGGTCATAGAGCGCATAGTTGCCCCTGGCCCGGCCCAGCGCGGCATAGGGCGTGCCCTGCTCCCAGCTGTCAGCTTCGGCGTGGTGGCTCATCATTTCGGTGCCGCCAGCGATGATGACGTCCTCGAAGCCGGCGATGATCTGGCCTGCCGCAAAGGCGACGACGCTGATGCCGCCGCCGCAGTAGCGGTCGAGCGTGACTCCCGAAGCCTTGACGTCATAGCCGGCGTAGAGTGCGGAGAGACGGCCGAGATCGCCGCCCTGTTTGCCGCGCTGCTGGCTGGTCGACCAGATGATGTCGTCGACTTTCGAGGTGTCGAGGCCGTTACGGTCGCGCAGGGCCTTTAGCACCGTGGCGCCGAGGTGCTGGGGATGGAGGTGGGCGAGCGCGCCCTTGCCCTGCTTGCCGATCCCGCGCGGGGTGCGGACGGCGTCGACGATGTAGGCTTCGGTCATCGAATGTCCTTTCGGCTCAGCGCGGCGGCATGCGGATGGCGCCGTCGAGGCGGATCGACTGCGCGTTGAAGTAGCTGTTGCGCACGATCTCCATGGCGAGCGAGGCATATTCCTGCGGCTTGCCGAGGCGCTTGGGGAAGGGGACGGAGGCGCTCAGCGAGTCGAACACCTTGGGCGGCAGCTTGTTGAGCAGCGGCGTGCCGAACAGGCCGGGCATGATGGCGTTGACCCGGATGCCTAGGTCCATCAGATCGCGCGCCATCGGCAGCAGCATGCCGTTCACCCCGGCCTTGCCCGCGCCGTAGCCGACCTGGCCGATCTGCGCGTCTTCGGCGGCGGCCGAGGAGGTGAGGATGATGCAGCCGCGCTCACTGTCCTCCAGCGGATCGAGCCCTGCCATGCCGAGCGCCGAGAGCGAGGCCACCCGATAGGAGGCGATCAGCACGCCTTGCATGACGAATTCGAAGTCATCGGTCGAATAGCGGACGAACTCGCCGGTTTCCTTGTCGCGGCTCACGGTCTTGGCCTTGCGGTTCATCATCGCGCAATGGACCGTGATGCGTTCCTGCCCATGGGCGGCGCGGGCTGTCGCGAAGCCTGCCAGGGTGGACTCCTCGTCGGTGATGTCGACCTTGCAGAACAGGCCGCCGATCGCCTGGGCGACTTCCTCGCCGCCTTCCTCGTTCATGTCGAAAATGGCGACCTTGACGCCCGCCGCCGCCAGGGCTTCCGCGGTTGCGCGTCCCAGGCCCGAAGCGCCTCCGGTAACGACGGCCGCAGTAGTGGAATCGATCTTCATCTGTCAGGTCCCTCGATGGTCATGATGCGGGCAGGGGTTGCGCCGATCCGCCTTCGGCGCCTTCGAACCAGAAACGCTCGCGGATCGAGGTGCGATGGCGAATGGCCCAGCGTCCGTAGATCCGCTCGAACCTATCGATGTAGCGGCCCACGGCGATCGCGTTTCTTTCGGCGGGCGGGCGGCTGTCGTCGAACATCCGCACGGTCCAATAGCACTCGGTTTCGGCGCCATCGCCGTCGATCGCGATGGTGATGTTGGAGATGGTGTGGCGGGTGCCGGTAACCTTCTTGTGGACCGGCAAAACCCAGTCGACGAAGCCCTCGGCCGACCCGGAAAAGGCCTCGCCGTGGCTGTCGGTTCCGCCCGGATGCCAGCACGCGAGCGCCAGGTCTCGGTCGAGCCGATCCATGGCGCGGCAATATCGATGGAGCACATCGGTTATCTGCTGGCGATCGATGAGTTCCGCGATGTCCATGTCAACCCAGGCCCATCGTGCCGCCGTCGACGATGATCTCCTGCCCGGTCAGATAGGAGGAGGCGTCGGTGGCCAGGAACAGCGCAACGCTGGCGATTTCGTGGGGCTGGCCACGACGCTTCAACGGAACCCTGGCCAGCATCGCTTCGATCAGCTTGCGGCGCACCTCAGGATCGATGTCGCGGTTGAGGCCTCCCGTCTCAATGGAACCGGGAGCGATCGCGTTCACCCGAATCCCGCGCGATGCAAGTTCGCCCGCCATCGAACGCACCAGCCCACGCGCCGCCGCTTTGCTGGCGCCATAGAGATGGCCCTCGGCCAGACCCATGTGGCCGGCGATCGAGGTCGTGACGATGATCGACCCGCCTGGCCGCATCAGAGGGGCAAGGCGTGCGGCGCCGAACAGCACGCCCTTCACGTTGACGGCAAAGACCTGATCGAACTGCTGCTCCGTTACGGCGCCCAGGTCCGCTCGAATGACGATGCCGGCATTCAGCATCAGCACGTCCAGACTGCCGCATTCCGAGGCGATGCGTGCGGCGAGTTCTTCGATGGCGGCGACCGAGCCGGCATCGCTGCCCAGCACCGTGGCGCCCTTGAGCTTTGCCGCCGCCTCTTCGACATGGTCCGCGCCGGTCGCATATAGGGTGGCGCCTTCCCCCAGGAAAGTTTGGGCCGTCGCCAGCCCGATCCCGCTGGTGGCGCCGGTGACCAGCGCCACCTTGCCCGAGAGAAGTCGGCCGGCGTTCATCTCAGCCAACATGCTGGAACCTCATTTCATGATTTCGGTGATCGCCGCGCCAATGCGATCCGCGGTGACCATGAACTCGGTCTCCAGCGGCTTGGCGAAAGGCACCGGACAAAACCTGCCGCCGACGCGCAGGACGGGGGCGAGCAGGTGGCCGAACAATTCCTGCTGCAGCATGGCGGTGATCTCCGCGCCGACGCCGAATTCCTTGACCGCGTCGTGGACGACAAGCGCGCGACGGGTCTTGCGGGCCGAGGCGATGATCGCCTCGCGATCGAACGGAGTGACGGTGCGCAGGTCGAGCACTTCGACTGAAATGCCCTGCTCGCGCGCCCGGTCGGCGGCGATGGCGGCTTCGGCGGCCGCCTTCGAATAGGCGACGATGGTCAGATCGCTGCCTTCGCGCAGGAGCGCGGCCTTCGACAGCGGGATCGGTACGATCTCTTCGGGGATCTCGGCCTGTTCGGCGAAGAGGCGGACATGCTCGATGAACATGACCGGATCGGGGTCCTGGATCGCGGAGAGCAGCAGGCCCGGCCCGTCCTCGACCCGCGAGGGCGCGACGACCTTGATGCCCGGGCTGTGCGCCAGCCAGGCCTCCAGCATGTCCGAATGCTGGCCCGCCGCGCCAATTCCTGCGCCGGTGAATGAGCGGATGACGATCGGCACGTTGGTCTGCCCGCCCGACATGAAGCGCAGCTTGGCCGCGTGATTGACGAGCTGGTCCATGGCGACGGTGATGAAGTTCATCAGCATCACCTCGGCCACCACCGGATGCCCGGCGACGGCCGCGCCCACGGCGGCGCCGACGATCGCTTCTTCCGCGATCGGGGTCGAGCGCACGCGGCCGGTGCCGTACTTGGTCGACAGGCCCTTGGTCACCTTCAGCACGCCGCCGCCCTGGTCGTCGGCGATATCCTCGCCCAGCAGGATCAGCCTGGGGTCAGCGGCCATCGCCTGGTCGAGCGCGCGGTTGAGCGCCGCGGCGAAGTTCATCCTGGTCGTGGACTTGCCTGAAGTCGCGGTCGTCATGCCGGCACCCGATCTGCAAAAACGTCGATTTCAAGCTCTTCCGGCTCGGGCGAGGGGCTCGCGAGGGCGTATTCCAGCGCGTCATCGATCTCGGCGGAGAGCGAGGCTTCCAGCGCAGCGATCGCTTCTTCCGTCATGTGCCCGCCATCGATCATGGCCTGGCGGAAGCGGGGCATGGGATCGGCCGCCTTGGCCGCCGCCAGCTCCTCGCGCGGGATATAGGTGGCGGCATCGCCAAAGTTGTGGCCTTCGAAGCGGAAGGTCAGCGCTTCGATCAGGGTCGGGCCATCACCGCGCCGCGCGCGCTCGACGGCTTCCCGGGCCGCCAACCAGACCTCAGCGGGGTCGTTGCCGTCCACCGTGACGCCGGGCATCGCATAGGACTTGGAGCGTTCGGCGATGGTCTCGCTAGAGGTGCCGATGCCATAGGCGGTATGCTCGGCATAGCGGTTGTTCTGGCAGACGAAGAGGACCGGCAGCTTCCACAGCGAGGCCATGTTCAGTGCCTCGTGGAAGGCCCCGATATTGGCCGCGCCGTCACCGAAATAGGCCACGACGACGCGATCCGAGCCCTCGTTCTGCGCGGCGAGCGCCAGGCCGTTGGCGATCGGCAGGGAGGCTCCGACGATGCCGGTGGTCACCATGATCCCGGTTTCGGGATGGGTGATGTGCATCGGGCCGCCCTTGCCCTTGCACGATCCGGTCGCCTTGCCGGCATATTCGGCCCAGAGTTGGCGCAGCGGGATGCCCTTGGCGATCTGGTCGTGGATGCCGCGATAGATCGTGACGATCTGGTCGTCGTCGCGCAGCAGCACCGATAGGGCCGACGGAATGACCTCCTGCCCGCGCGGGGAATAGTAGGCCGCCTTGAACTTGCCGGCGAGCATGGCCTTGCGCACGCGCTCGTCGTTCATCTTGATGCGCAAGGCGCGGGTAAAGATATCGATCAGGACATCCTGCGGCGGGCCGTTCGACATGGGGACTCCTTAGGCTTCGACGGGACGCGCGTCGGCGACGCGAGCGATCAGCTCGACCGCCTCATCCTGGGTGACGTTGATGGTAAGGCCGGTGCAGCCGGAATCCTCCCAAAGGCGATAGCGCTCGGCTATTCGCTCGGCCGGGCCGATCAGGTTCTGGTCGTCGATGTATTCGTCGGGAACGGCCGCCTCGGCCTCCGCCTTGCGCTTGGCGAGGTAGAGTTCCTGGATGCGGTCGGCGGCCTCGGCATAGCCCAGGCGGATCATCCGTTCCTTGTGGAAGTTCTTGCCCTGCATGCCCATGCC
>CAZFPW010000161.1:0-6360 GCA_964520765.1 uncultured Novosphingobium sp.
TTCGGATTCACCGCGAACTGTACGTTCGAACCACCTGTTTCAACGCCGATTTCCCGCAGAACCGCGATCGATGCATTGCGCATGATCTGGTATTCCTTGTCAGTCAGCGTCAGCGCCGGGGCGACCGTGATCGAGTCGCCGGTATGGACGCCCATCGGGTCGACGTTCTCGATCGAGCAGATGATGATGGCGTTGTCATGCCGATCGCGCACGACCTCCATCTCGTATTCCTTCCAGCCGAGCAGCGATTCCTCGATCAGGACCTCGGTGGTCGGCGAAGCGTCGAGACCGGACCGGACGATCTGCTCGAACTCGGCCTTGTTATAGGCGACGCCGCCGCCGGTGCCGCCCAGCGTGAAGCTCGGGCGGATGATCGCCGGCAGGCCCGTCCGCTCCAGCACCGCGATGGCTTCCTCGACCGTATGGGCGACGCCCGAGCGGGCCGATTCCAGCCCGATCTTGTCCATCGCCTCGCGGAAGCGCTGGCGATCCTCGGCCTTGTCGATCGCATCGGCGTCGGCGCCGATCATCTTGACGCCGTACTTTTCCAGCGTGCCGTCGTTGAACAGGGCCAGCGCGGTATTCAGCGCGGTCTGCCCGCCCATGGTCGGGAGCACCGCGTCCGGCCTCTCCTTCTCGATGATCCGCGCGACGATCTCCGGCGTGATCGGCTCGACATAGGTGGCGTCGGCCATGTCCGGGTCGGTCATGATCGTGGCGGGGTTCGAGTTCACCAGGACCACCCGGTAGCCCTCCTCCCTCAGCGCCTTGATCGCCTGGGTGCCCGAATAGTCGAACTCGCAGGCCTGGCCGATGACGATCGGGCCGGCGCCGATGACGAGGATCGAGGAGATGTCGGTGCGTTTGGGCATCAGGGCTTTCCGAAGGGGGATTAAAATCGGGTCGGTTCAGGCGGTGACGGCGGCGAACTTGTCCTGCCAGAAGGTTTCGCCACCCTGGGCCGCTTCCTGCAGGATCGGGTTGGCGGCCTGGAGTTCCTTCACCTCCTTGCGGAAGGCGTCGAGCTGGAACTGGTGCATGGTCCCACCGAACTCGTTGTCCTTGCTGGTCCAGCCGCCCTTGGCGATCATGTGGTCGATGAAGGCCTGCGCCGCCGGCTTGGTCGCATTGCGCGCCTTCATGCCGAACTTGCGCACGGCCATCTGGAACTTGTCGTCGATCGTCAGCAGCAGCTCCTTGTAGGGCCACCAACGCGTCGCGATGTTGACGTCGTTGGCCGCGCCGGAGAGGAAATAGGCGGTGATCGTCTTTTCGAGGTCGTTCAGTTCGCTCATTTCTTCAACATCCCCACGAAGCGTTCGAATAGGTAGAAACTGTCCTGCGGCCCCGGGCTGGCCTCGGGGTGGTACTGCACGCCGAAGGCCCGCTTGCCCTTGACCTCGATCCCGCAGTTCGAGCCGTCGAACAGGGATACGTGGGTCTCCGCCACATTGGCGGGCAGGGTCGCGTTGTCGACCGCGAAGCCGTGGTTCATCGAGGTGATCTCCACCACCCCGTCCTCCAACCGCTTGACCGGATGGTTCGCGCCGCGATGGCCCTGGTGCATCTTGGTGGTCTTGGCGCCAGCGGCGAGCGCCAGCATCTGATGGCCAAGGCAGATGCCGAAGACCGGGATGTCGCGCTCCAGCACGCCCTGGATCGTCGGCACGGCATAGGCGCCGGTCGCCGCCGGATCGCCAGGGCCGTTCGACAGGAACACCCCGTCCGGGTTGAGCGCCAGGATCGCTTCGAGCGGCGTTTGCGCAGGAACTACGGTGACTTGCGCTCCAGCCTTCACCAGGTTCCTGAAGATATTGTCCTTCGCGCCATAGTCGATGGCGACGACATGCGGGCGCGGATCGCGCGGGCTGCGGGCATAACCCGTGCCCAGCGTCCAGGTGCCGCCCTGCCAGTTCTCATCGCCCTGGCGCGAGACGACGCGGGCAAGGTCCATACCTTCCAGCCCCGGCCACTCCTGCGCGCGCCGGACCAGCGCGGGAATGTCGAACTTGCCCTCGGGATCGTGGGCAATGACAGCATTGGGCGCGCCGGACAGGCGGATGAGACGGGTCAGCGCGCGGGTATCGACCCCAGCGAGGCCGATCTTGCCCTTGGCCTTGAGCCAGTCACCGAACTCCCCACGGGCGCGGAAGTTGGACGAAGCCGTGACGTCTTCCCGCACCACGCAACCGACCGCGCCCTCGACCGCGGCCTCGACGTCCTCGTCGTTCACGCCGACGTTGCCGATGTGCGGAAAAGTGAAGGTGACGATCTGCGCCGCATAGGACGGATCGGTCATGATCTCCTGATAGCCGGTCATCGAGGTGTTGAAGCACACCTCGCCCACCGCGGCGCCCACCGCGCCGAAGCCGTGGCCCCACAGGACCTGGCCGGTGGCCAGGACGAGAACGCCCGTCGCACCCTTGGGTTGAGGTGCGTGCGAAAGGGCGGCGTCGGCCATAGAGAGGGCGCTCCGTAAAAGGTTTCCGGCAGTGGTGCTAAGGGGCGGCGGCTAGACCCCTCTGGGGCCAGCGTCAACCTAGGAAGACGGGAATTTTCCCGCTAGGCTCCCGCCTTTCCCCCGCTTCGGCGCATATCAGCAGGAATCCACGAGAAATGCTTCGCGACTCGATCAAGGCCGCGCAGGTGGCCGCCATGAAATCCGGCGACAAGGCCCGCCTGGGCGCGGTGCGGCTCATCCTCGCCAAGCTCAAGGACCGCGACATCGAGCTGCGGACGGCCAGCAATACGCCCGACGACGATACGATCGTGGTCGAGGTCCTGCAGAAGATGGCCAAGCAGCGCCGCGAATCCATCGCGCTCTACGAGCAAGGCGGCCGCCAGGAGCTGGCCGAGGTCGAGAAGGCGGAGCTTGCCGTCATCGAGGACTTCCTGCCGAGCCAGATGGCCGAGGACGAGACCAAGGCCGCGATCGAAGCGATCAAGGCCGAACTGGGCGCGTCGAGCGTCAAGGACATGGGACGGGTCATGGCGGAACTGAAGGCGCGCCACGGCAGCCAGCTCGACATGGGCAAGGCGAGCGGGCTGGTCAAAGCCGCCCTGGCCTAAGGCGTGTCGCTCAGCCCCCAATGGCTGGATGAATTGAGGGCGCGGGTCACGCTGTCCGGCGTGATCTCGCGCACCACGCGGCTGACCAAGGCGGGGCGCGAGTTCAAGGCGTGCTGCCCGTTCCACAACGAAAAGACGCCGAGCTTCACGGTCAACGACGAGAAAGGCTTCTACCACTGCTTCGGCTGCGGGGCGCATGGCGACGTGATCCGGTGGATGACGGACCAGCGCGGGCTGGCGTTCATGGATGCGATTCGCGAGCTGGCGGCCGAGGCCGGGATGGAGGTGCCCGCGCCCGATCCGCGCGCCGCGAAAGCCGCGGAACAGCGCGATTCCCTGCATGACGTCATGGCGGCGGCGCAGCGGTGGTTCGTCGACAACCTCGCCTCGACCGAAGGGGCGAAGGCGCGGGCCTATCTGGCGACGCGGGGGTTCGACCAGCATACGGTGGCGCGGTTCGGCTTCGGCTATGCGCCGGAAGGGCGCCAGGCGCTGCCCAAGGCCTTGGAATCGTTCGATGCCAAGGCGCTGGTCGAGGCCGGCCTCAGGATCGTCGTCGACGACAAGGAGCCCTACGACCGCTTCCGCGGGCGGCTGATGCTGCCGATCGAGGATGCGCGGGGGCGGGTCATCGCCTTTGGTGGGCGGATCCTCGACAAGGGCAAGACGGATGCCCCCAAGTACCTGAACTCCCCCGATACTCCACTGTTCGACAAGGGCCGCACGCTCTATAACCTGCACCGCGCGGCGCCCGCTTCGCGGCAGACGGGGCGGGTGATCGTGGTCGAGGGGTACATGGACGTGATCGCCCTCGCCGCCGCGGGAATCCACGAATGCGTGGCGCCGATGGGCACGGCGCTGACCGAGCGGCAGCTGGAGCTGCTGTGGCGGATGGTGGAGACGCCGATCCTCTGCTTCGACGGCGATGCGGCGGGGCAGCGGGCGGCGATGCGGGCGGTTTCGCGGACGCTGCCGCTGCTCCGCCCGGCCCATTCCTTGCGGATCGTGCGGCTGCCGGCGGGGCTCGATCCCGACGATCTGATCAAGCGAGACGGTGTGAAGGGCATGGAGCAAGTGCTTGGTGAAGCACGATCTTTGCTCGACACCCTGTGGCTCCACGAGCGTGACGCCGCGCCCCTCGCCTCGCCCGAGGACAAGGCCGGATTGAAGGCCCGGCTGCTCCACCACGTCGAGGCCATCGGCGATGCGGACATCAAGGCGCTCTACCGCCGCGAGCTGCTGGAGCGCTTCTCCGCCTTCGCCTTTCCCCCGCGCGAGGAGCGCCCGTGGCGGACAGCCAGTGGGCGACCCGATCGCCGCGCCGGTCAGCCCACGAGCCAGCGGCTGCGCCGTGTCGTCGCCCAGGGAGCCAGGCGCCCGCTGATCGACGCGGTGGTGATCGGCCTGGTCCGTCACCCGGCCGAGATCGGAGCGCTGAGCGAGGCGCTCGCCCCCCTCGCCGCGGAAGATTCGCGGATCGATCTGCTGCTCGACGCATTCGAACGCCAGGGCGAGCTTGAAAGCGAGGGCGCGCTTGCCATATTGGCGGACAAAGGCATCTCGCTTCCATCGTCGGACGACCAGACGCGCCTTCGCCTGCCTTTCGTGATCGAGGGTCACGATGCGGACGAAGCGCGGCGCGCCCTGCGTGAGGCGGTCGCCTTGCTGGTGGAGCAGCCCGCGCTGGAAACGGCGCTGGCGGCGGCGATGAAGCGCTACGAGGAGGACCTCACCGACGAGGCCCGGCTCGAGCATGAGCGGTTGCGAAAGAGAAAACTGGAATTCGATGCGCGTCTGCGGCAAATGGCCAGCGCGCGAGCGGCCCCTCCCTCGGGAGAGGCCCCCAAGACAATGGCGGAATGATGGACGAAGAACTCAACGGCGGCGACAAGGGTGAAGGCGGCGACGCGCCCCTGATCGATCTCAACGACGCCCAGATCAAGAAGCTTATCGCCCGCGCCAAGCGCCGCGGCGTGATCACTTACGACGAGCTGAACGAGGCCCTGCCGCAGGACCAGATGTCGTCCGAGCAGATCGAGGACATCATGGCCGCGATCTCGGAGATGGGCGTCAACATCGTCGAGAGCGACGAGGACGCGGTCGATCCCGAAGAGAAGGACGTCGACGAGATCCAGGATACCGACGGCGTCGGCGAACGCCCGGTCGTCGAGAAGAAGAAGGAAACGGTCGAGCGCACCGACGACCCGGTGCGCATGTACCTGCGCGAGATGGGCGCGGTCGAGCTGCTCAGCCGCGAGGGCGAGATCGCCATCGCCAAGCGCATCGAGGCGGGCCGCGACACGATGATTCTGGGCCTGTGCGAGAGCCCGATCACCTTCCACGCGATCATCCAGTGGTCGGAAGCGCTCAACGCGGGCGAGATGCAGCTGCGCGAGATCCTCGACCTCGACGCCATGCTCTCCAAGGAGCCCGCGCCCGAGAACCTCACCGAGGACGGCGAGGAAGAGGACGACAACGGCGAGATCAGCGAGAAGACCGCCGGGCCGAGCTACAAGGAAGAGGAAGACATCGAGGAGGAGGAATCCGCCGACGAGGACGAGGACGGCGTGGAGCGCCGCGCCCGCCCGGCCGAGGAGGAGGAAGAGGACAACACCCTGTCCCTCGCCCAGATGGAAGCCCAGCTGAAGCCCGAGGCGCTGGAGAAGTTCGCGGAGATCACCTCGCTCTTCAAGAAGTTCGAGAAGATCCAGAACGACCGGCTCGAGGCGATGGGCGTCGGCAACGATTTCCCCGCCGCCAAGGAAAAGCAGTACCAGCAACTGCGCGAGGATCTGACCGCGCAGGTCGAATCGGTGCAGTTCCACGCGACCAAGATCGAATTCCTGGTCGACAACCTCTATGCCTTCAACCGCCGCCTGACCGCGCTCGGCGGCCAGATGCTGCGCCTGGCCGAACGCCACAAGGTGAACCGCAAGGACTTCCTCGACAGCTACATCGGACGTGAGCTGGACGATACCTGGCTGGCCGAGCAGGGCAAGAAGGACAAGAAGTGGGCCGCCTTCGCGGAGAACGAGGCCGATGCGGTCGAGCGCATCCGCCAGGAAGTGTCGGACATCGCCTCGGCCACCGGCATGGCGCTTCCCGAGTTCCGCCGCATCGTCAACATGGTCCAGAAGGGTGAGCGCGAGGCGCGCATCGCCAAGAAGGAGATGGTCGAGGCGAACCTGCGCCTGGTGATCTCGATCGCCAAGAAATACACCAACCGCGGCCTGCAATTCCTGGACCTGATCCAGGAAGGCAACATCGGCCTGATGAAGGCGGTGGACAAGT
>CAZFPW010000162.1:0-6357 GCA_964520765.1 uncultured Novosphingobium sp.
CAGATGTAGAGGAAGATCAGCGCCCAGAAGTGGATGATCGACAGGCGATAGGAATAGATCGGCCGCTCCGCCTGCTTGGGCACGAAGTAGTACATCATCGCCAGGAAGCCGGCGGTCAGGAAGAAGCCGACCGCGTTGTGGCCGTACCACCACTGGACCAGCGCGCCCTGGACGCCCGCGAACACCGGATAGCTCTTGGACCCGAACAGGCTGACCGGCATGTCGAGGTTGTTGACGACATGCAGCATCGCCACGGTCAGGATGAAGCCCAGGTAGAACCAGTTGGCGACGTAGATGTGCGGTTCCGTGCGCTTGACCAGCGTGCCGACGAAGACCGCGAGATAGGCCAGCCAGACGATGGTCAGCCACCAGTCGACGTACCATTCGGGCTCGGCGTATTCCTTGCTCTGCGTGATGCCGAGGAGGTAGCCGCTCGCGGCCAGGACGATGAACAGCTGGTAGCCCCAGAACACGAACCGGGCGACGCCGGGGAAGGCCAGCCGCGCGCGGCAGGTGCGCTGGACGACGTAGAAGCTCGTCGCGATCAGCGCGTTGCCGCCGAAGGCGAAGATCACGGCCGAGGTGTGCAGCGGCCGCAGGCGGCCGAAGCTCGTCCATTCCAGGCCCAGGTTCAGCGCCGGGAAGGCGAGCTGGAGGGCGATGAACAGGCCGGCGAGGAACCCGGCCATGCCCCAGAACACCGTCGCGATCATGCCCCAGCGGATCGGGTCGTCGTCATAGCGCCCCTCGTCCGCCGGCATGCGCACCACGCCGCGGGCGATCGCCGCATAGTCGGTGCGGCTGAGGCTGACCCACAGGCAGACCGCCGCGGCGCAGGCGACGATCGCCATGTGCACGGCAAAGCCGGTGTCGGCGGCCGCTGCGGCCGCCATGACCGCGATGAACAGCGCCGCCAGCCACCAGCCGGCGCGCGCAAGAACCGTAACCATTAGCTTCCCCCTCACGGGACTGAACAGCGCCCCGCCAGTGGGACGCTCGTCGGGCGGGAGCATTGATGGCGATCAATCGCGCGGCGTATCCGTAATATACCGAGGGTCCGGGCCGCCTCCGGCGAGATTGCGCAGGATCAAAGCAGGCCGCGCGCGCAGCTTTCAAGAATCGCGGCCGTCGCCGCAATCATCCTGGTCCGCACGGGGCGGACGCTGCGGCGACGAGGCAAAAACATGAAGAAGCTAACGTTCATGGCGGCGCTGGCCGCCACGGCGCTGTCCGCGCCTGCCCATGCGGGCAATCCGGAAGGCCGATGGCAGCTCAAGCTGCTCGGCTCCGCGGTCCTGGTCGATGGCAAGATCACCAGTATCGACAACAATGCCGTCGGCCTGCCGGCCGGCACCCAGACCGACATCAACGACAACGTGGTGCCGACCGTGGCGATCGAATATTTCGCCACGCCCAAGGTCTCGATCGAGACGATCTGCTGCCTGACCCAGCATCGCGCGGTGGGGGCGGGGGCCCTGCCGGGCAGCGCGGGGATCGTCGACCACATCATGATCCTGCCGGCGACGGTGACGGTGAAGTACCACCTCGATGCCGGGCCGATCAAACCCTACGTCGGCGTGGGGCCGAGCGTCTTCTTCTTCATCAACGAGAAGGCGGGCGCCACGGCCGCGACCTTCGCCAACCGGGTGCGGCTCGACAACCGCGTCGGCGTGGCGCTCCAGGCCGGCTTCGACGTGCCGATCAACCGGAACGGCATGGGGCTCAGCGTCGATGCCAAGAAGTACTTCATCGGCACCAAGGCCCATTTCTACGACGCCGGCGGGGCCGAGGTCCTGACCACCCGGCACAAGCTCGATCCCTGGGTGGTTAGCGGCGGGGTCTATCTTCGCTTCTGATCAGCAACTGCCGCAGGAAACGCGGGAAGGAGGCCGGCGGCGCGCACCGCCGGCCCCTTTTTTGAGCGCGATCAAAGTTGCCGCACCGAACTTGCGCTAATGAATCGAGAACATTGTTCTCAAAACGAGAGGATCGAAAGGCAGGATCTATGGACACGTCCTTTCTCGCATCGCTGGCCGAGGCCTATCAGTGGCAGCTTTCGCTCTACACGGCGCTCGGCATCGCCGCCGTGACCATCATCGGCAAGCGGTTCATGCTGCTGGTTCCCGCGGTGCGCGAGGCGCGGGCGCTGAACGAGCAGGCCTATGACGCCAAGATGGAGAAGCCCAACTATGCCGCGAACCAGAAATGGAACCGCAAGTGGGGTCTGTTCTTCTGGCTGCTGATCTTCACCTGCATCCTGCCGTTCTGCCTGACGCTGGAGGCCCAGCCGGTCTGGCGCATCCTGCTGGACTGCGTCGTGATCCTGATGGTCTACGACTTCTTCTATTACCTCGCCCACCGCTTTCTGTTCCATGACGAGGGCTTCTTCGGCGGCCCGCTGCTGTGGGTCCACGCCGTCCATCACCGCCAGCACAATCCGTGCCGCGGGGATTCCAGCTTCATCCACCCGATCGAGGTGGCGATCGGCCTGGGGCTCTATGTCGGCACGATCTTCCTGCTGTCGCGCTTCATGGGCAATTTCCACGTCGCGACGGTCGTGATCACCTGGGTCGCCTTCTCGCAGATCAATCTGCACAACCACGACCTGTGGAATGCGGACCGCTTCCCCTTCAAGTACCTGAACACGATGTCGGTGATGCACCACAACCACCACGCCAAGTTCACCGGCGGCAACTTCGCGACGATCTCGCTGCTCTACGACTGGATGTTCGGGACGCTGGATTATGGCGGCGACCGGCGGCCGAAGGCCGGCAGGTCGGGACTCCTTCGCGTCTGATCCGCGCCGAGCGGAAAGCAGGGGCCGCGGGCTGCTTGCAGGCAGCCCGCGGCCTCTCTCCTATGCCTCGCGCTCGACCGTGGGCAGGAACACGCCGAGCAGGCCGAACAGCGGCATGAAGGCGACGATCTGGTAGACCGCCTCGATGCCCACGCGGTCGGCGGCCCAGCCCAGCGCCGCCGCGCCGATCCCGCCGACGCCGAAGGCGAAGCCGAAGAACAGGCCGGAGATCATGCCGACGTTATCGGGCATCAGCTCCTGCGCGAAGACTACGATCGCGGGGAATGCCGAGGCGAGGATCATCCCGATCGCCATGGCCAGCGGCGGCGTCCACATCAGGTTGGCATGGGGCAGCAGCAGGGCGAAGGGCAGGGCGCCGAGGATCGAGAACCAGATCACCGGCTTGCGCCCGAAGCGGTCGCCCAGCGGTCCGCCGGCGATCGTGCCGACCGCCACGGCGGCGAGGAACAGGAAGAGCTGGATCTGCGCGGCCTGGTCCGAAAGGTGGAACTTCTCGATCAGGTAGAAGGTGTAGAAGCTCGTCAGGCTGGCGAGGTAGATATATTTCGAGAAGACCAGCCCCAGCAGCACGGCGATACCCAGTCGCGCCGTGCCGCGCGGCAGCGCGACCGCGGCCCGGGCCTTGCGGCTGGCTTGCAGCCGTTCCAGACCGTGGTGCTTGTACCAGCGGCTGACGTTCCACAGGATCGCCGCCGAGAGCAGCGCCAGCAGGGCGAAGGCGGCCAGGCTGGTCTGGCCCCAGCGGACCACGACCAGCGCCGCCGCGAGCGGGCCGAGCGCCTGGCCCGCGTTGCCGCCGACCTGGAACAGCGACTGAGCGAAGCCGTGCCGCCGGCCGCTGGCCATGCGCGCGACGCGCGAGCTTTCGGGATGAAAGATCGACGAACCCATACCGAGCAGGGCAGCGCCGAGCAGCACCAGCGCGAAGACGTGGGCGACCGAGAGCACCGCCAGCCCGGCCATCGAGAACAGCGTGCCGACTGGCAGGGCCAGCGGCGCGGGCTTGCGGTCGGCGACCAGGCCGATGATCGGTTGGAGGAGCGAGGCGGTGAGCTGATAGACCAGGGTGATGAGGCCGATCTGCCCGAAGCTGAGCGTCAGCTCCCGGGCCAGGCCGGGATAGATCGCCGGCAGCAGCGACTGCATCATGTCGTTGATGAGATGGCACAGCGTGATCGCCACGAGCACGCCCATGACCGTGCCGTCTGCGTTCGCCGGCCGGGCGGCGGGGGTGAATGTAGCCATTCGGATTCTCCTTCGCGGCCGGGCGGCCTAGCAGGTTCCGTTTTGGCCCGCTTACGCCTATTGGCAATTCATGTTCGAGTTTGGGACATGCTGAACGATCCCGATGTCGAGGTCGCTCGCGCCGTGGTCGGCGTCGGCAACGACTATCCGCCTTCCTTCGAGCTGGCACTGCACAGCCACCGTCGCGGTCAGTTCCTCCACGCGGCGAGCGGGGTGATCGCGGTCAGCACCGCGCAAGGCGCCTGGGTCTCGCCGCCGCAGCGGGCCGTGTGGATTCCGCCGGGGACGCCGCACGCGGTGCGGATGATCGGCCATGTCGCCACCCGCAGCGTGATGATCGATCCGGCGATCGGTGACCTCGGCCCGGAGTGTCGGGTCGTCGGTGTCTCGCCGCTCCTCGACGCCCTGCTCGGGGACGCCGCGGGCATCCCGCTCGAATACGACGAGGACGGCCGCGACGGCCTGGTCATGCGGCTGATCGTTGCCGAGATCGCGCGGGCCCCGGTGATCCCGCTGGCCGTGCCCTTCCCCGGCCAGCCCGCGCTCGCCGCGCGCTGCCACGCCTTCATGGAGGACCCCAGCGTCAAGAGCGGGGTCGACGAATGGGCGGCCGCGCTACGCCTCAACCGCCGCAGCTTTACCCGGATGTTCCGGCGCGAGACCGGGATGAGCTTCGCCGAATGGCGGCGGCAGGCCTGCCTCGCCATGGCGCTGCAACGCCTGGTGGCGGGCGCCTCGGTGACGGAGATCGCCTTCGACCTCGGCTACGACAGTCCGGCGAGCTTCTCGACGATGTTTCGCCGCGTCCTGGGCGTCGCGCCCTCGCAGTACTGCTGAGCGCTTCCACCGCAGGCGGATCAGAAGCTAGACCAGCTCTTCCTGCGCCTCGATCGTGGTGCGGTGCATCAGGCGGTTCTCTTCGAGCGGATAGACGTCGACCCGGTGCATCGTGCCGGTGTTGTCCCAGATCAGCAGGTCGCCCTCGGTCCAATGGTGGGTATAGACGAACTGCGGCTGGGTCGCCCATTCGCGCAGCTTGTTGAGGATCATCCGCCCCTCGGCCTGGTCCATCCCTTCGATGTAGTGGGCGGTCGAGCCGAGGACGAGCGACTTGCGGCCCGAGGCGTGGGTCCAGACCAGCGGGTGGACCTTGGGCGTGCGGTGCTGCCAGTATTCCAGCTCGCGCGAGCTGGGCTCCGGGTTCACGTAGCGCTGCGATATCTCGAAGCTGTGGACCACCTTGAGGCCGTCGTAACGCTGCTTGTCCTCTTCGGGCAGGTCGTCCCAGGCGGCGTAGGTGTTGGCGAAATGGGTGGAGCCGCCGGTCTTCGACAGGCTCTGCGCGTTGAGCGTGGCGGCGAAGTTGGGCACGTCGTCGCTGGCCCCGTCGATATGCCAGAAGAAGGCGCCCTTGATGTATTCCGCGCCCGGATTGACGTCGGGGTCGATGGTGATCTTGAACACGCCGCCCTCGCCCTGCGGCTGGACCTTGCCCAGCGAGTGCGAGAAGGCGAGCTGCTGCTCGTTGGTCATGTGGATGCCGCGCACGATCAGCACGCCGCGCTGCTCCAGCAGCTCGCGGATTTCGGCGCCGTGCTCGCCCGAGGCGAGGGTGGCGGCATCGGCCTTCAGCTCGGTGCCGATGCGCGGGGTGAGGTCGATCGTCTGCAGTGCCATCGTAACTCCACGAAGATTGGGCGCGGGGCGCGCGCTTTTCCGGCCATTACCGTGCCGGCGCGCCGGGCTCAATGGAGGATGCGATCCGGGACATGGAAACGCGAAGGCGCGCGGCGGGGGATGCCCGCCGCGCGCCAGGAAACGACCAGGAGGTCTGGATCAGGCCGCTTCCTTCTCGCGCTTCTCGGCGTGGGCCTTGAACATCGTCATGATGTCGCCCGAGGTGACCGGCCGCGTTTCCGTGGTCGGGACCGAGCCGCCCGAGGACTTGGGCGAGGTGTCGACCTGCTTGGCCGCCGCGCGGGCGTGGCAGGCGCCGACGGTCAGGTCCTCGCGCTTGTTGTGCTCGAACAGGGCGTCGTGGCGCAGCCAGCGGATCGCGTTGAGGTGCGTGACCTTGTCGATCTGCTCGTCGGTCAGGCCCTTGACCTGTTCCCACAGCAGCTCGGCGGCGTCGGGCCACAGCGCGTCGGAGTGCGGATAGTCGACCTCGTAGGTCACGTTGTCCTCGCCGACCTCGGCCAGGTTCTTGATCCCGTAGGGGTCCCACAGGAAGCAATGCGCGAAGTGCCGCTTCATCAGCTCGGACGGCTTGATGTCCTGGAAGCGCGAGCGGG
>CAZFPW010000163.1:0-6334 GCA_964520765.1 uncultured Novosphingobium sp.
GGTCGGGGTTGGCGAGGGTCGCCTGGACCAGGATGTTGCGGCTCTGCTCGTCGACGCGCGGCTCCACGGCGGTGACCCGCGCGGTGAAGGCGCGGCCGGGGAAGGCGTCGGACACCACGCGCACCTCGCGGCCGGGCCGCAGTTCGGCCAGCTCCTGCTGGGGCACGGTGAAATCGACGTAAAGCTGATCGAGCGCGGTCAGCGAGGCGATCTTGTCGCCGGGGTTGAGGTACTGGCCGGGATTGACCTGCCGCACGCCGAGCTGCCCCGCGAAGGGCGCGACGACGCGCTTCTGGACCAACCGCGCGTCGAGCTGGCGAACCGCGGCCACGGCCTGGTCGTACTCGGCCTGGCGCTGTTGCAGCACCTCGCGCGATTCGGCGCCGCTCGGCACCAGCTCACGCGCGCGGGCAAGCTGGACGCGCGCGAAGCCGACCTTGGCGACGGCCGCCTGGCGGTCGGCCCGCTCCGGCCCGTCATAGAGCTGGACGAGGGTCGCGCCGGCGCCGACATATTGCCCGCCGGTGAAGCGGATCGCCGCGACCCGGCCGGCGACCTCGGGCGCGAGCATCACCTCGCGCACCGCGCGCAGCGAGCCCACGGCGTCGAGCGAGGCGGGCACCACGGTCGGCGCCACGACGGTCGCCACCACCTCGGTCGGCGGCGGGG
Source organism: uncultured Novosphingobium sp. (assembly GCA_964520765.1). Lineage (GTDB taxonomy): Bacteria > Pseudomonadota > Alphaproteobacteria > Sphingomonadales > Sphingomonadaceae > Novosphingobium. The sequence goes on from CAZFPW010000163.1 coordinate 670, forward strand.
CGGGCGGCGGCGGGGCCGAATTGCGCCAGGTGCGCCAGGCGAACAGCAGGGCGAAGATCGCGACCACCGCGACCACGACGATGATCGCCGGCCGCGCCCGAACCTTGCGCGCGGGCTCGGCCCCAGCGTCGTCCGCCACCTGTGTATCGTTGTCGGACATCGCCGGTATCACCCCATTCGCTTAAATCGACTAGCGGTCGATTAATGCGGCGGTTATCCCTGACACCGGATGAGGTCAAATGCATTTTGGTCGCGCCCGGATGAAAAAAACCGTATCAGGCAGGAATGACGGCCACCACTCTCAACCGCCGCTCGCGCGTGGCAGGAGCGCCGACCGGGCCGCGCCAGCGCGACCTGCGCCTGAACGGACTGCTCGACGCCGCGGCCGCGCTGTTCGTCGAGAAGGGCGTCACGGGGGCCTCGCTGGAGGATATCGCGGAGCGCGCGGGCGTCGCCAAGAGCACCTTCTACCACTATTTCCAGGACCGCGCCGCCATGATCGAGGCGCTGCGCAAGCGCTATTCGCAGCGCTTCGCCGATCTGGTCGACGCGGCGATGGACGCCTGCGCGCCCGATGACTGGGACGCCCGCCTCGCCGCCTGGACCGAGGCGACGGTCAGCGAATACCTGGCCACCTATGCCCTCCACGATGCGATCTTCCACGATCACGAGGTCTGCCAGCGCTGCGTCATCAGCGAGGAAGCCTTCGTCATCAGCCTGGCCGCGATGCTGCGCGAAGGGGCCGAAAGCGGGGCCTGGGGGATCGAGGACCCGCTGACCACCGCCGCCTTCATGTTCCACGGCCTCCACGGCCTGCTGGACGAAGCCATCGCCAGCGAAGGCGAGACGGCCACGCTGGCCGAGCGGGTCACGCGGCTGTTCCGCCGGCTCCTTCGCCCGGATTGAGGTCGGCGCGGCACACCCGCTCGATCTCGCAGTTCAGTTCGGCCCCGACGAGCACGACGAAGGCCGAGATATAGAGCCACATCAGGAACGAGACCACGGTGCCGAGGGCGCCATAGGTCGCGTTATAGTCGCCGAAGCGGCTGACGTAGAGCCCGAACAGGAAGGTCGCGAGCAAGGCGCCGCCGCTGGCCAGGAAGGCCCCCGGCACCAGCCAGCGCCAGGGCACGGGCGGACGGTCCGGGCCGTAGCGATAGACGCAGCCGATCAGCAGCGCGGCGATCAGCGCCGTGGCGGCCCAGGGCAGGGCCACCGCCAGCTCGGCCGAAATCGGCGGCAGGCTGATCAGGGTGCCGATCAGGCTCATCGCCCCGATCGCGGACAGCGCGATCACCCCGACGATGGCCGTGCCGGCGGTGAAGGCCAGCGACAGCAGGGAGCCTTTCACGAAGCCGCGCGAATCCTCCATGTCATAAGCCGCGTTGACCGCGCCGATGATCGAGGTCGCCGCGCGCATCGCCCCGTAGAGCGCCAGGGCGATCGCCAGCAGCAGCCCGAAGGCCGTCTTGGCGTCCGACGCGCCGGCCAGCATGTCGAGCTGCTCGCCGATGATCCGCGCCGCGTCGGTGGGGAGGATTTGCAGCAGGACCTGCGCATGGACCGCCGCGTCGGCGGGATCGGCGGCCAGGCCATATATCAGGACGATGACGGCGAGCAGCGGAACGAAGGCAAGGAAGCTGTAGAAAGCGACGCCCGCCGCCAGCAGGCTGACGTTGTCGTCGCCGATCTCCCGCCACGTCCGCGCGGCGATGCCGCGCCATTCGCGGCGGAGCACCTGCCCCAGCGGATCGGGACAGGCGGCGGGCACGGCCGGGGGCGAGAGCGTGGCCTGCATGTGTCGGTCGCCCCCGCCCCCTTCGGATCTAGTTCCAGAACAGCAGGATCAGGATGATAATGGGAATCGGAATTCCGATCAGCCACATGAGAATTCCCTTGCCCATCAATATCCTCCTCGCTTGGTGTCGGGATAGAGGGCGAACGCGGGCGGCGTCGGATCGTTCCGCGCGGTCGACCGGCCGAGCCCCGCCGCCGTCACGTCACGGCCAGCGCGCGGGCGTCACCGTGATCGGCACCGCCTGCTCCAGCGGTCGCCAGCCTTGCGCGGCGATGACCTCGTTGCTCTCGACCGGCTTGCGGCCCTGGGCCCGATCGAGCGACCAGGTGATGTGATAGGTGCTGCCGTCCGGCCGGTCGGTCGTGCCGTCGACCGCGACGACCATCGCCTGGAGCCCCCGGCCGTCGTCGGCGCTGCCGACGATCTCGGCCCGGACCTCTCCGGGGAGCGGCGTATCCTCGTCCGCGCGCGCATCGAGCGTGATGTGATCCGCATCGACATCGGGCCATTCGGGCGGGAAGCGATCGAGCAGCGCCGCGCGGTCCTCCCGGTCGAGCTTCCATCCGATCACCGCCATATCGCCTCCTGCTCCATCGAGCCTGCTACAACGCTCGAACCGTCGATCGTGTCCGCGATCATGGAACCTTGCGGCGCGCGCGCCATTTTGCTGTGAAGCTCCTGTCCACCCATCTCGCCAAAGGTCGCATGTCCCTTCGGAACACCCCCGACACCGCCGCCGCGTCCAATCTGCGCGGAGACATCCTGCAACTCTATGCCGAGGGCGTCGGTTGGGTCCAGGCGCACTGGCTCCAGATCGCCCTCGCCGCGGGCGCGGCGGCGATCGTCTATGTCCTGCTCAACCTCGTCCGCCGCTGGGGCGTGAAGCTGTGCGATCGCGGCTCGGGGGCGGCGAGCTGGTATGCGATCGTCGGCCGGGCGCTGGCCAAGACCAGCCAGTTCTTCATCATCATGACCGCCGCGCGGCTCGTGCTGAGCTACGCCAGCGCCCCGCCCGCGCTCAGCGCCACGATCGTCACGCTGTTCACCATCGCCGCGGTGTTCCAGGGCGCGCTGTGGCTGCGCGAGCTGATCTTCGGGGCGATCGAGCACCGCACGCTCGACCAGGAGCACCAGGGCCAGGCGCTGGTGAGCGCGCTGGGGATCATCCGCCTGCTCATCACCATCGCCCTCTTCGCCATCGCCCTGGTGGTCGTGCTGGGCAACCTCGGCGTCAACGTCGCCGGCCTGGTCGCGGGCCTGGGCGTCGGCGGCATCGCGATCGGCCTGGCGGCCCAGGGCATCTTCGCCGACCTCTTCGCCGCGCTGGCGATCCTGTTCGACCGGCCGTTCCGCATCGGCGATTCGATCTCCTACGACAAGGGCGCCGGATCGGGCACGGTCGAGGCCATCGGCCTGAAATCCACGCGCATCCGCGCCGGCACCGGCGAGGTGCGGATCATCGCCAACCGCAAGCTGCTCGACTTCGAGATCCTCAATTCCACCCGGCGGGTGCGCAACCGCTTCAAGTTCGACTTCTTCCTGGGCTACGCCACCCCGCCCGACGTGGTGACGAAGGTCCCGGACATCCTGAAGCAGGCGGTCGAGAGCGCGGGCTACACCCTGGTCCACGGCGGGCTCAACGGCTTCGCCCCCAACGGCCTCAGCTATGACGTGGAGTTCGAATCGACCGGGACCGACTTCCCCGCCAGCGCGCGCGACAGGGTGGCCGCAGCGATCCTCGCCGGCTTCCGCCAGCACGACATCAGCTTCGCCTATCCAACCCAGGTGAACCTGCTGGCCGAAAAGACCAAGCCGACCCCGCCCGCCGAGCCGAAGGATACGGAGGAATAGCGGAGATTCTCGAAAACGGCGCCGCGATTAATCGGAAAACCCGATCAAAGTACGAGGCACATTCCATTTGAGATTCCGCGCCGGGGCGGCCATCTCCACCCCCGGAACATCAGCCGGGGCTCGTCCCGGCGCAACCAGAAGGAACTTCACTCATGGGTATCGTCGGAAGCCAGCTCAAGCCGTTCAACGCCACGGCGTTCCATCAGGGCAAGTTCGTCGAGAACATCACGGAAGAGACCGTGAAGGGCAAGTGGGGCGTGTTCTTCTTCTACCCGGCCGACTTCACCTTCGTCTGCCCGACCGAGCTGGAAGACCTGGCCGACATCTATGCCGAGCTTCAGGGCCTGGGCGTGGAAGTCTATTCGGTGTCGACCGACACCCACTTCAGCCACAAGGCCTGGCATGACACCTCGCCGGCCATCGGCAAGATCAACTACTACATGCTGGGCGACCAGAACCACGTGCTGAGCAACAACTTCGGCGTCCTGCGCGAAGGCGTCGGCCTGGCCGACCGCGCCACCTTCGTGACCGATCCCGACGGCACCATCCAGCTCGTCGAGATCACCCCCGAGGGCGTGGGCCGCAATGCCGCCGAACTGCTCCGCAAGATCAAGGCCGCCAAGTACTGGCGCGAGCACCCCGGCCAGGTCTGCCCGGCCAAGTGGGAAGAAGGCGCCGAGACGCTCGCTCCGTCGATCGACCTCGTCGGCAAGATCTGATCTGCCGGAAGCGCTCGTGAAAGTCCTCCCCTTCGGGGGAGGTGGCAGCCCGCAGGGCTGACGGAGGGGGCGCGACTACAGACCGAAGGTCTCGCCTGGATCGCCCCCTCTACCACCCTTCGGGTGGTTCCCCTCCCCCGGTGGGGGAGGATTTAGGTCCAAACTGTTCCGCTTGGCCGCCTCGCGCGGCAACGGTCCCTCTTTGCCGGAAGAAAAGCTGCCATGCCCGTACTCGACGAAGCCACCACCGCCCAATTGAAGGCCTACCTCGGCAACCTGCGCCGGCCGATCGAGCTGGTCGCCAGCCTGGACGACAGCGCCAAGTCGGTCGAGCTGCAGAGCCTGGTCGAGGAGATCGCGGTCCTGTCCGACAAGGTCACGGCCCGCACCAACGGCGACGCGGAGCGCCGCCCGTCTTTCCGCATCCGGGCGGTCGATGATCCCCAGTCCGAAACGACCTTCGCCGGCATTCCGCTGGGCCACGAGTTCACCTCGCTGATCCTCGCCCTGCTCCATGTCGGCGGCCACCCGCCCAAGGAGGACGCGGAACTGCTCGACGCGGTGCGTGCCCTGGAGGGCGAGTACCGCTTCGAGACGTTCTTCTCGCTCTCGTGCCAGAGCTGCCCCGAGGTGGTGCAGGCGCTCAACATCATGGCCGCGCTGAACCCCAACGTCAGCCACATCGCCATCGACGGTGCGCTGTTCAAGGAAGAGGTCGAGGCGCGCGAAGTAATGGCGGTGCCAGCGATCTTCCTCAACGGCCAGCCGTGGGGCCAGGGCCGCATGGACCTCGCCCAGATCATGGCCAAGCTCGATACCGGCGCGGTCGCCCGCGCGGCCGAGAAGATCGCCGCCAAGGAGCCCTTCGACGTGCTCGTCGTCGGCGGCGGCCCGGCCGGCGCGGCGGCGGCGATCTATGCGGCCCGGAAAGGAATCCGCACCGGCGTCGCGGCCGAGCGCTTCGGCGGCCAGGTGCTCGACACCATGGGGATCGAGAACTTCATTTCGGTCAGCCACACCGAAGGCCCGAAGCTCGCCGCCCAGCTCGAGAACCACGTCAAGGACTACGACGTGGACATCATGAACCTGCAGAAGGCGGTCGCGCTCGTCCCGGCCGAGGCCGGCGGGCTGCATGAGGTCAAGCTCGACAACGGCGCCAGCCTCAAGGCCAAGACCGTGATCCTCTCCACCGGCGCGCGCTGGCGGCAGATGGGCGTGCCCGGCGAGGACGAGTACCGCAACAAGGGCGTCACCTACTGCCCGCACTGCGACGGACCGCTGTTCAAGGGCAAGCGGG
>CAZFPW010000164.1:0-6288 GCA_964520765.1 uncultured Novosphingobium sp.
CCGTCCGCCGTCCAGATCGCGCCGTGCACGCCCTTCGCCGCGGGCGAGGAGATGAAGGCCACCACGGCGGCGACGTCAGCCGGGTCGGCCGGCGGACGCTCGCCCGAATAGCGCTTGATCTTGGCGAAATCGACGCCCTCGGGCATCCGCGCCTCGGCGCTGATCTCGGTCATCATGCCGCCGGGCGCGACCGCGTTGATGCGGATCGGCTGTTCGACGTACTCGATCGCCAGGGACTTGGTCATCTGCAGCAGCGCCGCCTTCGACATCGAATAGGGCACGATATAGGACGTGCCGATCAGCGCGGACTGCGACAGCACGTTGACTACGTTGCCCTCGCTCGCCAGCAGGTGCGGCAGGGCCGCCTGGAAGAACCAGAACGGCGCGGCGGCATTGACCTGCATGATCCGCCAGAACTCGTCCTCCGGCACCTCGTGCGCGTGGTTGAAGCGCATCAGGCCGGCGGTGTTGACCAGCACGTCGAGCCGGCCGAACTCGGCCACCGCCGCCTCGACCGCCGCCAGGCAGTTGGCCCGCCGGGAGATGTCGGTGGGGAAGGCCGCGCACCACGTGCCCTGGGCCGCGAGGGCGCCGCGCGTTTCCTCCAGCCGGTCGGCCAGCACGTCGACCAGCAGCAGCGCGACGCCTTGCGCCGCCAGCGCCTCGGCAATGGCCCTGCCCAGGCCGCGCGCCGCGCCGGTGATCAATGCCACCCGTTCCGTCATGCTCCAAGCTCCCGTGCCGCCGCGACCACCCGCGCCGCGTGATCCCGCGCGCTCATCCCGCCGCGCAGGTCGTCGAGCCGGGGCACCTCCAGGCCGATCTCGCAATCCGCCGGCAGCGCCGCGACCCATTCGCGCAAGGGCAGCTCGCCCTCGCCCGGCACGCCGCGCGCGAACATCGCGGTCATGAAGTAGTCGTCGTCATGGGGCGCGAGCCGCGCGTCGCACATCTGGGCATAGCCGATCCAGTCGGGGTCGACGGCCCTCAGCTTGTCGATCGTGCCGCCGGTGCGGAAGAAGTGCATCGAATCGACCAGCACCCGCGCCTTGCCCCGGCCGATATGGGCGCAGGCTTCCAGCGCGCGCTCGAACGAGTTGATGCCGTGGGGCGGGGTGAACTCGATGGTGAAGGCCATGCCGCGCGCGATCGCCATGTCGGCCAGGGTCGCGAGCTGGTCCTGGCCCGAGCCGTCCGCCACCATCGCATCCTCGATGCAGATCGCGTTGATCCGCCGCGCGCCAAGCTCGGCCATCAGGTCGAGGTCGGCGGCGAAATCGCGCACGTCGCCGTCGGAGCGGGCGCGGAAGCCCTCGCCCAGGCCGATATGCACGCCCGTGTCGCGCATCGCCGCGATCGTCTCGCGCCGCAGCGCCGGATCGTCGCGCAGCGACCACAGCGGATAGGGCGCGAAGTCGGTGATGCCGAACATGGTCAGCGGCAGGCCGGTGAGCCCGCTGGAGATCGCCACGCAGCCCAGCTCCGCCGCCAGCTTCACATGCTCCACCGGCGGCATGCCGAGGAGCGTGAGCATCTCGACGCCCAGGCGGTTCACCGGCTGGCTCACTTGGCGCCGGCTTGGGCCAGCCGCGCCTTGAGCGCTTCGGAAACCCGCGGCCGGCCGGTCTCTCCGGCGGCGAATTCGGCGATCTTGCCCCGGATGAAGGCCTCGGGCGAAGCGGCCCAGTCCTTCACGATGTCCCAGGCCGCCGCGTCCGAGGGGATCATCACCTTGCCGTCGCGCATCGCGTCGGACAGCACCACGGCCACGTCCTCGGGCAGCATCAGCTCAAGCTCGGCGCCCGGCCCGCGCATCTGGCAATCCTCGGTCCAGGAGGTCATCGACGCGAGCACGTCGGTCATCACCGGCCCCGGCATCAGGCAGGTGACGCGCACGCCCTGCGGCTCCAGGTAGAGCGCCAGGTTCTGGCTCATCGAGATGACCGCCGCCTTGGCCGCGGCATAAGGCACCCGGCTGGCCGCGAAGGGATAGAAGCCCGCGAAGGAGGCCGTGTTGACGATGTGCCCCCGTCCCCGCGCCAGGAACTTCGGGATGAACGCCTGCACGCCGCGCACGGCGGCGAAATAGTTGATCTCCATGATCCGGTGCCATTCGGCCATCGGTATGTCCTCCGGGTGGCCGTTGAGCATGCCGCCGACATTGTTCATCACGATGTCGATCTCGCCCAGGGCGTCCTCCGCGGCCTGGGCGGCGGCGGCGACGGATTCGTCCTGGAGCACGTTGGCGGCGAGGCCGATCGCCTTGCCGCCCGCCGCCTCGATCTCCGCGGCGGTTTCCCGGGCCGCACCCTCATCGATGTCGGCCACGGCAAGGCGCGCGCCGCGGCGCGCCCATTCGAGCGCGACGGCCTTGCCGATACCCTTGGCGCCGCCGAACAGCAGGGCGTTGGCGCCGGCGAAGGATGCATTGGAATCAGACATTCGGCATTCTCCCGGAACTTTCGTCCGTCATGCCGAGAACGGCGGGAAGCGTCAAAGCCCGCATTCCAAGGATGGAAAAATCGTATGGATCGGGCTCGGCTTCCTCTTGCCTGGGGGCACCGATCCCCGGCACAGGTGCCGTCATGGCCACCATCCGCATCCTCGTCGACGCCGACGCCTGCCCGGTCAAGGAGGAGATCTACAAGGTCGCCTTCCGCCGGAATACGCCGGTACGGATCGTCAGCAACGCCCGGCTGCGGGTGCCCGACCATCCGCTGATCGAGCGGATCGTGGTTTCCGACGCCTTCGACGCCGCCGACGACTGGATCGCGGCAGCCGCCGATCCGCGCGCCGTGGTAATCACCGCCGACATCCTGCTGGCCGACCGCTGCCTGAAGGCGGGGGCCGTGGTGATCGACCCCACCGGCAAGCCCTTCACCTCCGCCTCGATCGGCGGGGCGATCGCCACGCGCGCCATCATGGCCGACCTGCGCGCCGGGGGAGACGCGGTGGGCGGACCGCCGCCCTTCGCCAAGGCCGACCGCTCGCGCTTCCTCCAGGCGCTGGACGAGGCGCTGGCGCGGCTGGAGCGGGCGCGGTAAGCGGGCATCCATGGCGAAAGGCAAGATCCGCATCGGCATCGGCGGCTGGACCTACGAGCCCTGGCGCGGGACGTTCTATCCCGAAAAATGGCCGCAGGCGAAGGAACTGGCCTATGCGGGGGAACGCCTGACCGCCATCGAGATCAACGGCACCTTCTATGGCCGGCAGAAGCCCGCCAGCTTCGTCAAATGGCGCGAGGCGGTGCCGGACGGCTTCGTCTTCACCGCCAAGGCCAGCCGCTATTGCGTCAACCGCAAGGTCCTGGCCGAGGCGGGCGAGAGCATCGCCAGGTTCCTGGACCAGGGCATCACCGAGCTTGGCGACAAGCTGGGGCCGATCCTCTGGCAGCTCGCCGCGACCAAGCGGTTCGACGCCGGGGACATCGCGGCCTTCCTTGCCCTGCTGCCGGCCGCGCAGGACGGCATGAAGCTGCGCCATGCGATCGAGCCGCGCCATGAAAGCTTCGCCGACCCCGCCTTCTTCGCCCTGTGCCGCCAGGCCGGCGTGGCCGTGGTCCATGCCGAGGCGGAGGCCTATCCCCGGTTCACGGAACAGACCGCCGACTTCACCTATGCCCGCATCCAGACCGCCGCCGAGGACCTGCCGAACGGCTACCCGGACGCCGAGCTGGATCGCCTCGCCGCCCAGGCCCGCGCCTGGGCCGAGGGCGGGCGCGAGGTCTTCCTGTTCTTCATCAGCGGCGCGAAGGTGCGCAATCCCGCCGCCGCGCAGGCGCTGATCGCACGATTGGGAGACGAGGCATGAGGATCATCGCGGCAACGGTGCTGGTGCTGGCCCTGCTGCCGGTCGCGGCCCAGGCGGCCCCGCGCCGCGCACCGATCGCCCAGGCGACCGTGCTGGCCGAATGGCGCAAGGCGGAGAACCGCCGCGCCTGCGCCCCGCTCGCCTTCACGGCGGACGGCGGCGCGCGCGGGCAGGCGCGCCGGGCCGCGTTCGGCGGCGGCTGGGGCGTCGCCTTCGACCAGCCGGGCCTGCGCAGCGCCTATGGACTGGCGGGCACCGGCCTGCTGCCCGGCGACGAGGCCCCGATCGGCGAGCAGCGCGAGCGGCTGGCCCGGCAATGGCCCTATGTCCGCGCCCTGCCGGGCCTGCGGCCGCAGGCCTTCGCGGGCTATGGGATCGAAGGGGCCACGCCGCTGACCACGGCCGACGGCGACGGGCGCGGGCAGAACATGCTCGCCTATGTGCGCGTGCCGGGGCAGCGCTGCCTCTACAATGTCTGGAGCCGGCTGGGCCGCCGGCATCTGGAGCTGCTGCTGGATGGGCTGAGGATCGTTCCCGTCAGGCGCTGAGCCCCGGCCAAGCCGAGCCGGGGCGAGGCCCGCCGGGAATGTCCCGGCGAGCCCGCATTTCGATCACCGTTCGCAGACGAGACGGCCGTCGCGATTGCCCACGGTGTTGGAGCGGCAATCCCTGAGGTCGATGCTCGTGCCGGTCCAGCTGCCGCCGCCGGTGCGGCACTGGGCGGACAGGCGGCTGCCGCGCATGTCGACATTGCGGCAGGTATCGCGCCAGGAGCCGCCGGGATAGCCGCCGCCGCTCCAGCCGCCACCGCCGCCGTTCCAGCCACCTTCGCAGTAGAGCCGGCCATTGCCGTTCTCGAAGCGGCCCGAGCGGCAGCTACGGATGTCGATCGAGGCGCCCAGCCAGCGGCTGTTGGTGTCGGGGCACTGGGCGGTCAGGAAATTGCCGCGCATGACCGGATAGCGGCAGCTCTGCCGCCAGGACCCGCCCGGCAGGCCCCAGCCGCCCTGATACCAGCCGCCGCTGTCCTCGCAGACGAGGCGCCCGTCGCGGTTGCCGACCCGGCCGGAGCGGCACCCGTTCGCGTTGATCGAGGCATTGACCCAGCGATCGTAGGACGTGCGGCACTGCGCCCGCAGGGTGTTGCCGCGCATCTGCGGATAACGGCAGCTATCCCGCCACGAACCGTCCGGCAGGCCGCGGAAATCGCCGCCGCCCCAGGGCTGCGCGGACGCCGGAGCCAACAGCGCCGCGCCGCCGGCGGCGGACAGGGTAAGCGCACAAGCCAACATCAGTTTCTTCATGACAAGCTCCGATCGCTAGAGGGTGGTTGGGAAACTACTGGAAAATACGAGTACGAGAAAGCGGATCAAACGTCTCAAACGGCATTCCGAGGCTCCTCATCGCAGTGCGCCGCGTTCCGGCCTGGCTCCGCCGCCGGCCGCCACGGCGGCAGGCGGTTCGCTCAGGGCCGCGGCGGTCTCGGTCGCCGCCCGGGCAGCGTCGAACGCGGCATTATCGACGCCCTGGTCCCAGGCGGGCTCCGCCTGGAAATCAAACTCCTCGACCGGAAGATAGACCGGCGCGTAGTCCGCCGGCAACGGGCCGTCCGCATAGTGCGGGGGAAGCATGGCGGCGGGGCTGAGATCCTGCGGCCCGCTCTCCACGAACTGCATGGCGGCGGAGGAATAGTCCGGCGCGGAATGCCTGGGGCGGTCGGACGCATCCGCGAAGGTCATCGCCGGCTCCGCAAACTTCGCCAGCCCCAGGCCGAGCAGCACGCCGCCGCTCGCCAAGGCCAGCATCAGCTTGGGCACGCGCATCCGGTTCGCCTTCCTGTTCACCCTCATCCGGCAACGCCGAAGCGTGCGCGATGTTCCACGAAGCGTTGCCGCGATCGTGCCGCCGGCCGGCGCTCAGGCCGGCTGGCGTGCGGCATCGGCCAGCAGCTTGTTCAGCAGGACCACGCGCTGGCGCTTCGCATCCAGATCATGGCTGGGATGGGCATCGATATAGTCGATCAGCACGCGCAGTTCCTTGCGCCATTCGCTGACAAGGGAATCGGTCATGTCGGCCTCCTGGGCTAGCGGCCGCACGTCGCCCGATCGCGCCTGCGGGAGCGCTGCGGCACGTTCGCAAGAAACGCGGCGCGGCGGCCCGGGTTCCGGGGGCGCTCGACCGCTCCGGGGAGGGGCCGCGTCGATGACGGCGTGGCCCCCCTCAAGAGGATGCTCAGCTCTCGCGCGGGTCCTGGCCGACGTTGCCGGGCGTCTCGCCGGGGCTCAGCACGAAGCGCCAGATCGCCCCGCCCACCACGGCGCCGACCAGCGGCGCGACCCAGAAGGCCCAGAGCTGCGACAGCGCGCCGGTCGTCGCGAACAGCGCCACGCCGGTCGAACGCGCCGGATTGACCGAGGTGTTGGTGACCGGGATCGAGATCAGGTGGATCAGGGTCAGCGCCAGGCCGATCGCCAGCGG
>CAZFPW010000165.1:0-3153 GCA_964520765.1 uncultured Novosphingobium sp.
AGCAGATGCTGGCCGAGGAGCTGAGCCACCGGCTCAAGAACCTGCTCGCCCTGGTGCAGTCGATCAGCAGCCAGACCCTGCGCAACGCCGACAGCCTGGCCGATGCCTCGACCAAGCTGTCCGCCCGCATCCTCGCCCTCGCCCATGCGGCCGACGGACTGACCAGCACCGCCTGGAAGGAAGGCAGCCTCCATGACGTGGTGCGCGCCGGCCTCGCCTCGGTCGCGGGCTTCGGGCGGCGGATCGCCATCGACGGCCCGCAGGTGACGGTGGATTCGCGCTCGGCCCTGTCGATCACCCTGGCGGTCCACGAGCTGGCCACCAACGCCACAAAGTACGGCGCGCTGAGCAACGACAACGGCACGGTCACGCTGTCGTGGGACGTGGCGGAGCAGGCGGGCGGGCCGCGCTTCGTCCTCGAATGGCGGGAAGACGGCGGCCCGGAGGTGCGCGAGCCGGCCAGCCGCGGCTTCGGCACCCGCATGATCGACCGCGCCCTGCGCACCCAGTTCAGCGGCGAGGTGATGCTCGCCTACCCGCCGGAAGGCGTGACCTTCCGCATCGACACTCCCTTGAAGGACCTGGCGGGGACGGGGGGTTAGTCGTGCTCTCCCCCTCCTCTTTAGAGGAGGGGCCAGGGGTGGTGGCGATGCGCTTGCGCATCGCTCGCGAAGCGACAGATCGCGCCCAGCCTCCACCACCCCCCAACCCCCTCCTCTAAAGAGGAGGGGGAGAGAGCCCTACCGCAGAAAGCTACGATCCAGCTCGGAGATCGCGTTGACCCCCAGCATCGCCATCGAGGTGCCGATCTCCTCGCGCAGGATTTCCAGCGCCCGCGCCGCGCCGGGCCTGCCGCCCGCCGCCGCGCCGTAGAGCGTGGCGCGGCCGATCAGGGCGCAGTGGGCGCCGATCGCCAGGGCCTTCAGCACGTGGCTGCCCCGGCGGATGCCGCCGTCGAAGATCACGGTCATGCGGCCGGCAACGGCGTCGACGATCTCGGGCAGGACGTCGATCGAGGCCGGCGCGGCGTCGAAGTTGCGGGCGCCGTGGTTGGAGACGATCACCGCGTCGACGCCGTGATCGGCGGCGAGCAGCGCGTCGTCCTTGTTCAAGATGCCCTTCAGGATCAGCCGGTTCGGCCAGCGGCGGCGCAATTCCTTGACGTCGTCCCAGCAGACCGAGGCCGAATTGGTCACGCGGTTGACCGGGCCGGTCACGCTGCCGCCGATCTCCTTGGGATAGTTGGCGAAGCGCGGCAGGCCGCCGTGGGTCAGCATGTAGCGGCCCATCACGCGCAGCAGCCAAGCCGGATGCAGCGCGAAGTCCAGCGCCAGGGTGGGGTTGGCGCGGATCGGGTTGGCCATGCCGTTGCGCTTATTGAACTCGCGGTTGGGCCAGACCGGGGTGTCGACGGTCAGGATCAGCGCCTCGGCGCCGAGGGCCGCGGCGCGGTCCACCACCTGCCACGACAGGTCGCGCCGCTCCCACAGGTACATCTGCATCCAGAAGCCGGTGGCGTGGGTGATCTCGGCGATGCGGTCCATCGAGGTGGTGGAGCTGGTGGCGAGGGTGAAGGGAATCCCCGCCTCGGCCGCGGCGGCGGCGATGCAGCTTTCGCCGCCGTGGCACAGCAGGTCCGCCGTGCCGGTCGGCCCGATCACCAGCGGCATCGGCAGCTTGCGGCCGAACAGCTCGACCGCGGCGCTGCGCCCGGTCACGTCGCGCAGGGTGCGCGGCATCATGCGGATCGCGTCGAGCGCCGTCTGGTTGAGGCCGGCGAGGTATTCGTTCTCGCTTCCCCGCTCGATGAATTCGAAGATTGCGCGCGGCAGGCGGCGCCTGGCCGCAAGCCGCAGGTCCTCGATGTTCCAGGCGGGCTTCATCAGGCCTGGCTGTCTTGCCAGGTTCCGTCGATCTGCTCGATGCCCAGCGCCTCCAGGGTGTTGCGGATCCCGAGGATGTCGAGCGGCAGCTCGCCCGCGGCGATGCGGGCGCGGATCTTCACCTCGTTGGCGGCGCGCGCCTCGGCCGCGTCGACCGTCCGGGCCAGGAGGGCGCGCGGGATCACGACCACGCCGTCGGCATCGGCGGCGACGATGTCGCCCGGCTCGACCAGGACGTTGTCGGCGACGATCGGCACGTTGACCGCGGCCGGGCCGCGCTTCTCGGGCTGCTCGACCGAGATGTGCGTCGTCCAGACCGGAAAGCCCAGCTCGCGGATCGCGTCGGTATCGCGGCAGGCGCCGTGGACCACCGCGCCGGCCACGCCCTTCTTCCTGGCGAAGCCGCAGGCGACATCGCCCCACAGCGCGCCCTGGTGCCCCCCGCCGTTGGTGAAGACCAGCACGTCGCCCGCCTGGGCGGTGTGGAGCGCGGCGTGGATCGCCAGGTTGTCGCCGGGGAAGTTCCAGGCGGTGATCGCCGGCCCGCAGAGCCGCTGGCCCGGCGCGATCGGGCGCATGTTCGGGCTCATCAGGCACATCCGCCCGGCGACGAGGCCCAGCCCGCCGTGGAGGTCGGCCACGCCGAACTTCGCCGCGCGGGCCAGCAGGGCCGGATCGGGGCGGGGAATCTGGTTGTAGATGACGGACTTGGCGGGTCTCATTTCAGAACCTCTGGATTGAGCAGGGTCGCGGGCCGCTCTCCGGCCAGCACCGTATCGATGACCTCGGCGCAGGCAAGCGCCATGCCCTTCATGCTGGCCTCGGTCACGCCGGCGACATGGGGGCTGAGCACCGCGTTGGGCAGGGCGAACAGCGGGTGGTCGGCCGGCGGCGGCTCATGCTCGAACACGTCGATCCCGGCCCCGCCGATGCGGTTGGCGCGCAGGGCCTCGGCCAGGGCCGCCTCGTCGATGATCCCCCCGCGCGAGGTGTTCACGATGACCGCGCCTGAATGCATCTGCCCCAGCTCGCGCGCGCCGATCAGGCCCTGGGTGGCGTCGGTCAGCGGCACGTGGATCGAAATGACGTCGGCCCAGCCGAGCAGCTCGTCGAGGGCCAGCGGCATGGCCCCGGCGGCGCGAATATCGTCCGGCTCCAGGATCGGGTCATGGGCGGCGATCTCCGCCCCGAAGCCCGCGCCGCAGATCCGCGCCGTGCAGCGGGCGATGCGGCCGAAGCCGATCAGGCCCACTTTCGCGCCGGTCAGGTC
>CAZFPW010000165.1:3253-6265 GCA_964520765.1 uncultured Novosphingobium sp.
GGCATCCGCGCGATCAGCGCCTCGGGCAGCTCGGTCGTGCGGATGACGATGAAGGTCGTCTCCGGGATGCGCGGGTCGGACGCGCCCTGCTCGGGGGTGATGACCGCGTGCGCGGCGGCGATCCGGTCGGCGCCCGCGGGGTGGATCGGATCGAGGATATAGACGGTTTCGGACATCGGGATCAGGCCAGCTCGGAGTTCTCGCGCAGCGTCTTGCCGACATATTCGGTCGGATAGACCCCGCGCTTCTGCAGGATCGGCACGACCTGGTCGACGATGTCCTCGATGGAGGCCGGCATGACGTGCGGGGTGACGTTGTAGCCGTGGCAGCCGGTCTCGCGCCAGATGGTCTCGAGCTGGTCGGCCACCTGCTCGGGCGTGCCGACGATCTGCGGCATGCCGACCGACAGGCCCCAGCGGATCGCCACGTCGCGCAGGGTCAGCGGCTTGTCGTCGACGATGTTGGAGAAGGCCTTCATCAGCCCCTGCGAGCCCTGCGTCTGCATCTCGACCAGCGGCTGGTCGAGGTCCATGCCGCTGAAATCCACGCCCATCGTGCCCGACAGGCGGGCCAGCGCGCCGTCGAAGTGCATCTTCTCGATCAGGGTATCGAGCTTCTTCTGCGCCTCCTCCTCGGTCCCGCCGACGATCGGCTGCACGCCGAAGGTGACGCCGGGCGCCGGGGTGCGGCCGAGGCTGGCGGCGGTGGCGCGGAAATCGTCCATGAACTTCTTCATGCCGGGCAGGTTCGGCTGGATCGCGAAGACCACGTCGGCGTGCTTCATCGCGAAGAGCTGGCCCCGGCCCGAGGAGCCCGCCTGGAACAGCACCGGCCGGCCCTGCGGCGAAGGCAGCGCCGGGGCGACGGTGTCGCAGTTGAAGTATTGCCCCTGGTGCTGGATGCGGGCGACCTTGGCGGGATCGGCGAAGACCCCGCTCGCCTTGTCGGCCAGGATCGCCCCCTCGCCCACGCTGTTCCACAGCGCGTAGCAGATCTCCATGTATTCCTCGGCGCGGTCGTAGCGCTCGTCATGGGGCAGCTCGGTCAGGCCATAGGCGCGATGCTCACCGCGCAGGTGGCCGGTGACGATGTTCCAGCCGACCCGCCCGCCGCTCATGTAGTCGAGCGTCGAGAGCTGGCGGACCACCGAATAGGGATGGTGCGGCCCGGTCGAGACCGTGGCGGCCAGGCCCAGCCGCTCCGTCGCCCCGGCGACCGCGCCCAGCAGGGTCACGGGGTCCATCGTCGGCCAGCAGACGCCATAGCGGATCGCCTCGTCCATCCGGTCCTGGTAGCGGTCGAAGACGCCCGGCGTGTCGGCGAAGAACAGCGCGTCGAACAGCCCGCGCTCCAGCGTCTTCGCCATGTCGATCCACAGCTTGAGGTCGCTCATCGCCGCGAGGCGGTTGTCGGTGGGGTGCGACCAGGAATTCACCGTGTGGTTCATCGGGGAATTGATCTGGAAGGAGATCAGGTGAATGTGCTTGCCCACGGGCCCGTCCTCTCATGGCGCGAGGCCGGAACGGATTGACCCGACCGGCCCGGCGTTATACCGATAATGAAATTCGGTTCCGTAAGTGGAATTTTCTCTCCCTGCTGTCAAGGACCCCGCTGCATGGCTTCGCTTACCCTCGCCCAGGCCCAGACCATCGCCACCGCCACGCTCGCCAAGGGGCGCGAGCTGGGCCTCAAGCCGCTGACCGTGGTGGTGCTGGACCCCGGCGGCCACGCCCTGGCCCTGCTGCGCGAGGACGGCTCCTCCAACCTGCGGCCGGGGATCGCCACCGGCAAGGCCTCGGGCGCGCTGGCGCTGGGCATATCCTCGCGCAAGATCGCGGAGATGGCGGCGGAGCGGCCGACCTTCGTG
The DNA here is from genome assembly GCA_964520765.1 of uncultured Novosphingobium sp. Taxonomy (GTDB): domain Bacteria; phylum Pseudomonadota; class Alphaproteobacteria; order Sphingomonadales; family Sphingomonadaceae; genus Novosphingobium. Next base: position 5,121 of record CAZFPW010000165.1, read on the forward strand.
GGCTCGCTCTCGGGGATCAGCCAGGGCGGGATCATCCCCGCCGCCGGCGGCGTGATCGTGGCGGACGAGGCCGGGGCGGTGCTCGGCGCCGTGGGCGTGACCGGGGACACCTCCGACAACGACGAGACCGCCGCCCTCGCGGGAATCGCGGCGGCGGGGCTGACGGCGCGGGCCTGACGCCCCACTAAGGCCGCAATCCCGCCCCACCACTCGCCTCGACCGTCACGAGCGGGAGGGGCATGTGGATTACGATGCGCCGCCAGTCGCGATCACCGCGCCGACGGAGGAGGCCGGATCGCGAATTGAGATTCCGACCTTCGTCCCCAAGACGCCCCGTTGCCCGCAACGCGAGCCGGGCGAGATCGTGGTCTGCGCCGAAGATCCCGAGACGTTCCGGCTACGCCCCCTGCCGGACAGATTCGGTGAGGACGATACGGTTCCCCGCGCGCGCGCGCGCGCGCGCAGCTCGACGAGCGAACCTCGATCGGGGCGGAATTGGAAAGGGCCGGCGTCGGCGGTCACGTCAGCAACCGAGTGATGGTTCGGGGCAGGATAAAGTTCTGACCTCAGTCCTCCGCGAACAGCAGGACCGGCGTCTCGACCAGGGCCTTCACCGCCTGGACGAAGCTCGCCGCGTCCCAGCCGTCGACGACGCGGTGGTCGCAGGAAATCGACAGGTTCATCAGCCTGGCCCGGCGCAGCTCGTCCTGGCCGAGGGCGTTCCTGGCGAAGACCGGGCGCTCGACGATCCTGTTCGGGCCGATGATCGCCACCTCGGGCCGGTTGATGACCGGCGTGGTGACGATGCCGCCGAGCGGGCCGAGCGAGGTCAGCGTGATCGTCGACCCCGAAAGTTCGCTCGACGCGGCCTTGCCGCTGCGGGCCGCTTCGGAGAGGCGGGCGATCTCGGCGGCGAGCTGCCAGACGTTCATGTCCTGCGCGTCGCGCAGTACGGGGACCATCAGCCCGGCGTCGGTCTGGGTCGCGATGCCAAGGTGGACCCGGCCGCTGCGCTCGACCACGCCGGCCTCTTCGTCATAGCGCGCGTTGAGCATGGGGAAGCGCGGCAGGGCGCGGCAGATCGCGACGATCAGCAGCGGCAGGACGGTGAGCTTCGGCCGGTCGCCGCGCTGGGCGTTGAGGTC
>CAZFPW010000166.1:0-2145 GCA_964520765.1 uncultured Novosphingobium sp.
GCGTCGAAGGGCGAAGGGCTGGGCAACCAGTTCCTCGGCAACATCCGCGAAGTCGACGCGATCGTCCATGTGCTGCGCTGCTTCGAGAACGACGACATCCAGCACGTCGACAACAAGATCGACCCGATCTCTGATGCCGAAACGGTCGAGACCGAGCTGATGCTGGCCGACCTCGAAAGCCTGGAGAAGCGCGTTCCCGCGGCGCAGAAGAAGGCCGCCCAGGGCGACAAGGAATCGAAGGCGATCGCCTCGGTCCTCGGCCAGGCGCTGGACCTGCTGCGCAAGGGCAAACCCGCCCGCCTGACCCAGCCCAAGGACGACGACGAGGCCCGCGTCTTCGCCCAGGCCCAGCTCCTCACCGCCAAGCCGGTGCTCTACGTCTGCAACGTTGAGGAAGAGAGCGCGGCCACCGGCAACGCCTTTTCCGCCAAGGTCTTCGACAAGGCCAAGGCCGAAGGCGCGGAGGCGGTAATCGTCTCCGCCGCGATCGAGGCCGAGTTGGTCGGCATGGAGCCCGAGGAGCGCATGGTCTTCCTCGAGGAGATGGGCCTCAAGGAAACCGGCCTCGCCCGCATCATCCGCGCCGGCTACGACCTGCTCCACCTGCTGACCTTCTTCACCGTCGGCCCCAAGGAAGCCCGCGCCTGGACCGTGCACAAGGGCGCCAAGGCTCCCGAAGCGGCGGGCGAGATCCACTCCGACATGCAGCGCGGCTTCATTCGCGCCGAAACCATCGCCTATGACGACTACGTTACGTTGAATGGCGAGGCGGGCGCCAAGGAAGCCGGCAAGCTGCGCCAGGAAGGCAAGGAATACGTGGTGCAGGACGGCGACTGCATGCACTTCAAGTTCAACGTCTGATCGGCTAGCCTGCGCCCCATGATCCTGCGGCTATGCCTGTTCCTGCTGATGTTCGCCCTCGCCCTGCCGGCGACGGCGGCCCCGCTGCATTGCGCATCGGGCACGGTGATGAGCATGGCGACGCCATCCCACACCGGCCACGGCGGCGACCATGAAGCGCCGAAGCACCGAACCGCCAAGCAGGATTGCAACGGCTGCATCGCGCCGTTCACCGTGGAGCGGCTGGCGGATGACACCTTGTCCCTTCCTCCGCCCCGCCTGAAGGTCCGCAACGAATCGCAGCTTGTCGCAACCCATTCCGCTCCCGATACCCCACCTCCGCGATCCTGACCGCCGAGCCGTTCGCCGCTGTGCGGACAATTTTCCCGGTTTATCAGGATATCCCATGACACGTTCGATTCTTGCGGCGCTCGCGAGCGCCGCCTTGCTGCCGTCCGCCGCTTTCGCGCAGGAGCACGATCATTCCGCGATGGATCATCACGCAGGCCATGTGGCCGAGCAGCCCGATATCGCGATCGGTTCCGGCACGGCCCGGCTTCCCTCGGTCGACAAGGGGAGCCATGACGGGCTTCACGCCACGGCCGGCGACTGGATGCTGATGGCCCACGGCTTCGTGACCGCCCAATACACCAACCATTCCGGCCCGCGCGGCGACGACAAGTTCTACTCCACCTCGATGGCGATGTTCACCGCCGAGCGGGAGACCACGTTCGGCCGCGTCCAGTTCAAGTCAATGCTCAGCCTGGAGCCGGCGATGCACGCGCGCGGCTATCCCAACCTCTTCGCCACGGGCGAGACGGCCGGCGGACAACCGCTGGTGGACCGCCAGCACCCGCACGACCTGTTCATGGAACTGGCCGCGCGGGTCGATTTCAACCTTGGCGGCAAGGCCAGCCTGTTTCTCTACGGCGGCCCGGTGGGCGAGCCCGCGCTTGGCCCCAGCGCCTTCATGATGCGGCCGTCGGCGCGGTACAACCCGGAGCCGCCGATCACCCATCACTGGTTCGATTCCACCCACATCACCTATGGCGTCGTCACCGCCGGGATCGCCACGCCCCGGTTCCAGCTCGAAGCCTCGGCCTTCCGGGGCGCCGAGCCGGACGAGCGCCGCTGGGACATCGAGAAGCCGAAGCTCGATAGCTGGTCGGTGCGCAGCACCTGGACGCCGGGGCCGCGCTGGGCGATCCAGGCGAGCTATGGCGAACTGACACAGCCCGAGGCAGTCCATCCCGGACAGGATGAACGCCGCTTCACCGCCTCGGCGCACTATGCGAACGGCAGGGG
>CAZFPW010000166.1:2245-6250 GCA_964520765.1 uncultured Novosphingobium sp.
CTGGGCGGATCGCTGTCCGCCTATGCCAAGCCCGCCGCGCTCACACCCTATTACGGAGAGCGCCCGATCGGCTACACGCTGTTCGCCAAGCTCTCCCTGGGGAACTGACATGCAGTATTTCGAAGACATCGAGGTTGGACGGATCGAGCGCTTCGGCTCCTACCCCGTAACGCGGGAAGAGGTGGTCGACTTCGCCTCGCGCTACGATCCGCAGCCCTTCCACCTCGATGACGAGGCCGCGGCCGCGACCCACTTCGGGCGACTTTCCGCGAGCGGCTGGCACACCTGCGCCATGACGATGGCCATGGTGGTCGAGGACATGAAGGCCCATGCCCACGCCGGCCTCGGCTCGCCGGGGATCGACGAGCTGCGCTGGCACAAGCCGGTCTATCCCGGCGACACCCTGCGCTGCGAGACCGAGGTGCTGGACAAGGCCCGCAGCCGCTCCCGCCCCGAGATGGGCAGCTTCCGCAAGTCGGTGAAAGTGCTGAACCAGCACGACGAGGTGGTGATGACCTTCACCTCCATCGGCCTTATCCAGGTGCGGGGCGACTGACGGAAGCTAGCCGCCGCAGCGCAGCCTGCCGGGGCTCGTATAGACGATCCGGTCGTGCTCGTCCGTGGCGGTGAGAGTCGCCGGCCATTCCAGGCGATTCTGGTTGGCGGGATCGCCCTCGCCGCTGGTTGCGATCCGCAGCGAGGCGGCCTTGCCGACATAGTGCGCCCAGGTGCCCAGGGGCAGGGCCGTGCTGCCCGGGTCCGAGGCGAAGGTGGTGAGCGTGCGTCCAAGCTTCATCACCGCGCGCTTCGGCCGGGCGACCAGGACCGGATCGCTCTGCCCCGCCGCCTCGAAGCTGCACCCGGCGTCGAGCAGCCCTGCCTTCTGCAGATCGCCCGGCGTGATCGGCTGGGGATCGAGGGCAACGGAGGGCGCGAAGTTGCGGTTGGCCGCCTCGACCTGCGCGACCGCCTGGGCATCCTCGATGGCCTGTTCGGCGGGCGTCGGCTTCGGCTCGCAGGCCGTCAGCGCAAGGCCGCAGGCAAGGACCGGGACAAGGCGCTTCATGCGCCCGCCGTCCGCGGCCCGAGCAAGATGACCGCCGCGCCGATCAGGCAGATCGCCGCGCCGATCGAGTCCCAACGATCCGGCCTCACGCCCTCGGCCGCCCATAACCAGAATAGCGCGGAAACGATGTAGACCCCGCCGTAGGCCGCATAGGCCCTCCCCGCGTGCTCGCTGTCGACCAGGGTCAGAAGGTAAGCGAACAGGGCCAGCGAGGCCATTCCGGGCACGAGCCACCAGATCGGCTTACCGAGCCGCAGCCAGCCCCAGAACGCGAAGCATCCCGCGATCTCCGCCAAGGCGGCACCGATGTAGGCCAGGAATGTCATCTTGATCCAATCATTTGCGGCCGAACAGCTTTTCGATGTCGCCGTGGGCCAACTTCACCCAGGTCGGCCGGCCATGGTTGCACTGGCCCGAGCGCGGGGTGCGCTCCATCTCGCGCAGGAGAGCGTTCATCTCGGCCACCGACAAGGTGCGCCCGGCGCGGACCGAGCCGTGGCAGGCCATGGTCGCGAGCACGCCGTCGAGCTTCTCGCCCAGCAGCAGGGCGTCGCCGTGGTGGGCAAGGTCGTCGGCAATGTCGCGGACCAGGGCATGGACGTCTCCCTTGGCGAGCACGCTGGGCACGGCGCGGACCAGCATGGCCGCCGGGCCGAAGCGTTCGATGGCGAGGCCGAGCGCGGCGAAGGTCTCGACATGCTCCTCGATCCGGTCGCAGGCGGGTTCGTCCAGCTCGACCACCTCCGGCATCAGCAGGGCCTGGCTGGCGGCGACCGCCCCGCCCGCGCCCGCCGCCTTCAGGCGTTCCAGCACCAGGCGTTCGTGCGCGGCGTGCTGGTCGACGATCACCAGGCCGTCCGCCGCCTCGGCGACGATGTAGGTGTTGGCGACCTGACCGCGCGCGACGCCGAGCGGGAATTCCGCCGCTTCCTCGCTCAGCGGCTCTGCCACTTCGGCCGCGGCGGCGGGGGCCAGGATGGATTCCTCATAGCCCCGCCAGACGCTGCCCGCCTCGGTCACGCGGGAGACCGGCTGGGCGAAGCGGGCGAACAGGCTATCGCTCCGCGCCGGGGGAGGCGCGGCCGGCTCGACCTGCCAGTTGCCCATCGCCGAGGCCGCGGGGGCCTGGGCGCTGCGCTGGGCCGCCGAATCGAGCGTGTGACGCAAGCCGCTGACGATGAAGCCGCGGACGAAGGCGGGATCGCGGAAGCGGACCTCGGTCTTGGCGGGATGGACGTTGATGTCGACATCCTCGGGCGGAAGCTCGAGAAACAGGGCCAGCACCGCGTGGCGGTCGCGGGCGAGGAGATCGGCATAGGCGCCGCGCACCGCGCCGATCAGCAGGCGATCCTTCACCGGGCGGCCGTTGACGAAAAGGTACTGGTGATCCGCGACGCCGCGATTGAAGGTCGGCAGGCCCGCGACGCCGAGCAGCCGGGCCGAGCCGCGCGTAAGGTCCAAGGCCACGCCGTCCTCCGCGAGTTCGCGCGCGACGATGCGCGAGACGCGGCTCGCCAGGTCCTCTCCCGGCTGGACGGCGAGGACTCGGCGGCCGTCGTGGTCCAGCGTGAAGCCGACCTCGGGCCGCGCCATGGCGAGGCGGCGGACCACGTCGAGGCAGGCCGCATATTCGCTGCGCGCGCTGCGCAGGAACTTGCGGCGGGCCGGAATCCTGCCGAACAGATCCTCCACCCGGATGCGGCTGCCGGGCGGCAGGGCGGCCGGTCCCTGGTCAGCCAGTAGGCCGTGATCGGTCACCCTGCGCCAACCATCCTGCCCCCTGGGGCGGCTTTCGATCGACAGGCGGGCCACGCTGGCGATGGAGGGCAAGGCCTCGCCCCGGAAGCCCAGGGTGGCCACCTTCTCGATGTCCTCGTCGGGCAGCTTGGAGGTGGCATGGCGTTCGAGCGCGAGGGCGATCTCGTCCGGGCTCATCCCGCAGCCGTCGTCGGTCACCTCGATCAGGTCGAGACCGCCCGCGGCGAGCTTCACCGCGATGGTCGTCGCCCCGGCGTCGATGGCGTTCTCGACCAGCTCCTTGAGCGCCGCGGCGGGGCGTTCGACCACCTCTCCCGCGGCGATGCGGTTGATGAGGGTGTCGGGCAGGCGGCGGATCTCGGGCATGAGTGTAAGAGCCTAGCGATGAACCGCTGCAAATTCGAGCCGACCCGCACCTTTACCCGCCGCTTTCGACACAAAATTTTGGCGTTCCACCGATCCCTGCGCTAAGCAGCCGCGGTTCGTTCACCCGTCCGGAGCGCGGCGACCAGAAAATGGCGCCGAAGCGATGGAAAAATCACGGAAAACTAGATGGCTTGGCGATTCTTGAAATTCGGTTCTCAGAACATGGCGATCGACCTTGGGACGGCGAACACGCTCGTCTATGTTCAGGACCGCGGAATCGTCCTGGATGAACCGTCGGTCGTCGCGATCGAGACCATCAACGGGATCAAGCGGGTCAAGGCGGTCGGTGACGACGCCAAGATGATGATGGGCAAGACCCCCGACAACATCGAGGCGATCCGCCCGCTGCGCGACGGCGTGATCGCCGACATCGAAATCGCGGAGGAGATGATCAAGCACTTCATCCGCAAGGTCCACGGCAAGAAGAGCCTGTTCCGCTATCCCGAGATCGTGATCTGCGTGCCCTCGGGCTCCACCTCGGTCGAGCGCCGCGCGATCCGCGATGCGGCCTCCAACGCCGGGGCCAGCCAGGTCCACCTGATCCTGGAGCCGATGGCCGCCGCGATCGGCGCCGACATGCCCGTGACCGAACCGGTCGGCTCGATGGTCGTCGACATCGGCGGCGGTACCACCGAGGTCGCCGTGCTCTCGTTGCGCGGCCTTGCCTACACCACCTCGGTCCGCGTCGGCGGCGACAAGATGGACGAGGCGATCGTCTCCTACGTCCGCCGCCACCACAACCTGCTGATCGGTGA
>CAZFPW010000167.1:0-6247 GCA_964520765.1 uncultured Novosphingobium sp.
ATCGCCCCCTCCACCACCCGCTGCGCGGGCGGTCCCCCTCCCCCGGTGGGGGAGGATCGGGGGTCAGCTATTGTTTCGCGTACGCCGCACGCAGCGCAGCGTGCTTTCCTTGCCCTGGGCGTCGAGCTTGCGCAGGAAGTTGTTGCTCAGGCGGGTGAACTTCTGCCCGCGCTTCGGTCCGCTGGTCATGACCAGCAGGTCTCCGGTGAGGAGGTACGAGCCAGTGCCCTGCGCCGTCGCATAGCTCGATCCGCTGATGATGGTGAAGCCTTCCTCGGGCACCGGGAAGCCGGCCAGGCCGGTGGCGTCGCCGGGCAGCTCGCACAGGTAGTCGCCCCGGTGGATCGTGGCGATCGGCCCGCCGGGCGCGGCAAGGACGGGGCCGGAGCATAAAAGGCCGAACAGGATCGCGATGCGCTTCATCGCCCATTGCGCTATCACCGGAGGGGCGCGATTGCCAGAAGGCAACGGTCGCGCTAAGGGCCGCCAGCTTTACCGAAGCGCGCTCTTTCCCAGCATAAGGTCATTGGCGATGAAGATCAGCGGCGTGGACATCCGTCCCGGCAACATTCTCGAATACGAAAAGGGCATCTGGAAGGTCGCCAAGACCCAGCACACCCAGCCCGGCAAGGGCGGCGCCTTCATGCAGGTCGAGATGAAGAACCTGATCGACGGCCGCAAGACCAACGTCCGCTTCCGCAGCGCCGACACGGTGGAGCGCGTGCGCCTCGACACCAAGGACTTCCAGTACCTCTACGCCGACGGCGACAGCCTCGTGTTCATGGACAAGGATACCTTCGACCAGATCCAGCTTCCCGCCGACCTGCTCGGCGGGGCCGAGGCCTTCCTTCAGGACGGCATGGAAGTGCTGCTGGAAATGTGGGAAGAGCGCCCGATCTCCGTCCAGCTTCCCGAACAGGTCGAGGCGACCATCGTCGAGGCCGACGCCGTGGTTAAGGGGCAGACCGCCTCGTCCAGCTACAAGCCGGCGATGCTCGACAACGGCGTGCGCGTGATGGTCCCGCCCCACATCGAGAGCGGCACGCGGATCGTGGTCGACGTCTATGAGCGCACCTATGTGGGCAAGGCGAACTGATTGGCCCCTGGCCTTAGGATTATAGAATGTCAGCAATTTCCGGCCTGATCCGCGTCATGGAGCGCGCCGCCCGCAAGGCGGGGCAGCGCCTGCGCCGCGACTTCGGCGAGATCGAGCACCTCCAGGTCAGCCGCAAGGGGCCGTCGGACTTCGTCTCGAAGGCGGATCGCGCCGCCGAGCGGACGCTCTACGACGAACTGCTCGCGGCGCGGCCCGACTGGGGCTTCGAGCTTGAGGAAGGCGGCACGATTCCCGGAGCCGAGGGCAAGCCGCGGTGGATCATCGATCCGCTCGACGGCACGACTAACTTCCTTCACTCGATCCCACACTTCGCGATCTCCATCGCCGTGCAGGAGCCGAAGCTGGACGGTTCGGGCTGGGGCGAGGTGACGGCCGCGCTGGTCTATCAGCCGATCACCGACGAGAGCTTCTGGGCCGAGAAGTCCCGCGGAGCCTGGCTCCACGACCGGCGCCTGCGCGTCTCGGCGCGGCGGCATCTCGACGACAGCTTGATCGCCACCGGCATCCCGTTCCATGGGCGTGGCGATGGCGGCGAATGGGCCAAGATCTACAACGCCGTCGGCCCGGAAGTCGCGGGCATCCGCCGCTTCGGCTCGGCCGCGCTCGATCTCGCCTGGGTTGCGGCCGGGCGTTACGAAGCGTTCTGGGAAAGCGGGCTCAAGCCGTGGGACACCGCGGCAGGTTGCCTGCTGGTGCGCGAGGCCGGCGGCTTCGTGACCGACTGGCGCGGCCGGTCCCAGTTGATTTGCGATGCCCAGGTCCTCGCCGGCAGCGACGCGATCCATTCGCGCCTGCACAAGCTGATCGCGGCGGCGCTCAAGTAGAACGGTTGCCGCTTCGCTTCGGCAGCGCTAAGCCGCCAGCGCGCAGGAGCCCCTGTGGCGGAATGGTAGACGCGACCGACTCAAAATCGGTTGTCGCAAGACGTGCCCGTTCGAGTCGGGCCAGGGGCACCAGGCGCAGGAACGCCTCGGGCATTTCGCCGTTTTTCCAGAAACGGAGTTTGGAGAAAGCCCATGAGCGACGGACGCACCACCACGTATGAAAGCCCCGGTCACACCACCGTGATCCATGAAGGCCCCGCGCGCAGCGGAAGCGGCGCGGGATGGCTGTTCGGGATCGTGGCGCTGATCGCGGTGCTGGCTGTGGTCTATCTGATGGCGATCCGCGACGATGGCCGCGGCGCCCAGGGCGCTGCCGTCGCCAACGCCGCGACGGAGGTGGGCGCGGCAGCCCTTCAGGTCGGCGATGCGGCTCAGGAGGCGGCTCGCCGCTAAACATTTCCGCGCAGGAACCACCCAGGCAATCGCGCGCCTCGTGTAAGACATAACGACACCCGGCGCGCCGGCCTGTGGTTTTCTCGGGATTTCCTGAAGAAAGACAGCGGTCGGGACTGTCAGATTTACCGACATTTTACGCCTCCCTTCTATCCTGCCGGGAATGATCCGGCTGTTCAAACATTACATTCCCCACGCCGTCATACTGATGGGGCTGTTCGACGTGGCGCTGCTGCTGCTCGCCGGAGAGATCGCCTTCCGCCTGCGCGCGGAACAGATCGGGATGGATGCGGGCCGGTTCGTCGATCGATTCTGGCCGCTCGCCGCCACCGCCCTGACTATGCTCACCGCGATGATCGCGGTCGGGGTCTATGGCGCGGAAGCCCTGCGATCGCTGCGCTTCGCCACGGCGCGGCTGCTGGTGGCGGTTTCGCTGGGCGTGATCGCGCTCGCCGTGGTCGACTTCGTGGTTGGAGGTCAGACGTTCTGGCGCTCGACCCTGGCCTACGCCATGGGGCTGTCGATCCTCGTCCTCGTGCTCAATCGCATGATCGTCGGCGGCATGCTCGGCGCCGCGGCCTTTCGCCGGCGCGTGCTGGTGCTGGGCGCGGGGCCGCGCGCGGATCGCCTGCGCCAGCTCGGCGATCGGCCGGAGAGCGGCTTCGTCATCGTCGGCTATGTCGGCATGAACGAAGGCCAGGTCGTGGTGGAAGAGGCGATCGCGCGCGGCGCGATCCACAACCTCACCCGCTTCGTCGAGAACCTGGGCGTCAGCGAGGTGGTCCTGGCGCTGGAGGAGCGGCGCAATGCACTGCCCCTGTCCGACCTGCTGCGGATCAAGACCGCCGGGGTTCACGTCAACGACTTCTCCAGCTTCGTCGAGCGGGAGACGGGCCGGGTCGACCTCGACACGGTCAATCCGTCCTGGCTGATCTTCTCCGACGGCTTTTCCTCGCTCCGCGTCGTATCGGCCGCGGCGAAGCGGGTGTTCGACATTTCGGCGAGCGCGATCCTGCTGATCCTGACCGCCCCGATCATCCTGCTGTTCGCCTTGCTGGTGAAGCTCGACAGCAAGGGGCCGGCCTTCTTCCGCCAGTCGCGCGTCGGGCTCTATGGCCAGAACTTCGATGTCATCAAGCTGCGCTCCATGCGCACCGATGCCGAAAAGGGCGGCGCCCAGTGGGCCACCGAGAACGATCCGCGCGTGACGCGGATCGGCCGCTTCATCCGCAAGGTCCGCATCGATGAGCTGCCCCAGGCCTGGAGCGTTCTCAAGGGCGAGATGAGCTTCGTCGGTCCGCGTCCCGAACGCCCGGAATTCGTCGCCGACCTGGAAGAGAAGCTGCCCTATTACGCCGAACGCCACATGGTGAAGCCGGGCATCACCGGCTGGGCGCAGATCAACTACCCCTATGGCGCGTCGATCGAGGATTCGCGGCAGAAGCTGGAATACGATCTCTACTATGCCAAGAACTACACGCCCTTCCTCGATCTGCTGATCCTGCTGCAAACCCTGCGCGTCGTGCTCTGGCACGAGGGAGCGCGATGAGCGGATCGGCCGCTCTCTCGCTCTGGCAACTGATCGCCGTCGCGACCCATCTGGCCGCAGCGGGTGGAGTGCTGCTGGCATCCGCCTGGCTGATGACGCGCCGGGCGCGCAACGTGGCGATTTCGAGCGCGGTGATCGTCAGCCTGCTCGGGGTGGCGCTCTGGGCGCTGCTCGTCGCGGCCACGGGCAGCGACAGCATGGCCAGCGGGATCGCCGAGGCGCTCCGCAACATCCTGATGCTCGTCGCGGTCTATCGCCTCTTCGCCAGCGACGGCCGCCACCGCAGCGTCGCGCCTGTGCGGCCGGTGGTCTGCTCGCTGGTGCTGGTCGAGCTGCTGGTGGTCGCCCTGCTGACGGTCGAGCACGATGGCTGGGGCGGGACGATCGAGGGCGCGATCTTCCAGGCCGAGGTGATGCTGCGCCTGCTCGCGACCATCGGCGGCTTGATCCTGGTGCAGAACCTCTATGTCGGCGCCTCGCCTCCGGCGCGGATAATGCTGCGCTGGCCGGCCGCCGGTTTCGCGGCGCTATGGCTGTTCGACTTCCAGCTCTACACGGTGGCCTACCTGCTGAAGGATTGGCCGCGCGAGCTTGCCTCGCTGCAAGGGCTGGCCGGATTGACCCTGGCCGGGCTGGTCGCGCTCGGCGGCTCACGCCAGCGCGGCGAGCTGAAGCTGCAGCCCTCGCGCGCGATCGCGTTCCAGTCGATCTCGCTGCTGGCTATCGGGATCTACCTCCTGGCCATGACGGCGATCGGGCAGTGGTTGGCGGAGATCGACGGCGATTTCGGGCGCGTGCTCCAGTTCGCCGTGGTTGTCGCCGTCGCCGTCATCGCGCTGCTGGTCGTGCCTTCGGCCAAGCTGCGCGGCTGGCTGCGGGTCACGCTGGTCAAGCACCTGTTCCGCCACCGTTACGATTACCGCCAGGAATGGCTGCGCTTCACCCGCACGATCGGGCGGGGAGACGGCTCCGGCGAGGGCGCGCCGTTCGAGCAGCGCGTGGTCCAGGCCGTGGCCGACATCGCGGACAGTCCCGCCGGTCTCCTGCTCACCCGCGATGACGATGGCACCCTGGCGCTCGCCGCGCGTTGGCGCTGGCCGACCGCCGAGGTGCCGGGCGTCTGTCTCGACGCCGCGGCGATCCGCTCGATCGAGCGGACGGGCGCCATCGCCGAGCTGGAGGAACTGCGTCGCGGCCGTGACCCCAAGGGGACCGCCCCGGTCATCCCGGACTGGCTGCTGGCCGATAGCCGGGCCTGGGTCCTGGTGCCGCTGCTGCATTTCGATCGGCTGGTCGGCGCCGTGGTCCTGGCCCGTCCGCCACACGCTCGCCGGCTCGACTGGGAAGATTTCGACCTGCTCCGCGTCGTCGGCCAGCAGCTCGCCAGCTATCTGGCCGAACATGCCGGGCAGGAGGCCCTGGCCGAGGCCGCCCGCTTCGACGATTTCCATCGCCGCATCGCCTTCGTCATGCACGACATCAAGAACCTGGCGAGCCAGCTCACCCTGCTTGCCCGCAATGCCGAGCGCCATGCGGACAATCCCGAATTTCGCGCCGACATGCTGGTGACGCTGCGCAATTCGTCCGAGAAGCTCCAGTCCTTGCTCGCCCGCTTGTCGCGCTACAACGCCACGGCGGTCGAGCAGCTTGGCGATGTCGAGCTGGACGAGGTGGCGCGCCGCGTCGCCGCTCAATTCGGGCCGCCCCACGCGGTGGTGGTTATGGGAAGCGAGGGTCATCAGGTCCGCGCCAATGCGGAATCGCTGGAGCAGGTGCTGGTCCATCTGGTCCAGAACGCGATCGACGCCAGCGAGCCCGGTGCGCAGGTCTTCATCCGTATCGGCGTGGACGCTTTCCACGGCCTGATCGAGGTCGTGGATTCCGGCCAGGGCATGTCGCCCGACTTCGTTCGCAATCGCCTGTTCAAACCCTTCGTCTCGTCCAAGCCCAGCGGCTTCGGCATCGGCGCCTATGAGGCGCGCGAGCTGGTCCGGGCGATGAAGGGCCGCCTCGACGTCGAGAGCCACGAAGGCCTTGGCACCCGCTTCACCATCCGCCTGCCGCTCGTCGAGGCGGCGGACCTGATGGACTCTTTCGACACACGAGTAGCGTCATGACCGACAAGACCAACCCCTTGCCCAAGCTGCTGATCGTGGAGGACGATCCGGGCCTCCAGGCGCAGCTCAAATGGGCCTATGAGGATTTCGAGGTGGTCATCGCCGGCGATCGCGCCGCGGCGCTCGCCGCGTTGCGCACCGAGGAGCCGGCGGTGGTCACGCTCGACCTCGGCCTGCCGCCCGATCC
>CAZFPW010000168.1:0-2854 GCA_964520765.1 uncultured Novosphingobium sp.
CGCGCATGATCAAGGGCCCGATGACCGTCACCGGCTTCATCGCCTATGCGCAAGGCTGGGGCGGCCTCTACATCCGCGCCAACAAGATGGCGTGGAAGATGCAGCAGGCGCACCCGGGCCTGGGCATCAAGAACCGCTTCAACGTGCCCGACTGCCCCGAGCGCGTGCACTGGGACGAGGACTTCGCTCTCGAGGTCGGCGCGCCGGGCGCCTACGACTACGGCCCGGAGCGCTGCTCGTGGCTGACGCACCAGATGACCAACTGGATCGGCGACGACGGCTTCCTCCACAAGTCGTCCTGCCAGATCCGCCGCCACAACCCGGACGGCGACGTGATCTTCATCGATGGCACGGTCACCAGGAAGTTCGAAGAGAACGGCAAGAAGTACATCGAGGTCGAGCAGAAGGCGACGACGCACCGCGGCGAGCTTTCGGCCTTCGGTACTTCGGTGGCCCAGCTTCCGACCAAGGGTTGATGTCCAGCCTCCCCTCCTCTTCAGAGGAGGGGACCGAGGGGTGGTGGCGACGCGGCAGCGTCGCTCGCGAAGCGACAAGTCGCGCCAAGCCTCCACCACCCCCAAACCCCCTCCTCTGAAGAGGAGGGGGCTTTTGCCTCCAACGCTTGAGGCCGACCGGGAGAGGTCATACACAAGCCTATGGATGAACCATCCACCCCCTGGCCCGGCCCCCTCGCGGGCGTGCGCGTGCTCGATTTCACGCGGGTCCTCGCCGGCCCCGCCGCCAGCCTGGCGCTGGCCGATCTCGGCGCGGAGGTCATCAAGATCGAGCCGCCGGGCACGGGCGACGAGACCCGCACCTTCCCCCCGATCCGGGACGGCGAGAGCCATTATTTCCTCAGCGTCAATCGCGGCAAGAAGTCGATCGTGGTGGACCTGAAGTCCCCCGCGGGCGTCCAACTCGTCAAGGATCTGGCCGCCAAGTGCGACATCGTCGTCGAGAACTACCGGCCCGGCGTGATGGACCGTCTCGGCCTCGGCTATGCGGCGCTCTCCGCCGTCAATCCCAGGCTGATCTACTGCGCGATCTCGGGCTATGGGCAGACCGGGCCGCTCAAGGACAATCCCTCCTTCGACATCGTGCTCCAGGCGATGAGCGGCGCGCTCTCCATGAACGGCGATCCCGATGGCCTGCCGACCAAGCTCGGCATTCCGCTGGGCGATCTCGTCGGCGGGATCAACGGCCCGATCGGCATCGTCTCCGCGCTCTACGAGCGGGAGCGGACCGGCAAGGGCCGCTTCATCGACGTCAGCCTGATGGACGGGCTGATCGGCATGCTCGGCTATATCGCCCAGCTCGCCTTCTTCACCGGGCAGGACCCGCAGCGGCAGGGCTCGCAACACCCCAACCTGGTGCCCTACGGCATCTTTCCCGCAAAGGATGACGGCTCGATCGTCGTCGCCTGCCTGACGCCGGGCTTCTGGGGCCGCATCTGCAAGTCGATCGGGCGCGAGGAGCTGACCGACGATCCGCGCTACGACACGCTGGAAAAGCGCCGCGACGCGCGGACCGAGGTGAACGAGATCGTCTCCGAGTTCACCCGCCGCCACACGGTGGAGGAGCTGGTCGACATCTTCACCCGCTTCGAGGTGCCCCACGCCCCGATCCTGGGCGTCACCGAGGCGCTGAGCCAGCCGCAGGCGGCGCACCGGGAAATGGTGGTGGAGGTCGAGCACCGGACGCTGGGGGCGATCCCCATCGTCAACCGCCCGATCAAGTTCGACGAGGCCCAACCCCGCCCCGCCGCCCCGCCGGTGCTGGGGCAGGACACCGAGGCGATCCTCAGCGGCATTCTCGATTTGACAGCCGAGCAGATCGAGGCGCTAAGAGCGGACAAGGTTATTTCCTAACCCCGCCCGTTCCTCCCGAGCGAAGAGCGCAGAGCCTCGCTGGTGCTCGGCGTAGTCCCTCGACTTCGCTCGGGAGGAACGGGTGGAGGGGTTTCAGATCAGGAGAGAAAAATGCCCGAACTGCGCTTCGACAATCGCGTCACCGTGATCACCGGGGGCGGGCGCGGGCTCGGGCGGGCCTATGCGCTGCTGCTCGCCGCGCGCGGGGCGAAGATCGTGGTCAACGACCCGGGCGTCTCGATGTCCGGCGACACGACCGACGAAGGCCCCGCTGACGCCCTGGTGAACGAAATCCGCGCCGCCGGGGGCGAGGCCGTTGCCAGCCTGGACAGCGTCGCCACGCCCGAAGGCGCCCGGGCCATCGTCAAGACCGCCCTCGACGCCTTCGGCCGCGTCGATATGCTGATCCACAGCGCCGGCAACGTGCGCCGGGGCACCCTGTCCGAAATCTCCTACGACGATTTCGAAAGCGTGCTGGCCGTCCACCTCAAGGGCGCGTTCCACATGGTGCGCGAATGCTTCCCGCTGATGGCCGCGCAGGGCTATGGCCGGATCGTCCTGACCGGCTCGATCAACGGGCTCTACGGCAAGGCCAACAACGCCAACTACGCGCTGTGCAAGGCCGGGTTCATGGGTCTGTCCAACACCGCCGCGATCGAGGGCAAGGACGTGGGCGTGAAGTCCAACGTCATCATCCCCGCCGCCGTCACGCGGATGTCGGAAGGCATCGACACCTCCAAGTTTCCGCCGATGGAGCCGGAGATGGTCGCCCCCGCCGTCGCCTATCTGTGCCATGAGGACTGCGCGATCTCCGGCGAGATGATCGTCGCCATGGGCGGCCGCATCGCCCGCGCCTTCATCGCCGAGAGCCCCGGCGTCTATCACCCGAGCTGGACCGTCGAGCAGATCGCGGGCGAGATCGACGCGATCCGCGCCGCGCCGGAACCGCTGGTCTTCCCGCCCTCGCCGCAGGGCGAGCTGGATCA
>CAZFPW010000168.1:2954-6223 GCA_964520765.1 uncultured Novosphingobium sp.
GGGCAACGCGATTACCGCCCCAGGCGGCAGCCACGGCCGACCTCCGCCAACCTTTAGTTAACCATCCTGCCGCATAACCCCCGCGAAAAGGGGGCACATGGACGATCTGCTGGCCGAATTCGTCGCGGAATCGCGCGAGATGCTCGAAGCCCTGGGCGGGGAGATCGTCGCGTGGGAGGCTGATCCGGCCGACCGCGCGCGGCTCGATTCCATTTTCCGCTTCGTCCATACGGTCAAGGGCAACTGCGGCTTCTTCGACCTGCCCCGGCTGGAAGCCCTGAGCCATGCCGCCGAGGACGCCCTGGCCGACGTGCGCGCCGAGCGCCGCCAGGCCGACGCGGCCCTGGTCAGCGCGGTCCTGGCGATCATCGACCGGATCAGCGACATGGTCGAGGCGATAGACGCGGGGGCGGCCCTGCCCGAGGACGGCGACGAGAGCCTGATCCGCGCGCTCGAACCCGGCGCCGACGAGGCGGAAGAGCTTGCCTCGCCCACCACCGCGCACCTGGCCGCCGAAACCGGCGCCCCGCCGCGTCCGGCTGCCGCCCAGCGCTCGATCCGCCTGCCGGTCGACCTGCTCGACCGGGTGATGAGCGGCGTCTCCGACATGGTCCTTGCCCGCAACGACCTTGCCCGCCGCCTGCGCGAGGTGCCGACCGACGCCTCCATCGACGGGCCTTTCGAACGCCTCTCCGCGATCATCGCCGAGGTCCGCGACGCCATGACCCGGACCCGGATGCAGCGGATCGAGACCCTGTTCGTCGCCCTGCCCCGCCTGGTCCGCGACCTGTCCGCCGAGCTTGGCAAGCAGGTCATGGTCGACATCGAGGGCGGCGACGTGGAGCTGGACCGCGAGATGATCGAGACGATCCGCGATCCGCTCACCCACATCATCCGCAACGCCATCGACCACGGGATCGAGACCCCGGCCCAGCGCCGCGCCGGGGGCAAGCGGGAGATCGGCCTGCTGACCCTTTCGGCGCGCCAGTCCGGCAACCAGATCATGATCGACGTGATCGACGACGGCCGGGGGATCGACGGCCAGCGGCTGGTCGACAAGGCGGTCGCCGCCGGGCTTATCGATGCCGCGGACGGCCACCGGCTGAGCGATCGCGAACGCTGCAACCTGATCTTCGAGCCGGGGCTTTCGACCGCCGAGGCCGTCACCGCCATTTCCGGCCGAGGCGTCGGCATGGACGTGGTGCGCGCCAATATCGAGCGGGTCGGCGGGGCGGTGGAGCTGGATTCCACGCCCGGCCAGGGCACCCGCCTGACCATCCGGGTGCCGCTGACCCTCAGCATCATTCCCGCCCTGACCATCGGCGTCGGCGGCCAGCGCTTCGCCATTCCCCGCTCCGCCGTGGAGGAGATCGTCCACAGCGGCGAGGACGGGATCGAGCTGAGCCGCCTCGCCACCGTCACCCTGGCCCGCATCCGCGACCGCCGCCTGCCCTGCCTGGCCCTGGGCGAGATCCTGCTGGGCGCCGGGGCCGACCTCGCGGCCAGCCGGCTCATCGTGCTACGCCTGGCCGGCGGCGACCTCTTCGCCCTGGCGGTCGACGAGCTGCACGATCACGAGGAACTGGTGGTGAAGCCCATCGCGCCCGCCGTCATGTCCACCGGGCTCTACGCCGGGACCACGCTGACCGACGACGGCAGCCCGATCCTGCTGCTCGACGTGGCCGGCATCGCCCGGGCGGGCGGGCTTTCCTTCGACGCCCAGGAGCGCGCCTCGCGCCTGGCCGAACCGAGCGCCGCAACCGGGGCGGAAGGCGACCGGGTGCTGCTGTTCGTCGGCCTCGACGGCCGCCGCCGGGCGATCCGCATGGCCGTGGTCGGCCGCATCGACGAGGTTGCCGCCGAGGCCCTGCAATTCGGCGCCAGCGGCCCCCAGGCCGTCATCGACGAACGCCTGTTCCCGCTGGCCGGGGCCGATGGCCTGGCCGATCCGCTGGCGGCGGACGACAAGGTTCGCCTGTTCCGCCTGACCGACGGCACCCAGGAAATCGCCTATGCCCTGCGCGAGGTGATCGACATCCGCACGCTCGACAGCGCGATCGTCCCCGCCGCCGCGCCGGGCGAGATCGCGGGCGTGACCCTGATCGACGGCGAGCCGGCCGAGGTCGTCGACGCGCACTGGCTCTTCGCCCGGACCGCCGGAGAACGGGCCGCGCGCCAGCCGGTCTGCCGCCTCGCCACGGACGATCCCTGGCTCCACAATTTCCTGCGCCCCCTGGCCGAGGCCGCCGGCTATCGCGTCGTCGGCAGGGATGACGAGGCCCCGGCCGACATCGCCATCGGCCTGGCGGAAACGGAGGAAACGGGCGCGCCGTCCGCCCCTGCGGCCGAGATCATCCGCCTGCGCGCCTCGCGCGAGGAAGCGGCCGGCGCGCCGGGCAGCGTCTATCGCTACGACCGCGAGGGGCTGGCCGCCGCCTTCGCCGCCGCGCGCCGGAGGATCGCGTCATGACCGACCTGCTGCTCATCGTCGGCATCGCCGGGCGCCGCGTCGCCCTGCGCGCCGCGGAAGTCCATTCGGTGGTGGAGCTGGACGCCCTCACCCCGATCCCGCGCGCGCCGGCCCATGTCGCCGGGCTTTCCGCCCTGCGCAGCCGGGTCCTGACGGTGATCGACTGCCGCGCCTCGCTGGAGCTGGAGCCGGCCGGCCCCCGCGCCGGGCGCAAGGCGGTGGTGGTCGAGTTCGAGGGCCATCTCTACGCCCTGCTCGTCGACGAGGTGGAGGACGTGACCGAGGCCCGGTCGGACTGCCTGCCGCTGCGCGCCGCCCTGGGTCAGGGCTGGGATCGCGCCGCCCTGGGCATGGTCGAATCCGACGACGGCCCTCTGCTGCTCGCCGGGATCGCCGGGCTCCTTGCCGGGCGGGCGGACGCCGCCTCCCTACGGGCGGCTTAAACTATTGGTTACCAGCGGCGATTAAGTCTCGATAGGCATGAGGAAATCCAGATCATGAAAAGCTGCCTGATCGTCGATGACTCGCGGGTGATCCGCAAGGTCGCGCGCCACATCCTGGAAGGCATGGGCTTCGCGGTCGACGAGGCCGGCGACGGTCAGGAAGCCCTGGCGCGCTGCGAGGAGGCGATGCCCGACGTGATTCTGCTCGACTGGAACATGCCGGTGATGAGCGGGATCGACTTCATCAAGCTGCTGCGCCAGCGCGGCCATGGCGACCAGCCCAAGGTCGTGTTCTGCACCACCGAGAACGACATCGCGCACATCCGCGCCGCGATCGACGCGGGGGCGGACGAATA
>CAZFPW010000169.1:0-2673 GCA_964520765.1 uncultured Novosphingobium sp.
GCCAGCGGTCCCGGGTCAAGCCCGGGACGACGGGTTGCTCAGAACATCACCATCACGGCGCGCACGACCAGGCCGATCAGCACCATGCTGGACAGCAGGAACAGCACGAAGCGCCACATCACCTTGTTGACCGTCGCCTGGACGATCGAATGCACCAACCGCAGCGCGACATAGGCCCAGGCGAGCTGCGCGTTGAGCCCGTCGCCCTGGCCGATGATGGCGAGCACGATGGCCACCGCGTAGAACACGGTCGGCGCCTCGTGCAGGTGGTTGTAGTTGTGCGCCTTCCACTGCACGCCGACCGGCAGCACGTCGTCGAGCGAAGTGGCGGGATCGCGGGCCATCTCGTCCAGGTCGATGCGCGCCGCGCCCAGCGCGGGAAGCCGGGTCGCGTACATCCAGGCCCACATGACCATGGTCCAGGCGGCGAGCGCCACGACGGGGGGAAGGGTGTCCATGCCGGTCATGGCGTCACCAGCGGGGCGACGGGGGTGGGACTGCTCGATTGCATGGGGCTCCTCCTGTTGCCCGAGACTGCGACGTCATGGCGCCACCGTCAATCGCCCCCGCGAGTCCGGGGACTTGGTTGTGTCACGGGGCTGTCCTATGGGGCAGCGCAGACGGCAAGGATGGAGCGAGCATGTCGAAGGTTCTGGTGATCGGTGCGGGCGGTGTCGGTTCCGTCGCGGTCCACAAGATGGTGATGAATCCGGGCATTTTCTCGGACGTCCACCTCGCCAGCCGCACCAAGTCGAAGTGCGACGCGATTGCCGAATCGGTGAAGCAGCGCACCGGGCGGACGGTCTCCACCTATGCCATCGACGCGGAGGACGTGCCCGCGCTCACCGCGCTCATCCGGCAGATCGGGCCGAAGCTCGTCGTCAACCTGGCCCTGCCGTACCAGGACCTGACGATCATGGACGCCTGCCTTGCCGCCGGGGTCCACTACATGGACACCGCGAACTACGAGCCGAAGGACGTCGCCAAGTTCGAATACCACTGGCAATGGGCCTATCACGACCGCTTCAGGCAGGCGGGGCTGATGGCGCTGCTCGGCTCCGGCTTCGATCCGGGCGTGACCAGCGTCTTCGCGATGTGGCTCAGGAAGCACAAGCTCAAGACCATCCGCCTGCTCGACATCCTGGACTGCAACGGCGGCGATCACGGCCAGGCCTTCGCCACCAACTTCAACCCGGAGATCAACATCCGCGAAGTGACCGCCCCGGCGCGCCACTGGCGGAACGGCGAATGGGTCGAGACCCCGGCGATGACCATCCGCCAGAACTTCGACTTCGAGGGCGTCGGGCCGAAGAACATGTACCTGATGTACCACGAGGAGTTGGAAAGCCTGGCCAGGTTCCTGCCGGAGCTGGAGCGCGGCCGTTTCTGGATGACCTTCGGCGACGCCTATATCCAGCATCTCACCGTGCTGCAGAACGTCGGCATGACCCGGATCGACCCGGTGCTCTACAACGGGCAGGAGATCATTCCCCTGCAGTTCCTGAAGGCCGTCCTGCCCGAGCCGGCCTCGCTCGGCCCCACGACCCAGGGCAAGACCAACATCGGCGACATCGCCACCGGCGAGGCGCTCGACGGCTCGGGCGAGAAGACCTTCTACATCTACAACATCTGCGACCACGAGGACGCCTTCCACGAGACCGGCAACCAGGCCGTCAGCTACACCACCGGCGTTCCGGCGATGATCGGCGCGGCGATGATCCTGACCGGGGCATGGCAAGGTGCCAATGGAGAGGGAGGCGTGTTCAACATGGAGCAGTTCGATCCCGATCCCTTCATGGACATGCTCAACCAGCACGGCCTGCCCTGGCAGGTGAAGGAGCTGGCGGGCCCGCTGGAGTTCTAAGAGGAGGATTCGCGTGCCCCGTTTCAAGCCCGACGGTTATGCCGCGCTGTCGCCCTATCTGATCCTGAGCGATCCCGAAGCGACGCTGTCTTTTGCCGAGGCTCTGTTCGGCGGGGAAAGGCTGCGCCGCGTGGAGGATGACGAGGGCCGCATACGCCACGCGGAGATCCGCGTGGGCGACGTGGTGGTGATGATCGGCGGCGCGCTGGCCGACTGGCCCGAGCAGCCTGCGCACCTTCATCTCTACGTGGCGGATGTCGACAGCGTCTATGCCCGCGCGCTCGAACTGGGCGCGCAGGCGGTGCAGGCGCCGGAACGCAAGGACGATGCCGATCGGCGCGGCGGGTTCCGCGATCCGGGCGGCGTGACCTGGTGGGTAGCCACGCAGATCGACGCGGAGGACTGACGGGAATGGAAACCAGAGCCGGTGATCCGGGCGCTTTCGCCCGGTTCGACCTTACCCGCGTCGATAGCCCCGCTTTCGTCGTCGATGCCGCCAGGTTGCGCGCCAACCTGCGCATACTGGCTGACATCGGAGAGCGTTCCGGGGCCAAGGTGCTGGCGGCGCTCAAGGCCTTCTCGATGTGGTCGACCGCGCCGATCATCGGGGAATACCTCGACGGCGTCTGCACCTCCGGCCTGTGGGAAGCGCGGCTCGCCTCGGAATTCTACGACGGCGAGATCACCACCTATTGCGCCGCCTACAAAGCCGAGGACCTGCCCGAGATCCTGCGCCTGTCGGACCATGTGATCTTCAATTCGCCCGGCCAGATCGAACGCTTTCAGCCGATCATCGCGGCGGCGCGCGC
>CAZFPW010000169.1:2773-4928 GCA_964520765.1 uncultured Novosphingobium sp.
CACATCACCCGCGCCGACTACCAGCGCGACGAACTGGTCGAATTCCTCTCCGACCTGGCCGAGGACACCGGAGCCCAGGTCTACATCGAGCCGGGCGAGGCCGTGGCGCTCGATGCCGGGATTCTCGTCGGCACGATCCTCGACGTGGGCTGGAACGGGATGCCGCTGGGGATCACCGACATTTCCGCGACCTGCCACATGCCTGACGTGATCGAGGCGCCCTATCGTCCGGCCATGCTGGGCGAACTGCCGCTGGAGGACGAATTGGTCGACATCGAGCAGGGCGGAGCGATCCGGCTCGGCGGGCCGTCCTGCCTCGCCGGGGACGTCATCGGGGATTATCGCCTGCCCGTGCCCGCCGAGCCCGGCGCGCGCTTCGCTTTCCTCGACCAGGCGCACTATTCGATGGTGAAGACCACGACCTTCAACGGCGTGCCGCTGCCCTCGATCTGGCTGTGGGACAGCGAGTCGGATTCGCTCGAATGCGTCCGGCGCTTCGCCTACGAGGATTTCCGGGATCGGCTGAGCTGAATTGCGACAATTTGGCACACCGGAAAAGTCACATAAAAATCAATTTTATTCAGTAGTTTGATCCAGTAAGCCCGATGCTCTGCCCGGCGTTCGGCGGGGGGCCGGCGCAAGGGGTCCATTTTCACTTGCAGTTCATTTCGGCGGCCCTATATCGACCCCCCGCTGCCCCATGGGGACTTCCAAACCGCAAGGCAGCTTCGTCCTGTGTTGCTTTGGCCGAAAGGCCTATTGGGGGTCCCTTGAGTTGCACCAGTATCAAGACGCATCGGCTGTAGTTCGCGCGCTCGCGCCCGACGAACCCGTTATCCTGAACCGTCCGCACGCTGCGGCGCGCGCCGCCCGTTTCTTCGTCGAGAAGTTTCCGGGCAAGTCGCTCTATGCGGTGAAGGCCAATCCTTCGCCGGATCTGCTGCGCGTGCTGTGGGCCTCGGGCGTGACGCATTACGACGTCGCCTCGATTGCCGAGGTGCGCCTGGTCCGCGCGACGCTGCCGGAAGCGATCCTGTGCTTCATGCACCCGGTCAAGACCGCCAGCGCGATCCGCGAGGCCTATCACGTCCACGGCGTGCGCGTGTTCAGCCTGGATACCCAGGAAGAGCTGGACAAGATCGTCGCTGCGACCGATTCGGCCACGGACCTGTCGCTCTGCGTGCGCCTGCGCGTCAGCTCGGAATATGCCGAGCTGAGCCTCGCCTCGAAGTTCGGCATCGACCTGGCCGATGCGGCCCCGCTGCTCCAGGCGACCCGCCAGGTGGCCGACGCGCTCGGCATCTGCTTCCACGTCGGCAGCCAGGCGATGACGCCCTTCGCCTATGTCCAGGCGCTCGAGCGCGTCCGCGCGGCGATCGTCGACGCCTCGGTCACGGTCGACATCATCGATGTCGGCGGGGGCTTCCCCTCAATCTATCCGGGGATGGAGCCGCCGCCGCTGGAGGATTATTTCGCCTCGATCCACCGCGCCTCGGAATCGCTGCCGATCTCCTATTCGTCGGAGTTGTGGTGCGAGCCCGGCCGCGCGCTCTGCGCCGAGTACAACTCGCTGATCGTCAAGGTCGAGAAGCGTCGCGGCAACGAGCTTTACATCAACGACGGCTCCTATGGCGCGCTGTTCGACGCGGCCCATGTCGGCTGGCGTTTCCCGGTGCGGAGCCTGTCCGACGCCCATGACGAGGTCCTGACGGACTTCTCGTTCTACGGTCCGACCTGCGACGATGCCGACTTCATGGAAGGCCCGTTCATGCTGCCCGAGGACATCGCCGCCGGCGACTATATCGAGATCGGCATGCTTGGCGCCTATGGGGCGGCCATGCGGACGGCGTTCAACGGCTTCGGCGGCGGGGAGATCGTCGCGGTCGACGACGAGCCGATGGCCAGCCAGTACATGGGCCGGCGCGATCTGCGGGTCTCGGACAACGTGGTCTCGTTGCGCTGAGGCGATGCCCCGGCTGCTCAACCTGCTGCTGATCTTTTCCGTCCTGTGGTGCGGGCTCCATCTGATGGAGCCCGCCGGGACCGCTCCCGGTCTTGTCGACCTGGCGCATAGCGAAGCCGCGAGCGTGCCCGGCGACTGCCATGATGGCGGCGGCGGTTCGGGCAATGTCGCGCATTCCAGCCATCATCACTG
>CAZFPW010000169.1:5028-6132 GCA_964520765.1 uncultured Novosphingobium sp.
GCCTGCCGAGGAGGTGGAAGCCGAAGAGGAAATCGTCGTCCAGGCCACCCGCTCCGGCCGCCGCGTCCAGGATGATCCCGTCCGCGTCGAAGTCATCGGCCGCGAGGAAATCGAGGAGAAGATCCTCATGCGCCCCGGCAACGTCGCGACGATCCTGGGCGAGACCGGGGGCCTGCGCGTCCAGGTCACTTCGCCCTCGCTGGGCGGGGCCAACGTCCGGGTCCAGGGCCTGGACGGCCGCTTCACCCAGCTTCTGGCAGATGGCCTGCCGCTCTACGGCGGGCAAAGCTCCTCGCTCGGCCTGCTGCAGGTCCCGCCGACGGACCTTGGCCAGGTCGAGGTCATCAAGGGTGCGGCCTCGGCGCTCTATGGGCCTTCGGCGCTGGGCGGGGTGATCAACCTCGTCTCGCGCCGGCCCAAGGGCGCGCCTGAGGCGGAAGTCCTGCTCAACGCCACGACCCGCGACGGGCAGGACGTCACCGCCTATGCCGCTGGCCCGCTGGGCGACGGCTGGAGCGCCTCGCTGACCGGCGGCTATCACCGCCAGACCCGGCACGACCTCGACGGCGATGGCTGGGCCGATATTCCCGGCTATTTGCGTTGGACGGTGCGGCCACGGCTGTTCTGGGAAGGCGAGAGCGGCGCCAGCCTTTTCGCGACCGTGGGCGCGATGGGTGAGCGCCGGAGCGGCGGCACCCTGCCGGGTCGCACCGCGCCGGACGGCAATCCCTTCCCGGAAGGCCAGGATAGCGAGCGTTTCGACGGCGGACTGGTGGCCAGGCTACCGATCGAAGGGCTCGGCGCCGCGCATTTCCGCGCCTCCGGCATGACGCAGGATCATGTCCACACCTTTGGCGGCAGCGTCGAGCGGGACACTCATGGCACGCTCTTCGTCGAGGGCTCGCTGTCGGGGAAGGGCGGCGGCACGGCCTGGGTCGCGGGCGCGGCCTATCAGGTCGACAGCTTCCGTTCGGCGGCTTTCCCGGCCTTCGACTATACCTACCGCGTTCCCGGCCTCTTCGCTCAGGTGGAACAGGACATCGGGCCGAAGCTGACCCTTGCGGCCAGCGGCCGGGTGGACTTCCACAATCGCTACGGCACGCA
>CAZFPW010000170.1:0-1435 GCA_964520765.1 uncultured Novosphingobium sp.
ACACCGGCCTGAAGACCAAGCAGCCGCCCTATGTCTGGGTCTCCGGCTACCAGGAGTCGATCATCCGCAACTGGCACCGGCTCTATGAGGAGCGCCTCGGCCTGGCGGAGGGCGAGTGAGGGTCCTCCCAAATCCTCCCCTATCGGGGGAGGGGGACCGTCCCGGACCTGGTCCGGGATGGTGGAGGGCGCGCCCCACGCGAAAACCTGCCCCGTAGCCGCGCCCCCTCCGTCAGCCCTGCGGGCCGCCACCTCCCCCGGCGGGGGAGGACCCGGATGCCACAACGATCGGAACGATCCATGACCCCCGACAACCGCTTCATCGACGACCTGACCCCCACCGCCACCCGCACCGAGCCCGCGCTGGTGGTCGAGAACTCCGAGGCCGAGCACTGGGACGAGGCCTGCGACGTGCTGGTCGTCGGCGTCGGCATGGCCGGCGTCTGCGCGGCGCTGCGCACGGCGGAGGACCGCAGCCTCCAGGTCATTGCCATCGACCGGGGCGAGGGCGGCGGGGCCAGCAAGCTGTCGGGCGGGGTCGTCTACATGGGCGGCGGCACCAGGGCGCAGCAGGAAGCGGGCATCCAGGACACGCCGGAGAACATGGCCGACTACCTGCTCTACGAGACCGGCAACGTCGTGCGCGCCGATACGGTGCGGCGGTTCGCGGCGGCCTCCACCGGCTTCCAGGACTGGTTGGAGAAGTACGGCGCCCGCTTCGGCGGCCCGGCGACCGCGGCCAAGACTTCCTACCCCGACGACGGCTCGCTCTATTTCTCGGGCAACGAGCTGACCGTGCCCGGCCGGGCGCGGGCGACGCCGGCCCAGCGCGGCCACCGCGCCAAGCCGCCCAAGGGCGGAGAGCCGACCGCGCTGTCGGGCCAGTACCTGCTGCCGCCGCTGATCGCCAGCCTCGAAGCCCAGCCCAACGCCCGCCTGCTGCGCCAGACCCGCGCGACGCGGCTGATCGTCGACGGGCGGGGCGCGGTCGTGGGGATCGAGGTGAAGCGGATCGCCTCGGCCTTCGCCCGGTGGCGCCACGCCAAGCTGATGGCGCTGGTCAACAACCTGATCGTCTCGACCCTGGGCCTCGGGTCCAAGGTCACTTCCTCGATCGCCGCGCTAGAGGCGAAGGCCGGGACCCTGCGCATCCGCGTGCGCAAGGGCGTGGTGCTCTCGGCCGGCGGGTTCACCTACAACCGGACGATGATGGCCCGGACCGCGCCGGAATACCTCGGCTCCTATCCGTTGGGCACGATCGCGGACGACGGCTCGGGGATCAAGCTGGGCATGAGCGTGGGCGCGAGGACCGACCTGCTGGAGCGCATCTCCGCCTGGAAGTTCCTCTACGCGCCGGAAAGCTGGGTGAAGGCCTGCTCGATCGGCCCGGACGGCGAGCGGCTGGTGGGTGAGGAATACTACGGCGCGCGCACCGG
>CAZFPW010000170.1:1535-4673 GCA_964520765.1 uncultured Novosphingobium sp.
CGCCAGACGCTGGAGACGGGGCCATTCTACGCGATGAACATCGGAGAGGGATTGAAGCTGTCGCCGATTCCCGCGCTGACGATGGGCGGCCTGGTGGTGGACGAGGACACCGGCGAGGTGCTGGCGAGCGAGGGCGGCACGGTGAAGGGCCTCTACGCGGCCGGGCGCACGGCGGTGGGTATCTGCTCGCACTACTACGTCAGCGGGCTGTCGCTGGGCGATTGCGTCTGGTCCGGCCTGCGCGCGGCGGAGACGCTCAAAGGGAATGGCGGGGTCGCCGCTCTCGCGCCATAAGGGGCCTCGTTCGATCGGAGGGAGCGCCCATGCAATGGTTTGGAAAAACGTCTTTGGCCTGCTCGCCATCGGGGCGCTCGCGCTGATGGGCGCCGTTCCGGCCGGGGCCGCCGCGCCCGCGCCCAGCCTGACCCTGGCCTTCTCGATGCGGATCGAGGTCGCCACCCCGATCGAGCAGGGCGAGATCGACGGGGCGCGCCAGCGCTTCATCCCGATCACCGGCGGCACGATCGCCGGGCCCAAGCTGAGCGGGGAGGTCCTGCCCGGCGGGGGAGACTGGCAGGCGATCCATCCCGGCGGGCTGGCCGTGGTCCATGCCCGCTATCACCTGAAGGCCGCCGACGGCACGGTGATCGCGATCGACAACCAGGGCGTGCGCGTCGCCAGCGCCGAGGTGACGGAGCGGCTCGCCCGGGGCGAGGACGTCGATCCCGACGCCTATTACTTCCGCACGACCCCTACCTTCCAGGTGGCCGCCGGCCCGCACGCCTGGCTGCGCCGCGCGACCTTCGTGGCGCGCGGCATCCGCCGCCCCGATCACGTGGTGATCGACGTTTATCAAGTCGAATAACGAAAGAGGAAGAAGAGGATGGATCTGAGCACGGCGAAGCACGCCTTCATCACCGGCGGGGCCAGCGGCATCGGCCTCGGCATCGCCGAAGCCCTGGCCGCGCGGGGCCTGAAGATCACCATCGCCGACATCGACGCCGACCGGCTGGCCGAAGTGCTGCCCACCAAGGACGCGAACTGGCGCGGCCAGGTCCTCGACGTGCGCGACCGCGCCGCCTGGGCGCAGGCCAAGGCGGAGGCGGAAGCCGCGTTCGGCCCGGTCGACGTGCTGGTCAACAATGCCGGCATCGCGCCCAACGGCCAGACATTCGCGGGCATGGACCCGGATTCGTTCGACCGGATCATCGCGATCAACCTGGTCGGCGTGTTCAACGGCGTCTCCGCCTTCGCCGCCGACCTGGCCGCGCGGGGCCGGGGGCATATCGTCAACACCTCGTCCCAAGCGGGCCTCGCCGCCTCGATCCCCGGCGTCGGCGCCTATACCGCGGCCAAGTTCGGCGTGACCGGGATGACCGAGAACCTGCGGAACGAGATGGCCGAGAAGGGCGTCGGCGTCTCGCTGCTCTGCCCCGGCTTCGTGGTCACGAACCTGACCGAGAACACGATTCGGATCAGCGGCGTGCGGCGCGAATATGCGCCCGGCGCCATGCCGCAGACCTCGGTCACCTCGGCCGATGTCGGGGAGATGGTGGTCCAGGGGATCGCGGACGACGCGCCCTATATCCTGACCCATCCCGGCGTCTGGGCCTCGATGGCCGAGCGGCTGGCCGGCCTCAAGGCCGCCGCCGACCTGCGCGAGCGGGAGACGGCGTGATGGGCGCCCTCCTCCCCGAAGGCTACGCCGCGCTGGAGTCCTTCGCCGCCAAATGGGCGGTCGCCGGCATGAACGAGCGCGCCCTGGCGCGCGGGGACAGCACGGCGGAGGAACGCCAAGCCTTCTACGACACGGCGCGCGACCTGATCGGCCCGGCGCTGGACCTGCTGGACGCCAAGCCGCTCGACGCCCTCGACGAGCGCGAGCAGCGCCTGCTGCGCCTGTGCCTGAGCTTCGCCCATGTCGCCCTGGCGGTGGAAATCCAGGGCTCGGACGAGGCCCGGCACACCGAACTGCGCGCCTTCATGCCGATCACCCGCAACCCGGCGGACGTCTTCGCCTAGGGCGTTTGCATCCCCCTCCTCTTCAGAGAGGCGATCGCAACCCCCGCTCCTCCACCTTCACGCCGCCGAACATCATCGCTTCGGCGGGGCCGCGCAGGACGTCCATGGGGAAGACCGGCTCCGGCTTGCACAGCTCGTCGAGGCGCTCGAGGTGCTCCGGCGCGAAGGTGATGTCGAGCGCGCCGAGGTTGTCCTCGAGCTGCGCCGGGGTTCGCGCGCCGAGCACGGGCGAGGTCACCGCCGGGTCCAGCAGGGTCCAGGCCAGGGCGACCTGGGCCGGGGTCTTGCCGACCTCGCGCGCGATCTCCCCGACCAGGGCGGCGACCGCCAGGCTGTGCGCGTTGAGCCGCCCCGTCGCCATGTTGACCGCCTTGCGCGAGTTCAGCTCGCCCGGCGGGCCGCTCGGCGTCAGGTCGGCCTGCGAATACTTGCCCGAAAGTACGCCCCCGCCCAGCGGCGACCAGGGGCAGACGCCCAGGCCCATCGCGCGGGCCATCGGGATCATCTCGCGCTCCACGGTGCGCTCCAGCAGGCTGTAGCTGATCTGGAGCGCGCAGAACTGGGTCCAGCCGCGCAGCTCCGCGATCGCCTGCATCCGGCTGGCCTGCCAGGCGGGCGTGTCCGACAGGCCGATGTAGAGCACCTTGCCCGCCCGCACGAGGTCGTCGAAGGCGCGCAGGATCTCGTCGACCGGGGTGCGGAAGTCCCACATGTGGAGATAGAGCAGGTCGATGTAGTCGGTCTGCATCCGGCGCAGGCTGTCCTCGACCGAGCGGACCATGTTCTTGCGGCCGTTGCCCGCCGCGTTGGGGTCGCCGGGCCGGGTGGTCAGGGAATACTTGGTGGAGATCGCCAGCCGTTCCCGCCGGCCGTGGACCAGCCGGCCGAGCAGGGTCTCCGACCCGCCCATCTGGCCGTAGAAGTCGGCCGTGTCGATGAAGTTGCCGCCCCGCTCGACATAGATGTCGACCATCCGCGCCGCTTCCTCGTCGGTGCTGCCCCAGCCGCCGGCGGCGAAGGTCATGGTGCCGAGGGTGAGGGGCGAAACGCGCAGGCCGGAGCGGCCGAGCAGGCGGTAGTCGTCGAGTTGGGGCATGGTTCTCTCCTTGCGGCCTG
>CAZFPW010000170.1:4773-6130 GCA_964520765.1 uncultured Novosphingobium sp.
CCCTCGGGCAGGGGGAGCTGGCGGGCATAGGTGACGAGGCCCGTCGCCAGCATGGCGATCTCCAGCGCCCGCGCCCGTCCGTCCGCGCCGCCGAGCCAGGCGGCGAGCGGGGCGATGGATCGTTCCTCCATGACCCGCGCGGCGATTCCCGCGGCCTCGGGGTCGCCCGCCGCCAGGGCGATCATCAAGGGCGGGCGGATCTCGTTGGCGGGATCGAGCAGCGAGGCGGCCAGTCCTTCCCCGAACCGCTCGCGCGGGTGGGCCAGGACCGAATCGACCGGCACGGCGGCGATCAGCGCCGCTTCGAACAGCCCGGCCTTGGAGCCGAAATAGCGCAGCAGCAGGGTCGAGCTGGTGCCGGCCAGCGCCGCGATCTCGCGGATGCCGGTGTGGGAATAGCCGGTCTCGGAAAAGGCCCGCTGGGCCGCGTCGAGGATACGCGCGCGGGTGGCCTGGGCATCGCGCTTGCGAGGCGCGGCCTGGGCCGCGCGTTTTGGGGCAGCGCGTTCTGGGGCATCGCGCTTGCGGGGGGCGGTCGGGGTCGGCACCGTCCCATGCTAGCCATCGTTGACAGCGAGGCAAGCAGACGACATGTTATCAGTCGATAACTTATGGAGGATGCGATGGCGACTTTCGTTCTGGTCCACGGCGGCGGTCACGGCGGCTGGTGCTATCAGCCGGTCACGCGGCGGCTGCAGGCGGCGGGCCACCTGGTCTATGCGCCCTCGCTGCCGGGCATGGGCGAGCACGTCCACCAGCTCCATCCGGGCATCGACCTCGACGCCCATGTCGACGACGTGGTGAACCTCCTGTTCTACGAGGACCTGCGCGACGCGATCCTGGTCGGCCACAGCTATGGCGGCATGGTCATCACCGGCGCGGCGGACCGCGCGCCCGACCGGGTGGGCCACCGCGTCTATCTCGACGCCGCCTATCCCTTCGACGGGGAATCGCTGCACGACCATGCCTACGATTCGATCGAGCCGCAGCGCCAGGGCATCTATGTCGAGAACGGGGTCGAGCTGGTGATGAAGCCGATGGCGGGCTATGCCGGGTTCTTCGGCATCCACGATCCCGTGCTCGCCGCCTGGGCCGACGCCCGCTTCACCCCGCAGCCCTGGGCGACCTTCGCGCAGAAGCTGGTGTTCCGTAACGAGGCGGCGATGCGCGCGATCCCCGAATCCCACCTGGTCTGCACCTCCACCCTGGCGACGCGCGGCCTGGTGCCGGGGCGGACGCTCGACGTGCTGATGGAGCGGTCGCAGGGCCGGTTCTGGGATGTAGACACGGGCCACGACCTGATGATCACCGAGCCGGACTGGGTGGCCGAGAAGCTGATGCTGATCGCGCAAGGGGC
>CAZFPW010000171.1:0-6082 GCA_964520765.1 uncultured Novosphingobium sp.
CAGAGCGTGGTGATCGACGGGGAATGGGACCGCGAGACCATCGCGCTCCACGCCCTGCCGCTCTACCACTGCGCCCAGCTCGACGCGATGATCGGGCCGGGCTTGCAGGTCGGCTGCCGCAACGTGATCACCTCCCTGCCCAGCCCGGACAACCTGATCCCTTTGTTGGCGCAGCACCGGGTCAACTCGTTC
This sequence comes from uncultured Novosphingobium sp., assembly GCA_964520765.1. Classification (GTDB taxonomy): domain Bacteria; phylum Pseudomonadota; class Alphaproteobacteria; order Sphingomonadales; family Sphingomonadaceae; genus Novosphingobium. The sequence continues at coordinate 193 of CAZFPW010000171.1, forward strand.
TTCGCGCCGCCGACGGTGTGGATCTCGCTCCTGCGCTCGCCGCTGTTCGACACGCACGACCTGTCGAACCTCGCCAAGGCCTATTACGGCGCCTCGATCATGCCGGGCGAGGTGCTGCGCGAAATCCGCGAGCGCATTCCCGGCCTGCGCCTGTGGAACATGTACGGCCAGACCGAGATCGCGCCCGTCGCCTGCACCCTGTTCCCCGAGGAGCACGATGCCCGGCCCTCGTCCTGCGGGCGGCCGGTGCTCCACGTCTCGACCCGGGTGGTCGACGACGAGATGAACGACGTCGCGCCGGGCGAGGTGGGCGAGGTGGTCCACCGTTCCCCCCACCTGATGACCGGCTACTGGCGGGACGAGGAGAAGACCGCCGCGGCCTTCGCCGGCGGCTGGTTCCATTCGGGCGATCTCGCGACGATCGACGCGGAAGGCTACATCACCATCGTCGACCGCAAGAAGGACATGATCAAGTCGGGCGGCGAGAACGTCTCTTCCCGCGAGGTGGAGGAGGCGATCTACCTCCATCCCGCCGTCGCCGAGACCGCGGTGATCGGCACGCCCGATCCCGTCTGGGTGGAGGCGGTGACCGCGATCGTGGTGCCCCGCGCCGGGCAGGCGCTCGACGAGGCGGGGCTGATCGCCCACTGCAAGTCGCGGCTTTCGGGCTTCAAGGTGCCCAAGCGGGTGATCGTGGTGGAAAGCCTGCCGCGCAACGCCAGCGGCAAGATCCTCAAGCGCGAGCTGCGCGAGCTGGCCTGAACGGGCTGGCGTCGGCGCGAATCATAGTTTCGGCGCAGGACATTGCAAGGCCACAAGTTTTCGTAAAAACGGCGGAAAACCGTGGATTTCGGCTGCATCCGCGACTAGCCTCGCTGCATAACAGGATGAGTCGGGAAAGGAACACCTCGTGGCCACTCAATCGGAAACCGGCACGTCCGGCGAATCGCCGTTCAGCGGCATTCCCGGCGCCGAAGCGCTGTTCGGGCCCGATGGGCCGTTCGCCGCCTTCATGAAGGGCGATCCGATGAACATGATGCAGCAGGGCATGGAGTTCTACCGCAACCTGTTCCAGATCGCCACGGGCACCTCGACCATCGCGCCCGACGCGCGCGACTGGCGCTTCCAGGACGAGACGTGGAAGACCAATCCCTTCTACCAGAAGCTGGCCCAGGCCTATCTGGCGATGACCCAGGCGGTCGAGGCGATGATCCCCGACGATCTCGAAGGCGACGCCAAGGCCCGCGCCGAGCTTGCCGCCTCGATCGTGACCTCCTCGTTCTCGCCGACCAATACCCTGCTCGGCAATCCGGCGGCGATGAGCCGGGCGATCGAGACCAAGGGCGGCAGCCTGGCCAAGGGCTTCCGCAACATGGTCGACGACTGGATCAACAACGGCGGCATGCCCAACCAGGTCGACGATTCGAACTTCGAGGTCGGCCGGAACATGGCGGTGACGCCGGGCAAGGTCGTGCGCCGGACCGAGATGTACGAGCTGATCCAGTACGCGCCGACCACCGAGAAGGTGCATCCGATCCCCGTGCTGGTGGTCCCGCCGCAGATCGGCCGCTACTACTTCACCGACCTCGCCCCGCAGCGCTCGTTCCAGGAATACGGCGTCTCCCAGGGCCTGCAGCACTTCGTGATCTCCTGGCGCAACCCCTCGTCCGACGAGCGCGAGTGGGGCCTGGAAACCTATGCCGCGGCCGCGCTGGAGGCGATGGAGACCGTCGCCGAGATTACCGGCCAGGAAAAGATCAACGTGGTCGCCTTCTGCGCCGGCGGCATCCTCTCGTCGATCGTGCTCGGCTATCTCGCCGCCAAGGGCGAGGAGCTGATCAATTCGTTCTGCCTCTGCGTCACCATGCTGAACTTCGAGAACGACGCCTCGATCGGCTCCTTCCGCCTGCCCGCGGTGCTGTCGGTCGCCCAGGCGCAGTCCAAGATGAAGGGCGTGCTCGGCGGGCAGGACCTGTCCAAGGTCTTCGCCTGGCTGCGGCCCAACGACCTGGTCTGGAACTACTGGGTCAACAACTACCTGATGGGCGACACGCCCGCCGCCTTCGACATCCTGGCCTGGAACAAGGACAGCACCAACATGGCGGCGCGGCTCCACGCCGATTTCCTCAAGCTGTTCAAGGACAACAGCCTGACCAAGCAGGGCGAATACAATGCCCTGGGCCAGCCGATCGACCTGTCCAAGATCAAGTGCGACAGCTTCGTGGTCGGCGCCGTGACCGATCACATCACGCCGTGGAAGGCCTGCTACCAGGCCTGCGGCTATCTTGGCGGGACCAGCATCTTCGCGCTCAGCAACGGCGGCCACGTCGCCGCCCTGGTCAATCCGCCGGGCAATCCCAAGGCCTTCCACTGGATCGGCCCGGCGACCGCGCCCGATGCCGACACCTGGCAGGAAAGCGCGACCAAGACGGCCGGGAGCTGGTGGGAAAGCTGGGCGAAGTGGTGCGGCGAGCGCAGCGGCAAGCCCGTTCCGGCGCCCAAGAAGCTGGGGTCGAAGGTCCATCCCGCCGGCATCGCCGCGCCCGGCGAATACGTGGTCCAGTAGAGCCTTTCGGGGGAAGGTTGGGGAACCGGACTATCGCTCAGGCGTACGATAGCGCTTGACTATCAGCAATGTCAGTTACACGTTTGTTGCAGTGCGGAATCCCCAGGGGGTCGGAAATCCGCCGCTGCGAAAGGTGGGGCCTTTGATCTACCAAGCCTATGAAGCCGTCCGTAAGAGCACCCGCCCGATGGCCAAGATGCTCGACGTCTGGCACGATATCGCCCGCAACGATCTCAACCCGTTCCGCAACACCTATCTCAACCGCGCCTTCGCCACGGCCTGCGAGGTGCCGCTGCGCGGCCTCAGCGACTATGCCAAGCAACCCTATGCGGTGCGCGGAATCTCGGGCGGCAAGGAAGGCATCCTCGAGGAACGGCTGGTCCACAGCCTGCCCTTCGCCGATCTGCTGAACTTCAAGGTCGACGGCGCCGATGAAAAGCCCAAGGTGCTGATCGCCGCCGCCCTTTCCGGCCATCACGCCACCCTGCTGCAGGACACGATCCGCGGCTTCGCGCGCGACTTCGATCCCTATATCACCGACTGGAAGGACGCCCGCGAGGTGCCCCTGGCGGCCGGCGACTTCGGGCTGGACGACTATATCGCCTACCTGATCGAGTTCCTGGAAGTGCTCGGCCCCGGCACCCACCTGGTCGCCACTTGCCAGGCCGCGCCCCCCGCGATGGTCGCCGCGGCGGTCCTCGCCCAGCGCAACCCGGAACTGGTGCCCGCCAGCCTCACCCTCATGGCCGGGCCGGTCGATACCCGGGTCAACCCGGTCATCATCAACAAGGTGACCAACGTGGTCCCGCTCGAACTGATGCGGAAGACCAACATCCACAAGATTCCCAAGGGCTTCCCCGGCAGCGGCCGGCGGGTCTATCCCGGCTTCTACCAGCTGTCGGGCTTCATCATGATGAACCCGATGCCGCACGTGAAGAAGTACCTGCAGTTCGTGAAGGACTCGGTGAAGGGGGATGAGGTCAGCACCGACTTCTTCCGCAACTTCTACAACGAGTATTTCGCGGTCCTCGACATGACCGAGAGCTTCTACATGGAATCGCTCAAGAAGATCTTCTTCGAGCACCACATCCCCAAGGGCGAGATGACCTTCCGCGGGGAGCCGGTGGATTTCGCCGCGATCAAGGACATGGCCCTGCTGACCATCGAGGGCGGCGAGGACGGCTTTTGCCCGCCGGGCCAGACCGAAGCCGCGCACAAGGTGATCAGCGGCATTCCCGAGGACAAGCGCGGCCACTACATCCAGGAAGGCGTCGGCCACTACGGCGTGTTCTCAGGCTCGCGCTTCCAGAACGAGATCTATCCGGTCATCCGCGACTTCATCGGCAAGGCCGAGGCGGAGCTGGACTATCCCCGGTCGCACGTGACGACGGCGTCCCTCAACTCGTAGCTGCCGAGCGCGTTCAGCCAGGTCATCGTCGGCGCCTGCGCCAGCCGGATGCCCGGCAGGCGCATCAGCCGGTCGACGAAGACCCGCGTCTCCTGCAAGGCGACCTGCGCGCCGGGGCAGCGGTGCGGCCCGTCGCCGAAGCTCATGTAGGAACCGACCACCTTCATCCGCTTCGCCCGGTCGGGATCGAGGGCGAAGGGGCACTCGCCGGTCACCGCCTCGTCCACGTTCGCCGCGCGGATGTCGATCGCATAGAGCGCGCCCTGCTCGATCGTCTTGTCGTTCGCGGCCGGCGCATCGGCCACCGCGCGGCGGTGAAGCAGGGCGGCGACGGGCTCCAGCCGCAGGATTTCTTCCAGGATCGCGAGCTGCCCCGCCTCGTTGGCGGCCAGGAAGCGCGCCTTGAGCGCGGGATCGTCGAACAGGTGCCAGGCGACCATGACGATGAACTCACGGGTCGTGACCATGCCCGCCGTGCCGTAGGTCAGGCATTCGATCAGGATCGCGCGGGCCGAATAGCCCTCGTCGACGAGGTGCGAGATAACGTCCTCGCGCTTGGCCCTGCGGCGGGCGCGGATCGCCGGCCAGACGTCGAGGGCGAACAGCTTCAGGGTGTGCCAGGCGGTCGTCACGCCGCGAACGGCGCGTCCCCAGCCGCTGGTGGCGCGGTTCTGGATCGCGCGGTCGAGCGTCCGGCGCAGGCGCTTCATCAGCCCGGAGGGATCGCTTTCGGTCAGCCCGACGATGTCGGCGGCGACGATCGCCGCCAGGCGGAAGCTGATGTCGTCGAGCCGGGCCTGGCCGGCGCGGCGCAGCTCGGCCAGCAGGTCGTCCGTCGCCCGCTCCATGACCAGGCGATGCCGCTCGGCGATGGCCTTGGGGGTGAAGAACCGCGCGATCTTGGCGCGACGGGCGCGATGCGGCTCCCCGTCGAGAAAGAACACCGGCACGTGCTCGGGGTTGTCGGTGGGCACGCTTTCCGCCCCCGCGCCGGCCTGGAGCGCGTCGGGGCTGCGCAGGATGTCGCGGGCGAAGGCGAAGTCGCCGATGCGCTCCGCGCCGGGATCGGGCGTGATGTTGACGGAGGCGATCGCGGCCGACTTGCGGTCGTCGCGCGCGGCGGCGCCGACCGGACATTGCGTTGGCAGGACAGACTGGTTCACCGCCGAACTCTCCCAATTATGATATAGGGAAGATCGTATCTGTAACGAGCGGCGAGTCAATCGCGCGGCTTCCCGGTGGAGCGGGAGCGGCTTGACTGGATCGGCACAAATGGGTCACTTGGCCGTTGTGGGGCAGGAACATCTCTGCGGGAGCCCTAGATCATGAAGCGTTTCATCCTGGCCGTCAGCCTTACGGCGCTTGCCGTTCCCGTCACCGCGGTCATCCCCGGCGGGTCGAGCGAGGCGGAGGCGCGCACGAAGCGCCACAGCAGCCGCGTCACCTACGTCAACTGCCGCAAGTCGCCCGGCACGACCGGTCTGGTCGTGGGCGGCGTCGCCGGGGCCGTGGTCGGCGGTGAGGTGATCGGCGGCGGCGTCCTGGGGCCGGTCGTCGGCGGCGTCGGCGGCGCCCTGGCCGGCAGGGCTATCGACCGTGCCTCGACCCGTTCCAAGCGCTGCCGCGCCGTCCGCCGTCGCTAGGCTGCCGTCCAGCCGGCGTTTCATCGCCGCCGCGCTGAGCGGGGCCATCCACCTCGCCGCGCTGGCTGCCCTGCTGCTCTGGCACTTCACGCCCAGCTCGCGCGATGCCGCCAGCACGCTGACCGTGGTCGACCTGCCCGAGGATACGCCGCCCGAACGGCGGCCGGAACCGCCCCCTGAGCCGGTGAAGCACGGCGGAGAGGCGCGGAAGGACCAGGCCGCCCCGCCCGCGCCCAAGGCCGCCGCCGCGCCGCTGGCCGTGGCCGTCATCCC
>CAZFPW010000172.1:0-6072 GCA_964520765.1 uncultured Novosphingobium sp.
TGGTGAAATCAGGAGCGGACCGGCCCACACATGGCTCGACCCGAACCGGGTGCCAATCCTCCCGGGGAGCTACTCCGCCAGCGCCGCCGCCAATTGCGCGCGGATCACGCGGAGTTCGGCCGAAATGTCGCGTACTGGCTGTCGAGGGATGCCCACTGGCCGCGCAACCGTCGCCCACTGGCTGTCCGAAACTGCGGGCTTCACCCCCTTCGCCCCGGCCTCGAGCGCCTGGCGCGCCCCGCGCAGGGTGTAGCCTTCGCGATGGACCAGCCGGTCGATCGTCTCGACCAGGCGGACATCCTCCGGCCGGTAATAGCGCCGCCCCCCGCTCCGCTTGACCGGGCGGAGCATGGGGAACTGGTCTTCCCAATAGCGCAGCACATGCTGCCGGATTCCCAGCATTTTCGCCACCTCGCCGATGGTGCGGAAGGCGTCGGGCGCTTTCCCGTCACTGGGAATCGAGGCGTCGAACTCGCCCATCAGCCGGCGATGCGATCCTTGAGCATCTGGCTGGCGCGGAAGGTCAGCACCCGGCGCGGCGTGATCGGCACCTCGACGCCGGTCTTCGGATTGCGCCCGATCCGCTCCGTCTTGTCGCGCAGCAGGAACGTGCCGAACCCGGAAATCTTCACATTTTCGCCCTCGGCCAGCGCCTCGCACATATGGCGCAGGATCGCCTCGACCATGCCGAGCGATTCAGCCCGTGAAAGGCCCAGTCTGCGATTGATCGCTTCAGCAAGATCAGCCCGAGTCAGCGTACTCATGGAGCGCATATGCCCCTTCCCCCTGTTCGCGACCCCGACTCGGAGTCATAACGAAAAAGCGCGCTAACGCAACGGACTACGCGCTATTGCTTAGAGAGAACGAGCACCCGTTCCGATCAGATGCGGATCAGGCTGGCGCCCCAGGTGAAGCCGCCGCCCATCGCTTCCAGCATGACGAGCTGGCCGGGCTTGATCCGCCCGTCGCGCACCGCCGTATCCAGCGCCAGCGGAACTGAGGCGGCGGAGGTATTGGCGTGCTGGTCGATCGTGACCACGACCTTTTCCGGCGGCAGGCCCAGCTTCTTGGCCGTGGCGTCGAGAATCCGCACGTTGGCCTGGTGCGGCACCACCCAGTCGATGTCCTCGGCCTTCACCCCGGTCTGCTCCAGCACCTCGCGCAGCACGCTGGCGAGGTTGGTCACGGCGTGCTTGAAGACTTCCTTGCCGGTCATCCGCAGCTTGCCGACCGTCCCGGTCGTCGACGGCCCGCCATCGACATAGAGCAACTGGTTGTGCGCGCCGTCAGCGTGGAGCTTCGAGGCCAGGATGCCCGGAGCGTCGGGATCGTCCGATTCGCGCGCTTCGAGGACGATCGCGCCGGCGCCGTCGCCGAACAGGACGCAGGTCGTCCGGTCCTCCCAGTCGAGGATGCGGCTGAAGGTTTCCGAACCGATCACCAGCGCCCGGTTCGCCATGCCCGACCGCAGCATCGAATCGGCGACGCCGAGCGCGTAGAGGAAGCCCGAGCAGACGGCCGCGACATCGAAGGCGACCCCGCCGTTGCAGCCCAGGTTGTGCTGGACGATCGTCGCCGTCGCCGGGAAAGTCTGGTCCGGCGTGGCCGTGGCGAGCACGATCAGGTCGATGTCCTTGGCGTCCAGCTTCGCCGCTTCGAGCGCCTTGCGCGCGGCGTCGGTGGCCAGGCTGGAAGTCGTCTCGTCGGGCGCGGCGACGTAGCGATTGCAGATGCCGGTGCGGGCCACGATCCACTCATCGGTGGTGTCGACCAGCTTCGCCATCTCGGCATTGGGCATCGCGCGCCGCGGCAGCGCCGAGCCGGTTCCGACCAGGACCGAGCGCCGAATCATCCCGCCGCTCATTCGCCCACCTCCACCGCTGCGGCGCGGCTTCCGCGCAGGCTGTCGGTCCCGACGCGGGCAAGGTCGGCGGCGATACGCTCGGTCAAGTTTTCCTCCAGCAGCCGGGCGGTGACCGCCACGGCATTGGCCACGCCCAGCGCGCTGGCGCTGCCGTGGCTTTTGACGACGACCCCATTCAGCCCCAGGAATACGGCGCCGTTATGGTTGTTGGGGTCGAGATGATGCTTCAGCAGCTCGGTGGCCGGCCGCGAAATCAGGAAACCGACCTTGGAGCGCAGCGAGCTGGCGAAGGAGCGGCGCAGCAGGTCGGCCACGAAGCGCGCCGTGCCCTCGATCGCCTTGAGCGCAATGTTGCCCGAAAAACCGTCGGTCACGACCACGTCGACATCGCCGCGGCAGACCTTGTCCGCCTCGGTGAAGCCGTCGAACGACAGGGCCAGCGTGCCCGAGGCGGCCTTGAGCTGGGTCGCGGCGTCCTTGAGCGTGTCGGTGCCCTTGATCTCTTCGGTGCCGATGTTGAGCAGGCGGACACGCGGCGCATCGAGCCCGGTGACGATCCGCGAATAGGCCGCGCCCATGATCGCGAACTGGACGAGGTTGCGCGCATCGCACTCGGTATTGGCGCCGAGGTCGAGCATGACGACGTCGTTGGTGCCGAGGGTCGGCAGCAGCGCGGAAAGCGCCGGGCGGTCGATCCCGGGCAGGGTCCGCAAGGCCAGCTTGGCGATGGCCATCAGCGCGCCGGTGTTGCCGCCGCTGACCGCGGCGCCGGCATCGCCGTTCTTCACGGCGTTGATCGCCATGCCCATCGAGGTGGTCTTGGCCCGGCGAAGGGCCTGGCTCGGCTTGTCCCCCCCGCGGATCACGTCGGCGGCGTGGAGGATCTCGGACGAGCGGCGCAGGTTCGGGTGATCGTCGAGCGCGGTCTTGATCCGCTCCTCGTCACCCACCAGCAGGAACTTGAAACGGTCGTGGCGACGACGAGCGATCGCCGCGCCTTCGACCATCACGCGCACACCCTCATCACCGCCCATCGCGTCGACGGCGATACGCGGCAGGGACATCGGCGTTATCCTAGGTTTTCGGGCTTAGAGCCCGACCGCGATGACTTCGCGCCCGTTGTAGTGGCCGCAGGCGTTGCACAGGTTGTGCGGGCGCTTCAGCTCGCCGCAATTCGAGCACTCGTGGAAAGCCTCGGCCTTGAGCGCGTCATGGCTGCGGCGCATGCCCCGGCGGGACGGGGAGGTTTTTCTCTTGGGGACAGCCATCTCGGCACCTGTTCCTGCAAAAACGTATCGACGTAGAAAGGCCGCGCCGGTCTGAGCGGGCGGCTTCAGCGAAGGCGCGCCTATAACGGATTTCACGTGCGTTGCAAGCGCCGCCGGGCTAGCAATCGCGCCTGATCGAACATTGGGGGGACCGACCATGCTGCTGCCGACAACCTTGTGCCTGACCGCCGCGGCGGTCATCGTCAATTTCTGGCTCGGCATGCGGATCGGCAAGCTGCGCCACGCCCTGGGCGTCTCGGTGGGCGACGGCGGGCACGAAGCGCTGATGCGGCGGATGCGCGCCCAGGCCAACTTCCTGGAAAATACGCCGCTGACCCTGATCCTGATCGCCGGGGTCGAGCTGGCCGGCAAGGGCGGCGCCTGGCTGGCCCCGGCGGGCGCGGTGTTCATCCTGGGCCGCATCGCCCACGGCATCGGCATGGACGGCCGGTTCAAGGCGGGCCGGCCGATCGGCATGGTCACGACCTACCTGCTCCAGCTCGCGCTGATCGTGGTCGCCGTGCTGGCGAGCATCGGGACGCTCTAGGAGCCTAAATCGCCCGAGGTTGACACCATCTTACAAAAATTACGGTGTCCTGGCTTTCCTTTGCCGCCCCCCTTCCGGTGTCCTGAACCGAGGGAGAAAATGGCGCTTTTCCGCCGCTCGCGTGCATGGTGACAGTTCAAAGAGCCGCGACGAAGGCCGCCCCGCCGTCATGGCAAAGCGACGCCGTGTAGGAAAATGATTTTCAGCCGAACCGGCTGTCCGCGACGAAGGGGTTGGTTGCCCGTTCCTGCCCGAAGGTGCTGACCGGGCCGTGGCCGGGAATGAAGGTCACGTCATCGCCCAAGGGCCAGAGGCGCTGGGTGATCGAATCGAGCAGGTCCTGGTGATTGCCCTTGGGGAAATCGGTCCGCCCGATCGACCCCTTGAACAAGACGTCACCGACCGCCGCCAGGCGCGAGGGCGCGTGGTAGAACACGACATGGCCCGGCGTGTGGCCGGGGCAATGGATCACGTCGAGCGTCAGGTCGCCCAGCGTCACCTGATCGCCATGATGAAGCCAGCGGCTCGGCTCGAAGCTTTCCCCGTCCAGGCCATAGCGCTTGGTCGGATCGTCCAGGCTCTCGATCCAGAAGCGGTCGTCCTCGTGCGGGCCTTCGATGGGCAGGTCCAGTTCCTTGGCGAGCACGCCGGTCATCCCGCAATGGTCCATGTGGCCGTGGGTGACGAGCAGCTTTTCCAGCGTCACCCCCGCCTTGGCCACCGCCGCCTTGAGCCGGTCGAGATCGCCGCCCGCATCCACCAGCGCCCCGCGCATCGTCTTGGTGCACCAGATCAGCGAGCAGTTCTGCTCGAAGGCGGTGACGGGAATGATCGCGGCGCGCAGCGGCAGTTGGGCTTCATCGGACATGGGCGGGAGATGGCGAAGGCCGTTCCGGGAATCAATGGCCCGTTTCGTCGTCCCGGACCTGATCCGGGTTTGCGCGCCTCCGGGTTCGGCCCAGCCGCCAGCGGTCCCGGGTCGAGCCCGGGACGACGATGGACGCTCGCTAAAGCCGCCCGCTCTTCCACACGACCCGCCCGATCACCTCGACCTCGACCGGCGGAAGCTCGATGGGATCATAGGCCTTGTTGTCGCTCCGCAGCACCAGCAGGCCCGGCCGCCCGGTCTCCAGCCGCTTGACCAGCAGTGCGCCGTCGACGCGCACGACATGGATGCCGTCGCGCAAGGAGCGCGGCGTGCGGTCGACCAGGATCTCGTCGCCGTCGCGCAGGGTCGGCTCCATCGAGTCGCCGGTGACGGCGATGGCCGAGAGCATTCCGCGCTCCAGTCCCTGCTCGCGCAGCCACTGCGTGGTGACGCCAAAGGCGCCGAACGGCTCCTCCTCTTCGGGAAAGGCGCCGGGACCGGCGGAAGCGCGCAGGGGCAGGCGCGGGATGCCGATATAGTCCTCGCGCCGCTGCTTATGCGCCGGAGCGAAGGATTTTTCCCCATCGGGGGCGCCTAGCTCGGCCTCGGCGATGCCGAAGAACCGGGCCAGGGTGCGGCGGTCGGTCTCCTCCAGCTTGCGGGGGCTGCCCTTGCGGACGAACTGCTGGAGATAGGTCGAATTGCGGCCGATCAAGGCCGAAAGGCGGGACAGGCTGACCCCCTGGCGGGTGGCCAGCTCAAGCAGGCGGGCGCGCGGTTCGGCTATTTCCATGGATTCTTCCTATACGATGTATTTTTCCTAGACAAGTAGGATTTGGCCAACAAAGAAGAGGAACATTCCTAGAACCCGAGTCGTCACGGAGGGCCTGCATGCTGATAAGCCGGATCGAACGCTTCCTACGCGAAACCGATATGCCCTGGACCAAGTTCGGCCGCCTCGCCGTGAGCGATCCGCGCTTCGTGGGAGACCTGCGCAATGGCCGCCTGCCCCGGCCTGATACGGAAGAACGGGTAGAACATTTCATGAACATATATCGGAAGGAAGTCTCGCATGCGAATTGACCCCCGCGCCCGCCGCGTCCGCCAGCGCTTGGTCCGGGAGGTCATGGCCCTCGCCGGGAGCAGGGCCGAGCTGGTCCATCACATCGAGCGCGGCTGGGCCAGCGTGACCTTCTCGGGCTCGCGGCACGTGCTGACCCTGGTCTTCACGGGCCAGGAGGCGGTGGAGGACGGCGAACTCTTCATCGCCAGCCTGCCCGAGCACGAGTTCGCGATTCCCACGCAGCTCGTCGCCGAAGCGACCGTGCTGGCGGCCGACCATGCGACCCTGCCCGAACCCCGGCTGACCGTGGAGGCGGCGCTGCTGTTGCTCGAAGAAGGCTAAGTTCCTCCCCGACACGGGAAAGAACCTAGAGCAGGGTCATCTCACCTTGATCCGTTCGCCCTTGGTCCGTTCGCCCTGAGGAGGCGTTGAAGCTGCAAGCTGAAACGCCGTCTCGAAGGG
>CAZFPW010000173.1:0-6043 GCA_964520765.1 uncultured Novosphingobium sp.
CCAGGCGCTCGGCCCAGACCGCGAGCTGGCCGATGGCGGCGGCGCGGAAGGTGTCCCCGGCGGCCAGCATGACCGCATAGTCCTGTTCCTGGAACAGGTGGCCGAGCTTGGCGATTGTCGTGGTCTTGCCCGATCCGTTGACCCCGATCACCAGGATCACCTGTGGGCGGGGGAAGGCGACCACTTCCAGCGGCTTGGCGACCGGGCGAAGGATCGCGGCGATCTCCGCCGCGACAGCTTCCCGAATCGCCCGTTCGTCGGCCCCGCGCTCGAACCGTTCCTCCGCCAGCCGCTCGCGGATGCGGGACGCGGCGCGGGGGCCGAGGTCGGAGAGGATCAGCGCGTCTTCCAGATCGTCGAGCTGGTCCTCGCTGAGCCGGGTGGTGGAGACGATTCCCGTCAGGTTCTCGGACAGGCGTTCCGAGGTCTTGCGAAAGCCGCCCAGCAGCCGTTCGCTCCAGCTTTCCGCGCTCATGCCAGCAGTCCTTCGATGATGCGCGTAGGCGTCAGGTCGATCACGGCGCCGGGCACGGCTTCCGGCGGAAGCTGCACCCTGGCGAAGTTCTGCGCATGCCCGGTGCCGTCGCGTTCGGCAAGCACGGAGAGCGGCCGGCCGATCAGCCCGGTGAGCCAGCGGCGGCGTTCGGCGGCGACCGCCTCGCGCAGCTCGGCCGCGCGGCGGCGGATCGTGGGGGCGTCGACCTGCGGCATCCGGGCCGCCGGAGTGCCGGGGCGCGGCGAATAGGGAAAGACATGGCCGTGGACCACGCCGAGCGCGGCGACGATCGAGAGGTTGTGCCGGTGCATCGCCTCGTCCTCGGTCGGGAAGCCGGCGATCAGGTCCGCGCCGATGGCGATGTCCGGCCGCCGCGCCTTGAGCCGCGCGACCAGCGCCAGGGCGTCGGCGCGGGAATGGCGGCGCTTCATCCGCTTGAGGATCAGGTCGTCGCCCGATTGCAGCGAGAGGTGGACGTGGGGCATCACCCTGGGCTCGCCCGCCAGCAGCTCGAACAGCTCGGCGTCGATCTCGATCCCGTCGAGCGAGGACAGGCGCAGCCGGGCGAGGTCGGGGCAGGCGGCGAGGATCGCGGCGACCAGCGCGCCGAGGCGGGGCGCGCCGGGCAGGTCCGCGCCCCAGCTCGTCACGTCGACCCCGGTGAGCACGATCTCGCGGACGCCCCGCTCGACATGCGCGGCGGCCTCGGCGACGACCTCGGCCACGGCGCGCGAGCGGCTCGGCCCGCGTCCTTGCGGGATCACGCAGAAGGTGCAGGCGTGGTCGCAGCCGTTCTGGACTTGGACGAAGGCGCGGGTGTGCAGGGCGCTCGGCTGGCGCGCGGCGGGCGTGGCCGCGTTCCAGGCGCGCGGATCGAGCTTGCCGGCGTTCGCCACCAGCCCGTCGACCTCGGGCATCGCGGCCAGGCTCTCGCGCTCCACCTCGGCGGCGCAGCCGGTGACGAGCAGCCGCGCGTCGGGCCGGGTCCGACGCATCCGGCGGATCGCGCGGCGGGTCTGGCGCACGGCCTCGGCCGTGACCGCGCAGGAATTGATCACGACCAGATCGTGCTCATCCGCCAGCAGGGCGCGCAGATCCTCGCTTTCCGAAAGATTCAGCCGGCAGCCGAGCGTGACGATGTGGGCCCCCATCACGCCGCCCGGTAGTCGTCCAGCTCGAAGGTGCCGCGAAAGCTTTCGGTGGCGGGGCCGGTCATCACGATCTGCCCGTCCTCGCGCCATTCGATCCCCAGGGGGCCGCCGGGTAGCGTGACCTCGACCCGGCGGTCGACCAGGCCGCGGCGCATCGCGCCGATGGCCGTGGCGCAGGCGCCGGTCCCGCAGGCCAGGGTCAGGCCCGCGCCGCGCTCCCACACCCGGAGGCGGATCGACCGGCGCGAGGTCACGGTCGCGACGTTGACGTTGACCCGCTCGGGGAAGAGCGGATCGTGCTCGATCTCCGGGCCGAGCCGGGCGAGGTCGACCGCGTCGGCATCGGGGGTGAAGAAGATGACGTGCGGATTGCCGACGTTGACCGCGACCGGATCGGTCAGGTCTTCCCAGGCGACCGGCAGGTTCAGCGTGTCCATCGCGTAGGCGAGGGGGATGCGGTCCCAATCGAAGCGCGGCTCGCCCATCTCGACCGAGATGCCGGTGCCGTCGGGGGCCAGCGCGATGGTCCCGCCCAGGGTCTCGACCCGCGCCGCCGCGCCGTGGAGCAGGCCGACCGCCCGGCTGGCGTTGCCGCAGGCCTCCACCTCGGAGCCGTCGGGATTGAAGATGCGCATGCGGAAATCGGCCGCCGCCGAAGGGCCGAGCAGGATGAGCTGGTCGCAGCCGATGCCGGTGTGGCGGTTCGCCAGCGCGGCGGCGAGCGCATTGTCGACTTCCGGCAAGGCCTGGGCGCGCCCGTCCAGCACGACGAAGTCGTTGCCGAGGCCGTGCATCTTGACGAACGGAATGCGCATGATCCGCGCCATCTAGGGGTTGGGCCGGGCGAGGTCCACCCTTCGCGCGGGTTTTGGGCGCGGGATCGGGAGCGCGGGATCAGGCGGTGCGCTTGGACGGCGCGCCCTGTCCGTCGGGCTTGCCCTCATCCGGCAGCCCCGGATCGCGGCCGAGGTCGGGCGATGCCACCGGCTGGGCCAGCATGTTCCGCTCCGCCAGCATCTCGCTGGTCTCGGCGGCGGGCTGGGGGCGGCCGTAGTAATAGCCCTGTGCCTTGTAGCGGCCGTGCTGCTTCAGCCGTTCCAGCACCTCGCGCGTCTCCACCCCCTCGGCCGTGACCGGCATGCCGAGCCCTTCGCCCAGCGAGGTGATGGCCTTGACGATGGTCTCGCTGTCCGGGCTCTCCATCAGGTTGGAGACGAAGCTGCGGTCGATCTTGATGTGGTCGAAGGGCAGCGAGCGAAGCTGCGCCAGCGAGGAATAGCCGGTGCCGAAATCGTCCAGGCTGACCCGGATGCCCTGGTTGCGCAGCGAGGAGATCAGGGTGCGCACGATCGTCACGTTCTCGTGCAGGCACGATTCGGTGATCTCTATGTCGAGCCGCTCGGGCGGGAAGTTGGCTTCCACCAGCAGCTTCAGCAGCTTGTGGGCGAACCACGGATCGCGCAGCTGGACCGGCGAGATGTTGACCGAGAGGGTCAGGCTGGGGTCCCAGGTCTTGGCGTCCTGCAGGGCCTGGGCGATCACGCTTTCCGACAGGGCGGAGATCATCCCGATCTCTTCCGCGATGGGAATGAAGATGTCGGGGCCGACGACGCCCCGGCTCGGGCAGTTCCACCGCGCCAGCATCTCGAAGCCGACGATCTGGCCCGTGGCGAGGTCGATCTGCTGCTCGTAATAGGGCACGAACTCGCCGCGCGGGATGCCCTGGCGGATGCCGGCCTCCAGCTCGCCGCGCACGCGCAGGTCGGTCTCCATCGCCGCCTCGAACCAGTAGTAGCGGTTCCGCCCCAGCTTCTTGGCGTGGTACATGGCGATGTCGGCCATGTGGAGCAGGGCCTGGGCGTCGACCGGCCGGTTCTCGTCCCCGTGCGGGGGATCGAAGTCGCTGCGGGTGAGCCCCAGCGAGACGCTGGCCTCGACATGGATGCTCGGCGTCGGGATGGGCCGGGCGATCTCCTCGATGATCGCGGTGGCGAGCCGGTCGATCTCTTCCGCATGGCGCGCCTGGAACGGGATCACGCAGGCGAACTCGTCGCCGCCGAGCCGGGCGATGAGGGCGCGGTCGGGCAGGATGCGGCGCATCCGGTCGGCGCATTCGCGCAGCACGGCGTCGCCGGCGCTGTGGCCGTGCAGGTCGTTGATCTGCTTGAAGTTGTCGAGATCGACCATCACGAACGAGACGATCTCTCCGCGCCCCGCCGCCTGGGCGATCAGGGCGTCGGTGGCCGGGCCGATCGAGCGGCGGTTGAGGCAATCGGTGAGGGGGTCGGTCTCGGCCAGCAGGCGCGCCTGGGTTTCGGCCTTGCGGCGCTCGCTGACCTCCTGGGTCAGCTCCCGATAGCGGCGCCAGCCGAAGATGATCAGCGCGATGTTGAGCAGCAGGGCGCTGGTCAGCAGCCGATCGGGGCCGCCGCCTTGGCCGAACATGGCCTCCACCGCCTGCGACATGACCGGACCGGCGATGCCCACGAACATGACGATGGCCGCGACCGCGATGCCCAGGGCGATGACGTCCCGCTCGGCCCGGCCGATGGGATCGCCGCCCTCGGGCCGGGAATCGAGCGGGCCGTCCAGGTCCCGCGACTGGTCGAGATGGGTGTCCGCCAAGCTATTCGTCCCTCGAAGTACGAGGCCGATATGCGCCCAGCCGTCTGAAATTTGCGTTAATCCGAGGTGAAGGGGGTCACGCGGTCTGGAGATTGACCACGGTGGGCTGCGCGGGGGGCAGGCCGCCGTTCTTCGCCTCGGCCGTCAGCTCCTGCTTGCGGGCCAGCATCCGGTCGAGCAGCGCCTCCAGGTCGACTCCGGCCGCGCGGGCCTGGGCGAACATGCCCTCGACGCGCATTTCCTCCTCCTTGACGTGGTGCTGGATCTCTTCGGACAGCACGTGGACCTTGGCGTCGTAGAACCTGTCGTCAGGCCCGCCGGCCAGGATGTCGTTGATGAGCACCTTGGCGCCGTCATGCTCGACATAGGCCTCGTTGATCGTGTCCTCCTCGATCTTGCCCTCCAGCGCGGGGTAGAAGATCTCTTCCTCGATCGTGGTGTGGATCTTCAGCTCGTTGCAGATCTGCTGGGCGAGGGCCTCCTTCTGGCCCGCGCGGGCGGTCTCGAACTTCTCGAACAGCTCGGTCACCTTGCGGTGGTCGGCCTTGAGCAGCGCGATCGCGTCGGAATAGGTCTGGGTCGCCATGTGTAACTCCTGAACGCCCCCGTCTTGGCGATAGGAAAGCGCGAACAGGGGCCGCGTTCCCTGGAAACGCGGCCGATGTCATGACGATGAAGAAAATGGTCGGGGAAAGAGGATTCGAACCTCCGGCCCCTGCCTCCCGAAGACAGTGCTCTACCAGGCTGAGCTATTCCCCGACCGGACCACCATCCGGGAAACCCGGCGGTGAAGGCAGGAGCGCGCCTATAGTGAGGCTTTGCCGGGGTGGCAAGCGGGATTAGGGAGAGACATGGCCAGCCTTGCACATCCCGCCGATTCTCCCGCGAAAACCCACTGGGAATGGCAGTATCTCGACCTCATGCGGCGAATCTGGGAGCAGGGGGACGAGCGCGTCGACCGCACCGGGGTGGGCACGCGGTCGATCTTCGGGGCGGAATTGCGCTTCGACCTGGCGGACGGGCGGATGCCGCTGCTGACCACCAAGCGGGTCTACTGGAAGACCGCGACGCGCGAATTCCTGTGGTTCCTCACCGGCGAGACCAATATCCGCCCGCTCTGCGCGCAAGGGGTGGAGATCTGGACCGACTGGCCGCTCGACCGCTACCGGCGCGAGACGGGGGAGGAGATTTCCCGTGCCGATTTCTCCGCGCGAATCGTCGCCGATGCGGATTTCGCCCGGCGCTGGGGGGATCTCGGCCCGATCTACGGCAAGCAGTGGGTCGATTGGCCGACCTACGAGCCGGCCGGCGACGGGCTGTTCCGCCGGGGGCAGGGGATCAACCAGGTGGCCCAGGTGATCGAGAGCCTCAAGGCCGATCCCGGCAGCCGCCGCCATATCGTCGAGGGCTGGAACGTCGCGGAGCTTGACGCGATGGCCCTGCCGCCCTGCCACAAGACCTATCAGTTCCACGTCGCGGACGGGCGCCTGTCGGGCCTGCTCTATCAGCGCTCCTGCGACCTGGGCCTGGGCTTCGCCTTCAACGCCTGGAGCGCGGCCCTGTTCATCCGCATGCTGGCCCAGCAGTGCGGCCTGGAGCCGGGTGAGCTGGTGTGGATGGGCGGCGACGTGCACCTTTACCTCAACCACGCCCCCTTGGTGGAGGAACAGCTCCGCCGCACGCCCGAGGGCGAGGCGCGGCTGGCGATCCGGCGCCGGCCTGACAATGTGTTCGATTACCGAATCGAGGATTTCGAGGTGAGCGGCTACCA
>CAZFPW010000174.1:0-5996 GCA_964520765.1 uncultured Novosphingobium sp.
GGCGTCGTCGATGAAGCAGTTGAGGAAGTGGCGCTTGAAGGTGTCGCTGGGCTTCATGTCGCCGGGGAAGCGCGAGTTGGTCCAGGCCTTGTGCCGCGAGTTGGAGAAGTCCGCCCGCTCCAGGAAATAGGGCACCCAGCCGATCGAGCCTTCCGACAGGGCGATGCGCAGGTCCGGGTACTGCTGCAATTCGGGAAGCTGGAGCCAGTCCGCCGCGCCCACCGCGATGGTCATCGGCATGGTCGAAATCCAGGCCTCGATCGGGGTTTCCATCGAGGCATGGGGCGCGGGATTGCCGCCGCCGATATGCAGGCAGATCGTCATGTCGAGATCGTTGACCTGCTTGAAGAACGGGTCCCAGTAATCGTTGTGGATGGAAGGCAGCCCGATCACGGTCGGGTTCTCGTTGATCGAGACCGTATGGCAGCCCTTGTCGGAAATGCGCTTCATCTCGGCCAGGGTGGCGTCCATGTCCCAGCACGGCAGGATGCCGCAGGGGATGAAGCGCCCCGGATAGGCCCCGCACCATTCGTCGATATGCCAGTCGTTGTAGGCGGAGAGATGCCGCACGGCGAGCTTCTTGTCGGGCGCGCGGGCCAGCCGCCCGCCCGCGAAGTCGAAGACCGAGCCGAAGTTCAGCGAGGCGGCGATGCCGTTCACGTCCATGTCCTCGATCCGGGCATGGACGTCATAGATGCCCTTGCGCATCTGCTCGAGCGAGGTCGGCTCCATGCCGTATTCCTCGAACGGGCGGCCGACCACGGCGTTGAGCCCGACGCAGGGGAACTGCTGGCCCTGATAGACCCACATTTCCCCGCCGTTGACGTCGGCCACCAGCCGGGGCGCGCTTTCCAGGTCGGCGCCCGAGAGGTGGTTCTTGAACAGGTCCGGCGGCTCGCTGATGTGATCGTCGACGCTGATGATCACCATGTCGTTCATTTCCATGGGCCTGCTCTCCTTTTCCCAGTTCGCCCGCCGGTGCGGGTCATATCCTTGCGAGCGGCGCGCGTCCGCCCTTGCTGAAGTCGATGATCTTGCCGACCCGCACGGCCTGCCGCGCCATTTCCGGTTGGAAGGTATAGCAGTTCGGCGGCATCCGTGTCGCGTCCGATTGGTGCTCCAGTGGCAACTGGCGGCCGTGGGCCATCAGGCTGGCCCATTGCAGGATGCGGGCCGCCTCGCGCAGCGGCGGATCGAGCGACTCGATCCAGTCGCGCAGCTGCATCAGGTTTCGCCCGGCGACCTCGGCCGGCTCGACCAGGTCGATCCCGGCCAATGTCCAGCGCAGCACCGGCACACCGTTCCGCCGCGCTTCCGCCGCGATCCGGCCCTCGACCGGATCGGCGACCAGGACGTCGTAAATGGTTTCCTCCGCATCCCCGGCATGGGCGGCCGCCAGCACGGCAAGGTCGTAGAGATGGGTGCAATTGGCTTGCTTCAGGCCGCGCCGGGCCACTTCCGCCAGTGCCACGCCGATGAAGGTATCGGCCAGCACCGGCTCCGCGCCGGGGCAGGTCGTCCAGGGCGCGCGGATCGTCTTCGCCTCGACGCCCGCGATCCGCTCTCCGTCATGGCGCAGCGCCACGGTCATGCAGTGGAAATCGTCCTCGACGGCGGCAGTCGCGAGGCCTCGCCCCGGAACGATCCGGAAACGGCGGCGGAAACCCGGCAGATCGTCGAGGCGCGGTTCGGTCATGCGGAAGGGAGGCTATCAAGCCCGCGACAGGCCCGCCAGCCGCCCTCCCATCGCCCGAGCGATTGTGAATGCTTTGCGCGAGCCGCCGCGCCCGGCTATTGCCGCTGACGGCTGAAGGAGAGCGCGCGGAGGAACTTGCCCGACACGGCGCACGGGCATGTCCCAAGCGGGTGATCGCGGCGAGCGAGGATTAATCCCGGCTCCGCGCCGCACTATGGCTTCAAACTGCACGGACGGCCCACGCGGCCCTAACGGAGATGGACAAGATGAGCGATATTCTGGGCTACAAGGGCAAGCGCGTGATCGTGAGCGGCTGCTTTTCGGGCATGGGCGAGGCGACGGCCAAGATCCTGCTGGACCTCGGCGCCGAAGTGCATGGCCTCGATTTCAAGCCGAGCGCCCTGCCGCTGGCCTCGTTCAACCAGATCGACCTGCGCGACGCGGCCTCGATCGAAGCCGGCGTAGCGGCCATTGGCGGCAAGGTCGATGCCCTGTTCAACTGCGCCGGCCTGGCCGGCGGCGGCGCCTTCCCGGCGATGGACACCTTCAAGGTGAACTTCATCGGCACCCGCCACCTGACCGACCAGGTGATCCCGCTGATGGGCGAAGGCGCGGCCATCGTCTCCATCGCCTCGACCGGCGGCCTCGGCTGGAGCCGCCGCATCCCGGTCCACATGGAACTGCTCCAGACCAAGGGCTTCCAGGCCGCGGTCGACTGGGCCGAGGCCCATCCCGAGCATGTCGCGGAAGGCTATGCCTTCTCGAAGGAGGCGGTGATCGTCTGGACCCAGTTCATGGGCGCGCACCTCATCAAGAAGGGCATCCGCATCAACTGTTCGCTGCCCTCGCCCACCCAGACCCCGATGATGGCGACCTTTCACGCCACCTCGGGCAAGGACGTGGTCGACGCCGCCGCCGAGCCGCTGGGCCGCTACACCACCCCGGCCGAGCAGGCCGGCCCGCTGGTCCTGCTGTGCAGCAATGCCGCGGGCGTGGTGAACGGCGTGGTCCTGCCGGTCGACGGCGGCTTCATGGGCGGGCTGGCGACGGGCCAGGTCGACATCACCAAGATGATGTCGAAGCCCAAGGCCGACGCCTGATCCCGCGCGCCGACCTCACTCACACCGGGCAATCGCCAGAGCGATTGCCCGGCCGTGGGAACGAAAATCCGATTGATACCGGCTCGGCAGTCGTGTTGAGACGATAACCACTGCACGCGCGGGGTCCGCGCGGCGATTGATGCTGGGAAGGGCTGCCCGATGAATTTCGACCTCACCGAAGATCAGGAAATGGTGCGCGACACCTTCGCGCGGTTCCTCGACGACAACAGCTCCAGCACGCGGGTCCGCGCCGCCCTGCCCTCCGGCTTCGATCCCGCGCTATGGACCGGCCTGGCCGAGCTGGGCGCCTTCGGCATCCGCGTGCCGGAGGAAGCCGGCGGCCTCGGCATGGGCCTGTTCGACGCGGCCGTGGTGATGGAAGAGGCCGGGCGCACCCTCGCCTCAGGCCCGCTGGCCGAGGCGCTGGTCGCCGCGCGCCTGCTCGCGGAGCTGGGCGGGCAGGACGAGCTGCTCGGCCGGGTCATCGCCGGTGAGGCGGTCGTGACCATCGCCATGCGCGACGTGGCCGAGCAATCGCGCCAGTGGGTCGCGGGCGGACTGGTGGCCGATGCGGTGATCGCGCGCCGGGGCAACGACGTGGTCCTGGTCTCGGTCCCGGCCGAAGCCCGCGTGGCCGAGGAGAACCTCGCCTCCACCCCCATCGCGGAGATCGACCTGGGCGCCCTGCCCGCCACCGTCCTGGGCAGCGGCGACACCGCGCTGGCGGCCTTCGCCGGCGGGATCGAGGAATGGAAGCTGCTGATCGCCGCGGCGCTCGGCGGCCTGTCCCGCGCCGCGCTGACCATGGCCGCCGCCTATGCCGGAGAGCGCAAGGCCTTCGGCGTGTTCATCGGCACCTTCCAGGCGATCAGCCACCCGATGGCCGACCTCATCTGCGAGATCGACGGCGGCAAGTTCATGGTCTGGCGCGCGATCCGCGCCATTGCCGACGGTGAGAAGGACGCCGGCGGCATGGTCTCGCTCGCCGCCTGGTGGGCGGCCGAGACCGCGGGCCGCACCGTCACCCATTCGCTGCACACCTTCGGCGGCATCGGCCTCACCACCGAGCACGACATCCACCTGTTCAACCTGCGCGCCAAGGCCTGGCCGCTGGTCGCGGGCGATCCGCAGGTCTGGCTCACCGAGGCCGGCCGCCGTCTCTACGGCAACGAAGCGGCCAGCCTGCCGGCGGCGGGCGCCGTCCCGGTCGAGTTCGACCTGGGCGAGGAAGCGCGCCAGGTGCAGCAGGAAATCCACGAGTTCTTCGCCAGGAACGTGACCGACGAGGAGCGCGAGAAGTTCCACTTCTCCTGGGAGGGCCATAACCCGCGCATCCACAAGAAGCTGGTCGAGGCGAACCTGGCCTATCTCCAGCTTCCCAAGGACGTCGGCGGGCGCGGGCTTTCGCCCTATGCGGTCACCGCCGCGCGCGAGGCCTTCGAGGAAGAAGGCTGGAACAACCCCGTCGCCAACGTCGCGCAGATGGTCGCGCTCATCATGTACCGCTTCGGCACCGACGAGCTGAAGCGCGACGTGCTGAGCAAGGTCATGTCGGGCGATGCGATCTGCTCGCTCGGCTATTCGGAGCCCGGCTGCGGCTCCGACGTCTTCGCCGCCCAGTGCAAGGCGACGCAGGAGGCCGACGGCTCGTGGCGGATCGACGGCACCAAGATGTGGACCTCGGGCGCGAACCTGACCGACTACGTCCTGATGCTCACCCGCACCAATCCCGACGTGCCCAAGCACAAGGGCCTGACCATGTTCATCGTGCCGCTCAAGGCCGAAGGCGTGACGGTCCAGGCGGTCCACACCTTCATGGATGAGCGCACCAACATCACCTTCTACGACGGCGTGAAGATCCCCGACACCTGGCGTCTCGGAGAGATCGACGGCGGCGCGCGGACGATGGCCGCCAGCCTTGAGCTGGAGCACGGCGGCGGCTTCGCCAAGGTGCAGCGCGCCATGCTCGAAGCCGCGATCGAGCTGTGCCGCGAGATCGACGCGCCCGGACGGGCCGGCAAGCTGATCGACCAGCCGGGCGCCCAGGCGCGGCTCGCCCGCACCTATGCCAACACCCTCGCCAGCGAGCTGATCGCCTTCCGCGCCAACTGGGTGCAGGTCGAGAAGAAGCCGAACCATGCCTATGGCCCGATGGCCAAGATGTTCAGCTCCGAGAAGTTCACCACCGACTCGCGCGACCTGCTCGACCTGACCGCGCCCTATTCGCTGTCCAAGCGCAAGGGCCCGGCCGGCGCGATCAACCTGGAATACCGCCACGCCCACGGCACCACGATCTACGGCGGCTCCAGCGAGGTGCACCGCTCGATGATCGCCGAAAAGGGCCTCGGCCTGCCCCGGACCCGTGGTTGAGCCGAAGGATACCCCGATGAGCGAAGCCCCCCACCTGCTGGTCGACACGCCCGAAGAGGGCATCCTGGTCGCCACCCTCAACCGTCCCGACAAACTCAACGCGATCAGCCGCGAGATGATGGACCTGCTGACCGACGCGGTCCTGCGGTTCCGCGACAGCGACGACCTCAAGGTCATGCTGATCCGCGCCACCGGCCGCTATTTCACGGCCGGCGCGGACCTGCGCTCGGGCAACCAGAAGCGCATCTCGCCCACCGGGCACACGGCGCGCGGCATCCGCGAGAACCACCGGCTCAACCTCAACAACATGCAGCAGCTCTGGGACGAGATGGAGCATATCGAGAAGCCCATCGTCGCCGCCCATCACGCGATGTGCGTCGGCGGCGGGCTGGAGATGAGCCTGTCCTGCGATTTCCGCCTGGCCGCGAAGAGCGCCGGCTACGCCTTCCCCGAGGGGCTGTTCGGCGTGCTGCCCGCCTCGGGCGGCGTCTCCCGCCTGGTCCGCGTCTGCGGCCCGCACTGGGCGCGCTGGCTCATCATGGCGAACAAGCCGGCCCCGGCCGACATGGCCTTCACCATGGGCCTGGTCCACCAGGTGTTCCCGGACGAGACCTTCGAGGAAGAGGTCATGGACTTCTGCCGCCACCTGACCAAGCAGAACGGCGAGCAGATGGGCGCCGCCAAGGTCGCCATCGAGCTTAGCGCCGAAGTCGGCCGCGACAGCGCCCGTCACATCGAACGCATGGCCAACAGCGGGCTGATGCTCAACCCCGACTACCTCAAGGGGATGGAGCAGTACCTCAAGGGCGTCGGCGGCAAGGGCAAGTAAG
>CAZFPW010000175.1:0-5995 GCA_964520765.1 uncultured Novosphingobium sp.
CGCCAGCTTCGCGTCGACCTTCAAGCCGGAGCGTTCAACCCGTTCGTTCATGTGCATTCCACCATCGCTAGCGCCGCGCCAAACGCGCGGCGGATCAAGAAAAACCGTCGAGCCCTGGGGAAGGAATCGCCTGCCCTATGGCGCAGGCGCGCGCGCTTGGCAACGCGGGGGGCCGCCGTCCCATTCCCGGACGGATCGTGGTTAGCGCGAGGTTAACCGGGCTTGCGCGGAACATCCGGTCCGGCGAAGATATTCGGCAAGGAAGTTTGGACGAGAACCCGCACATGTTTCGCAAGGTTGGCCGCCTGTTCGTGATCAAGACTCGCTTCGAGGCGTTCCTGATCATCTATGCGCTCGCCCTGGGCGCGGTGGAGCGCGGCAGCGCCTACCTCACGCGCTTCCCCGGATTTGGCGGCAAGCTGCTGTTCCTGGCCTGCACCGGCGCGGTGTTCATGGCCGGCGCGAAGATTCTCGACTGCGTCCGTTACGAGCAGGCGGAACGGAAGGCCGAAGAGGCCTGAACGGGCCGCTTCCCCGCTTGGGGCAATCCAAAGGCAATATGGGGAGAGTGGGGCGATTCTGTTGCTAGGCTCGCCCCGGGCCCCCGGTATCCGTTCTGTTGCCCGGTCGGTCCGACCGCGTTCTAGCTTTGTAACTTCAGGGCGTTAGCCCCTAGAATTACGCAGCGAGAGCAAGTGCTTCGTTGTCGTTGGCACTTATGAGTTTTGAGCCTTTAACGGGTTACTCAGCCCGGGCAAAAACAGCGCTTTTGAACACACGTCGATCCTAGTTCGGCCCCGTCATTGTCCCCGCAAGACCGGGGAAAGTGGTGGAGCCGCCGGGTACCGCCCCCGGGTCCGCTGTGCCTATTGCACGCCGCAGTTTATCACCATAGCCGGCCGAAACCGGCGAGGACCTATATAAGGCGGCTTTGCTGAATGTGAAGTGACTGAGGGCGTCAGCCGCGCTTCTTCAGCTCGTCGCGGATCTCGGTCAGCAGATCGACCTCGCTCGGCCCCTCGGGCGCGTCGGCGGCCCCCTGCATCTTGTTGGCGAACTTGACGATCAGAAAGATGATCCAGGCCAGGATGACGAAGTTGACGACCTGGGTGATGAAATCACCGTATCCGATCATCGGCACCCCCGCCTCCTTCAAGGCGACATAGTCGTCCGGGTTGCCCTTGTAGGTCGCGGGCAGGTCGCCCAGGCGGATGAAATACTTGGTGAAATCCATGCCGCCGGTGATCCAGCCGATGAACGGCATGATCACGCTTTCGGTCAGGGAGGTGACGATCTTGCCGAAGGCCGCGCCGATGATCACGCCGACCGCGAGATCCAGCACGTTACCGCGCGAGATGAAGGTCTTGAATTCGCTGAGCATCGACATCGCCAGTGATCCCCTATGCTGGAATGTGCCGCCTGTGTGGCACGGCGGATAACGCCATTCAAGCGTCGGTCCTTGAACCGGCGCGGGCGAACGCTACATTCGCAGGCGTCGGGCGACCGCCCGAGCCACGAGAGGGAGCCCGACCCAATGTCCAGATCGCTTGCCGCCCGCGCCGCGCGCCTCGCCATCATTGTGCTTGCCGCCGCCGGCCTCTCAGCATGCGGCATCAATTCGGTGCCGACCGCCGAAGAGAACGCCAAGGCCAAGTGGGCCGATGTCGAGAGCGCCTACCAGCGCCGCTCCGATCTGGTGCCGAACCTCGTCGCCACGGCCAAGGCCGCGGCTTCGTCGGAAACCCAGATCCTGACCAATGTGACCAACGCCCGCGCCGC
Organism: uncultured Novosphingobium sp.; assembly: GCA_964520765.1. GTDB lineage: Bacteria > Pseudomonadota > Alphaproteobacteria > Sphingomonadales > Sphingomonadaceae > Novosphingobium. Next base: position 1,780 of record CAZFPW010000175.1, read on the forward strand.
CGCGACCTCGATCAACGTGAGGACCGAGGATCTCAGCGATCCGGCGACCTTCGAGCGGTTCCAGAACGCGCAAAACCAACTCACTCAAGCGCTCGGCCAGTTGCGCACGGTGGTCGAGAACTATCCCACCCTGCAGAGCCAGGCCCGCTTCGCCGACCTCATGACCCAGCTCGAAGGCACGGAAAACCGCATCAACGTGTCGCGCACGCGCTACAACGAGGCGGTACAGGAATATAACACCACGATCCGCACCTTCCCCGCCGTGGTGGCGGCCAAGGTGATCTACGGCGCGAAGCCGATGATCCCCTTCCGCGCCGATCCAGGGGCCTCGGCCGCGCCCAAGGTCGACTTCGGCGAGATGGGCGGAGCGTCCGCCGCCACGCGCGCAGGTGCGAACGACAATTCCGTCCCAGCCGATTCCGCCGCGGCGGGGCAGTAAGGCCTGACCCGGCCAAAGCCCATGCGCATTCTGTTCGCCTGGCTCCTGGCCCTGCTGACACTGGCCGCGGCCCCCGCGTTCGCGGCTCTGCCCGCGCGGCCGGCGACCCCCGTGCTGGACCAGGCGAACGTCATTCCCGATGTCGAGGAAGAGGCACTCGACGCAAAGCTGCGCGCCTATAGCGAAGCCACCGGACGGGCAGTCATCGTCGCCACCGTCCCCTCGCTCGATGGCCTGCCGATCGAGGATTATTCCCAGCGACTTGCCGAAGCCTGGGACATTGGCGGCCAGACGACCGAGGAAGGCGTCCTGCTGCTGGTCGCACCGACCGAACGCCAGCTCAGGATCGCTGCCGCGCGCGGCGTGCAGGAACGGCTGACGGACGCCCTGTCCGGGCGTATCATCCGCGATACGATCGTCCCGCACTTCCGAACCGACGACTACGGCGCCGGGATCGAAGCCGGCGTTGATGCGATCATCGCCCAACTCGACCGTTCGCCGGCCGACGCCAAGGCCGTTACGGAAGCCGCCACGGCCGCGCGCAGCCAAGACGGCAACGCCAATGACGCGAGCATCGGCGGGGTGATCTTCTGGATTGTCCTCATTCTGATCTTCATGATGCTGTTCGGACGGCGCGGACGGCGCGGCCATCGCTATTCGACCAGAGGGCTCGGCCCGATCATCGTCTGGGACGCCCTGAACCACATGGGTGGCCGAGGCGGTGGGTTCGGGGGAGGCTTCGGCGGGGGCGGAGGCGGCGGTTTTGGCGGATTCGGCGGCGGAGGCGGCGGCTTTGACGGCGGCGGCGCTTCGGGGGGCTGGTGATGGGCCGGGCGGTTCACCTCTCCGAAGCGGATCACGAGCGCGTCGCCGCGGCCGTTACGGCCGCCGAGGCGCATACCTGCGGCGAGATCGTCACGATCGTCGCCAAGCGCTCGGACGGCTATGCCGATGTCGCCTTTGCCTGGTCGGCAATCGTCGCTTTCACCGCGCTGACCGTGCTGTCGATCTTCCCGGATTTCTACCTGGGCATCGTCGACGACCTGCTCGGCCACTGGGCGCATGAGTGGACGCCGGCCGGGGTCTTCACGGTGGCGCTCGGCGTTGCGACGCTCAAGTTCCTCGGCATGCTGCTGCTTCAGCTCTGGACGCCGCTGAAGTTCTGGCTGATCCCGCGCCACATCAAGCGCCAACGCGTCGATCACCGGGCGATGACCTACTTCAAGACCGGGGCCGAGCGCCGCACGACCGGGCGCACGGGGATCGTGATCTACCTGTCGCTCGACGAGCATCGCGCCGAAATCCTGGCGGACGAGGCGATCGCCTCGAAGGTCTCCGCCGAAGTCTGGGGCGAGGCGCTCGCCGCCATGCTGGTCGAGCTCAAAGCCGGCAGGCTCGCCGATGGGATGATCGCCGCCGTGGAGAAAGTCGGCGTGGTCCTCGCCGAGCACTTCCCCCGCACCGAAGGGGACGTCAACGAACTGCCCGACCGACTGATCGAGGTGTGATGCGACAGGAAGAAGAGCGGATCGTCTGGCAGGGCAAATTCGTCACCGCCAAGGTTCGAGGCAAGTGGGAATATGTCAGCCGCGCCCGGGGAATCCGCGCCGCGGTGATCCTGGCGATCGACAGCGACGACCAGGGGGACGATTACGTGATCCTGGTCGAGCAGTTCCGCGTGCCGTTGGGCAAGCCCTGCATCGAGCTTCCCGCCGGCCTGATAGGCGACGGCGACGATGCCGGCGAAGCCCCCGAGCTGGCCGGCGCGCGGGAGTTGGAGGAAGAGACCGGCTATCGCGCAGCGCGGATGGAGAACCTGGGCGAGTTCTATTCCTCGCCTGGCATGGTCACCGAAAGCTTCACCCTGCTGCGCGCGCGCGGCCTGACCAGGATAGGGCCAGGCGGCGGGACGCCGGGGGAGAATATCACCGTCCACCGGGTGGCGTTGGGCCGGCTGGAAGAATTCATCGCCGAGCGCCGCGCGCAGGGCGATGCGATCGACGTCAAGCTGCTGATGCTGCTGGGGCCGAGCATCCTCTCGTCATCCCGGGCTTGACCCGGGATCGCTGGCCTTCAGGTCCGACCCAGCCGACAGCGGTCCCGGGTCAAGCCCGGGACGACGCGCTGTTCACAACGTGGTGAAAATCGCCCCGAAATCCTTGCCGCCATTGCCGGCCTCGTTGAAGGCCTCGTAGATCGCCGTGGCGTGCTCGCCCAGCGGCACCTTCGCCCCCGCCGCCTCGGCGGCCGCCATGGCCAGGCGCAGATCCTTGAGCATCAGGGCCGAGGCGAAGCCGCCCTGGTAGCCGTTGTCCGCCGGGCTCGCCGCGCCGATGCCCGGCGCGGGCGTGTAATCGTTCAACGACCAGTTGTAGCCAGTCGACTTCGAGCTGATCTCATAGAACTTCTGCATGTCGAGGCCGTTCTTCTCGGCCAGGGCCAGCGCCTCGCAGGTGCCGATCATATGGATCGCCAGCAGCATGTTGTTGCACATCTTGGCCACCTGCCCGCTGCCGAGCGCGCCGGCATGGATCACCGCCTTGGCCATCGGTTCCAGCACCGCCTGCGCCCGCGTGAAGGCCGTATCACTACCGCCGACCATGAAGGTCAGCGTGCCGCCATTGGCCGCCGCGATCCCGCCGGAGACGGGCGCGTCGACCATCTCGTAGCCCGCCGCCTTCGCCGCCTCGCCCACTTCGCGGGCCGTGGCGACGTCGATGGTCGAGCAATCGAGGAACAGCGCGCCGGCCGGCGCCTGGCCGATCACGTCGGCGCTGTAGACGCTTTTGACGATCCCGCCGTTGGGCAGCATCGAGACCACCGCATCGACGCCCTGCACCGCCTCGCGAACGGTGCCGAAGGTCTCGCAGCCGTTGCCCTTCGCCTTCTCCAGCGCCTCGGCCGCGAGGTCGAAAGCGCGGACGGCATGCCCGGCCTTGACCAGGTTCGCGGCCATCCCGCCGCCCATGTTGCCGAGGCCGATGAAGGCGATTTTCATGCGAGGTCTCCTCTGTTCGTCGTCGTCCCGGGCTTGACCCGGGACCGCTGGCGTCTTGGCTGAACCTTGCATCGATGAGGCCAGCGATCCCGGGTCAAGCCCGGGATGACGGGGTCGTCACTTGCCCTGCCAGACTGCCGGGCGCTTCTCGACGAAAGCCTTCATGCCTTCCGTCTTGTCCTCCGTCGCGGCGAGGATCTGCCAGGCGCGGCGTTCGTAGAGCAGGCCCTGCTCCAGCACGGTCTCGAAGGCGACGTTGACCATTTCCTTGTTCACCAGCGCGGCGACGCGCGGCATGGCGGCGATCTCCGCGGCGATGGCGAGCACGGCGTCGAGGAAGCCCTCGGCCGGCAGGACGCGGGCGACCAGGCCAGACTTCTCGGCCTCGGCCGCATCCATCATCCGGCCGGTCAGGCACAGGTCCATCGCCTTGGCCTTGCCGATCGCGCGAGTCAGGCGCTGGGTGCCGCCCATGCCGGGCGCGACGCCGAGCTTGATCTCCGGCTGGCCGAATTTCGCCTTTTCGGAGGCGATGATCATGTCGGCCATCATCGCCAGCTCGCAACCACCACCCAGCGCGAAGCCGTTGACCGCAGCGATCCAAGGCTTGCGGCTCTTGAGCGCGATATCCTTCTGCCAGCCGTCGAAGAAGGCGCGGGTGTAGAACTCGGTAGCCTCCATCTCGGCCATCTCGGCAATATCGGCGCCGGCCGCGAAGGCCTTCTCGCCCGCGCCGGTCAGGACGACGCAGCCCTGGCTGTCGTCCGCCTCGAACGCGG
>CAZFPW010000176.1:0-5982 GCA_964520765.1 uncultured Novosphingobium sp.
CCGCTCCGCACGATCTCCACGCCGGGATGATCCGGCTCGACGGCGGCGTCTTCGCCATGGGCGCGGAGGGGTTCTATCCCGAGGAAGCGCCGGTCCGAAAAGTCCGCGTCGACCCGTTCTGGATCGACGAGACGCCCGTGACCAACGCCCAGTTCGCCCGCTTCGTCGCCGCGACCGGCCATGTCACCTTCGCCGAGATCGCGCCCGATCCGCGCGACTATCCGGGCATGCCGGGCGACATGGCCCGGGCCGGATCGCTGGTGTTCGAGCCGACGCCGGGGCCGGTGGACCTGCAATCGCTCGCCTGGTGGAGCTTCCGCTTCGGCGCCGACTGGCGCCACCCGCTCGGCCCCGACACCAGCCTCGACGGGCTGGAGGACCATCCGGTTGTCCACGTCGCCCATTGCGACGCCGAGGCCTATGCCCGCTGGGCCGGCAAGGCCCTGCCGACCGAGGCCGAGTTCGAATTCGCCGCGCGCGGCGGGCTGGACGGGTCGGACTATGCCTGGGGCGACGCGTTCGAGCCCGACGGCCAGCCCCAGGCGAACTACTGGCAGGGGCCGTTCCCCCACGGCAACACGCTGGCCGACGGCTGGCTGCGCACCTCCCCGGTGCGGAGCTTCGCGCCCAACGGCTATGGCCTCTACGACCTGATCGGCAACGTCTGGGAATGGACCGAGGACTGGTACGCCCTGCCCCGGATCGAGAAGAAGCGCCCCGGTCATTGCTGCGTGCCCGCCAACCCGCGCGGCGCCACCCGCGCCGCCAGCATGGACCGCAAGGGCGCCTCGGGAAAGACGCCGCGCAAGGTGCTCAAGGGCGGCTCGCACCTCTGCGCCGAATCCTATTGCCAGCGCTATCGCCCGGCGGCGCGGCACCCGCAGCCGATCGACACCACGACCAGCCACGTGGGCTTCCGCTGCGTGGTGCGGAGCTAGGGCAGGCGCCTCTTCCTAGAGTCCGTCTGACCTGGATTGAACCATGCGTCCCTCATCGTCACCCTGAACTCGTTTCAGGGTCCATGGTGCAACGCCTGCCCTCTTTCGCGACCGTCGCGCTATCGGCACGGGAGCACCGTGGATGCTGAAACGAGTTCAGCATGACGGATGACGATTCGATCAGGGTCGGACGGAATCCTAGACGATGAAATCCGCCTCGACCGCGAAGCGGATCGCCTCGGACGTATTGTTCGCGCCCATCTTGTTCAGCATGTTCGAGCGGTGGATCTCCACCGTGCGCGGGCTGATGGCGAGCTGCTCCGCGATCTTCTGGCTCGACAGGCCGTTGGCGACCGAGAGCAGCACCTCGCGCTCCCGCTTGCTGAGGCGGTCGACGCGCTTGCGCGCCATATATTCGCGGTTGCGGCGGTTACCCACGGTTTCGGCCATGGCCGCGGCGTCGGCGATGATGCTGACGACCTCGTCCTCGGCAAAGGGCCAGGCCAGATAGTCGATCGCGCCGTAATGGATCGCCCGGGCCACGGCGCGGGGATCGGGCTTTTCCGCAAAGCCGATGACCGGCAGCCAATTTCCGGCCTCGGCCATGCAATCGATGGCCCTGGCTATTTCATCCTTGTCGTCATGGACGAGAACGATTCCGAACTCCGACATGTGTCCGCGCAGTTCCGATACGTTCTCGTAAGGATCGACGTGAATATTGCACTGCGAAAGACAGTGAGAAATACTTGCGCGGCGCCGCATGTCGCCGTCCACGAGGTAAATCTTCGAAATTTCTCTCATGGTTATCCCTTAGCAAGATTCGCCTAGGGGAAAACATGGAGTTGCTTCGGATTCTGCTCGCATTTCAATCGGAAACGGATGGAATCGCTCAGATCGCGTCACGCGGGCTGGGTGGAGGCCGACAGGGCGCGGGCGACGTCGATGAAATCCTGGCGCACCGCGCTCACCTTGGCGGCGTCGAAGGTCAGGACGCTGTCGAGCAGGACCTTGCGCGCCGCGCCGTAGAACTGGCCGAGCGTCGCGGCCATGCCGCCGCCGCCGTCGATGCCCATCTGCAGCGCGGTCAGCGCCGCCATGGCCCGGGTCATCGCCTGGCTCTTGAGCGCGTTGTTCTGCCGCTCGTGCGCGACGAGGGCGCTGCCCGTCGCCGTGATGAACTGCTCCAGGCACAGCACGACCAGCTCGCCCGGCTTGGCCGAGGCGACCCGCGCGTCGAAATCGACCCGGCGGTAGGCTTCCTGGGGGTTGCGCTGCGCCAGCATCAGTCGTTGCTCTTGTTCCAGGCGGCGATCTGGTTCTGCAGGAAGGTCAGGGTCGACTTGGACACGCCGATCCGGGTGTCCGCCGCCGCGAAGCGCACGGTGAGCTGGGCGCGCAGGGCCTCCTGCTTGTCCGCGATCTTTTCCTGGTCCTGGGCCACGCTGATCTGCTGCTTGCCATAGCGCGCGATCGAGCCGCCGAGCGAGCCGGGATCGGTCGCGGTCGTGGCCTTGCGGGCGATGCCGTCGATCGTCGCATAGACGCCGTAGAGGCCGTTGGTGAACATCGCCGCGGCGGCGTCCGGATTGGCCTTGAGCGTATCCTCGAGCCGCTTGGCGTCGAGCGTGAAGGTGCCGTCGCGCTGGATCGAGAGGCCGAGGTCGCTCAGCGTGCGCGGGGTGCCCACGGGCGCATTGGGCATGACCACCACGGTGCCCAGCCCCGAGAAGGTCCGCTTGAGCGCCAGGGCGCCGCTGTCGCGGGCCAGCTCGCCGGTCATCGGATTGGTCGCGGTGACGAGGGCCGAGGCGATCTCGTTGAGCACGGCGACGAGATCCTGCATCGTGCTGCTGATCGCCGCGCTGGGATCGGCGAAGCCGAGCCGCGTCGGCGCGCCGGCATTCGTCGCGGTGAGCGTCAGGGTCACGCCCGGCACGGCCTCGACCACCTTGTTGGTCTTGGAGGTCATCGCCAGGCCGTCGATCTTGAACTCGGCATTGCCGGCGCCGGCCAGCAGGCGGGCCGCATCGCCCGAGGCGGGTTCCCAGGCCAGCGCCGAGAGGCTGGGGTCGCCCGCTTCCAGGATGAAGCCGTTGGCCGCGCCCTCGGGCCCCTTGAGCACCAGCTTGGCGCCCTCGGTGGTGTTGGCGACATAGGCCGTGACGCCCGAGCCGGACGCGTTGATCGCCTTGGCGGCGTCGGCCAGGGTCGCGCCCGCCGGAATCGTGATGTCGACCGCCGCGTGGGCGGCGTCCTCGGCAAAGCTGCCCCCGCCGACCGTGCCGAAGCGCAGCGTCAGCGTGCCCGCGCCGACCGTGGAGGTGCTCGCGGCGAAGGCTCCGCTCGCCAGGGTCTGGCCCGTGGCGAGCCGGTCGACCTCCAGCGAATAGGTGCCGGTGGGCCGCGCCGTGCCGGTCAGCGTGCCGCTGGCGACGGCGCTGTTGGCCACCTGCGGCTGCGGCGAAAGATCGCCCGCGCGCACCCGCTCGCCCAGCGAGCTGGCCAGGGTGAGCAGCCCGGACTTGAGGCTGGAGGCGGTCGAGATCTGCTTTTGCAGCGTTTCCGACTTCGCGGCCAGCCGGTCGGTCTTGCCGGCGAACTGCGCCACGGCGAGGTTGTTCGCCAGGGCCGTCATGTCGATGCCGCTGCCCCCGCCGAGCGCGGTGACGAGCGATTGCGTCGCGGTGGAGGAGGTGGTGGTAGCCATGACGCTTAGAACGGCCCTTTCCCGCGACGATTAAGCCCGTGCGGCGGCATCGAGCCGGCCTTCCGCGTCGAAGCGCAGGGCGACCGGGACATCGACCACCGGACGCTGCGACCGCTCGCCCCGCTTGAGCGAGAAGACGAAGGCCAGCACCCCGGCGACGGCCGAATACAGCTCCTCGCGGATCACCTGACGCTCGCGCGTGGTGTAGTAGATCGAGCGGGCCAGCGCCGGATATTCGAGCACCGGCACCTCGAACTCGGCGGCCAGCTCGCGCATCGCCAGGGCCTTTTCGCCGCGCCCCTTGGCGAGCACGATCGGGGCCGGGGCGATCGCCGGATCATAGGCGATGGCGACCGAGAAGTGCGTCGGGTTGGTGATGACGAACTGCGCCTCGCGCATGGCCTGGGCGACGCCGCCCATCGCGATCTGGCGCTGGCGCTGGCGGATCGCCTGCTTCTTCTCCGGCGAGCCTTCGGCCTCCTTGTGCTCGTCGCGCATTTCCTGCTGGCTCATCCGCAGGCGCATGAAGCGGCGGACCCACTGCACCGGATAGTCGACCATGGCGATGACCACGAGGCCGGCGGCAAGGTAGAACAGCAGCGAGCTGAGCGAGGCCCAGGCATAGGCGAGCTGGCCCGACAGGTCGCCCCGGCCGAGCTGGGTGATCTCCGCCAGCTTGCCGCGCGACCAGGCATAGACCAGCGCGCCGAGCAGCGTGACCTTGAGAATGCCCTTGCCGATCTCGATCAGGCCGTTCGGCCCGAACATCCGCTTGAGCCCGTTCAGGGGATTGAGGCGCGAGCCCTTGGGCTTGAGGTTCCCGCCGACGAAGCCGCCCTGCCCCATGCCGAGCTGCGCGGCCAGCGCGCCGAGGATCACCGCCCCGCCCAGGGTCAGCACCGGCGGCAGGACCAGCATGCCGATGCCCAGCATCAGCCGGCCGGGCGAGAAATCGTCGAGGTCGGCGCGGTTCCAGATGAAGCCGGCGCGCACCGTCTCGGTCATCACCTTGAGCATCCACGGCCCGGCGAACTGCAGCCAGGCCGCGCCGATCAGCACGGCCACCGCCGTGCCGAGATCGACCGAGCGCAGGATGTCGCCGTTCTTGACGGCGTCCTTGAGGCGCTTTTCGGTTGGGGCGAGATTCTTTTCGCCGGCGCTCTCGCTCATCGGGTGACGACCTCCCCGGTCTGGCGGACCGCCTGGGCGGTGAGGTCGGCGAACTGGTCGGCCAGGACCGGAGCCGAGATGATCAGCGCGGCGATGCCGGCCAGGACGCCGGCCGGCAGGCCGAGCGCGAAGAGATTGAGCGCCGGGGCCGAGCGGCTCAGCACGCCGGCCACGAGCTGGACCACCAGCAGGACCAGCGTGACCGGCAGGGCGATGGCGACGGCGGTGAGGAACATGGTCGAGCCGAAGGCGGCGATGCCCTCGATCCGGTCGGGGCCGAGCCAGGTCTCGCCCGGCGGGAAGGTCTGGTAGCTCTGCACCACCAGGTCCAGCCATTGCAAATGGCCGCCGAGCGCGAGGAAGATCAGGGTCAGGACGACGGTGAAATACTGGCCGAGCGCGGTCGAATGGGCGCCGGTGTTGGGGTCAGCGGCGGAGGCCATCGACATGCCCATGCCGCCGCCGATCACCTCGGCCGCGATCAGCGGCGCGGCGAAGGTGAGCTGGAGCACGAAGCCCAGCGCCAGGCCGACCACCACCTCGCCCGCGACCCACAGGATGCCGTTGGCGGAAAGCAGGGCGGCCGGGGCGGCCACGTCGGTCCAGGCGCAGACCAGCGCGGCGACGGCGCCGGTCACGGCGACGCGCACCTGCATCGGCACGCCGCTCGCGCCGAAGATCGGGGCGGCGAGCATGGCCGCGCCGATCCGCGTCATCACGAACATCCAGCGCCAGAATTCGGCCTCGAGCTGGCCGAAACCGAAGTCGAGAGCGATCACCTTGCGACGCCGCCCCGGGCGATCTGGGCGAAGATCTCGGTCGCGAAATCCCCGATCAGCGCCATCATCGCCCCGCCGAACAGGACGAGCACCAGCGCGGTGATCATCAGCTTGGGCACGAAGGTGAGCGTCTGCTCGTTGACCGAGGTCGCCGCCTGGACCAGGCCGACGACGAGGCCGACGGCCAGCGCGGACAGCAGCACCGGGGCGGCGACGAGCGCCGTGACCCAGAGCATCCGGTCGGCCAGGGCAAGAAGGGCTGCGTCTTCCATCAGTCGTTCCGTTCGTGAGCCGGAACCATTCCCAAGCCCCGCTCGGCCTGAGCTTGTCGAAGGCCACGCGATGCCTTCTCCGCCAGGTCCAGGGAGCTTGGGGCGAATGTCCGCGC
>CAZFPW010000177.1:0-5953 GCA_964520765.1 uncultured Novosphingobium sp.
TGATGATCTGGACTTCGACTTCCTGGCCGACTTCCACAACCTGCGACGGGTGCGAAACGCGCTTCCAGCTCATGTCGGTGACGTGCAGCAGGCCATCGATGCCGCCCAGGTCCACGAAGGCGCCGTAGTCGGTGATGTTCTTGACGACGCCGTCGATGATCTGGCCTTCGGCGAGGTTCTGGATCAGGCCCGAACGCTGCTCGGCGCGGGTCTCTTCGAGGACGGCGCGGCGCGAGACGACGATGTTGCCGCGGCGGCGGTCCATCTTGAGGATCTGGAAGGGCTGGGGCAGGTCCATCAGCGGCTGGACGTCGCGGACCGGACGGATGTCGACCTGCGAGCCGGGCAGGAAGGCCACGGCGCCATCGAGGTCGACGGTGAAGCCGCCCTTGACGCGGCCGAAGATCACGCCCTCGACGCGCTTGCCTTCGCCGAACTCGTTCTCGAGCTTGTCCCAGGCGGCTTCGCGGCGGGCGCGATCGCGGCTGAGCATGGCTTCGCCGTCGGCGTTCTCGACGCGGTCGACATAGACCTCGACCTCATCGCCGACCGAAAGGCCGTGCGGCTGGCCGGGCATGGCGAATTCGCGCAGGGCGACGCGGCCCTCGCTCTTGAGACCGACGTCGATGACGGCCTTGTCGTTTTCGATGGCGGTGATGGTGCCCTTCACCACGCGGCCTTCAAAGCCGCCGGTGGCGGCGCCACCCAGGGATTCGTCGAGCAGCGCGGCGAAATCGTCGCGCGTCGGATTGGCTGCAGAGGCCATTCGAGTTCCTTCAGTCGATGTTTCCGGCCAGGCGGTTTAATCCGCCGGTCTTTCTCCGCTGCCGCACCATTGCGACGAACGGGCCAAAAGGGGCCGAACAGCCGCGAGGGCCGAATGCCGTTCGCGGCGCCCCGCGGGCATAGCCTTCGGGACCGGCGGCGCTTATGGGAAGAGCAGCGGAAAAGCAAGTATTTCCCACGGAAAGCCGGAACTGGAGCTTTGCCACGATGGATCGTATCGTGGCCGGAAGCGTTGGCGGGGAATGGACGAGATGCGAATTACCAGGCGCGCGGTGATGGCGGGCGGAACGGCGCTTATGGCAGGGTCCGCCCTACCGGCCGCAGACGGGGCGGCGACAGCCGATTGGAAGGCCTTGGCCGAAGACGTGAAGGCCGAGATGGCCTGGGCCTGGGACAATTACCGCCAGCGAGCCTGGGGCAAGGACGAGATCAAGCCGGTCAGCGGCGGCTATTCGAGCTTTCCGCTCAGGAACGGACACCTGGGCCTCAGCATCGTCGAGGCGCTCGACACGCTGTGGGTGATGGGCCTCGACCGCGAATTCGGCGAGGGCGTCGCCTGGGTGCGGGAGAGCCTGGACTTCGACGTCGACGGCGAGGTTTCGGTTTTCGAAACCTCGATCCGGCTGATCGGCGGGCTGCTCTCGGCCCATCATGCCTCGGGCGACGCAGTCCTGCTGGCCAAGGCCAGGGATCTTGCCGACCGGCTGCTGCCGGCCTTTGATACCCCGACGGGAATGCCCTGGCGGTTCATCAACCTGCGCACCGGCGCGCGCCGCGAGAGCGCCTTGAGCCCGGCCGAGATCGGCACTTTCCTGCCGGAATGGGGCACGCTGAGCCGGCTGACCGGCGATCCCCGCTATGGCGAGGCCACGCGCAAGGCGGCGGTCGCGGTGTTCGAGCGGCGTTCGAAGCTCGATCTCCTGGCGACGAAGATCGACGTGCTGACCGGAAAGTGGAAGTCGAAGACCGCGACGGTCGGCTCGCTGGGTGACAGCTATTACGAATATCTGTGGGACTCCTGGCAGCTCCTCGAGGATGCGGAGTTCAAGCGGATGTACGAGGTCTGCACCGCCGCGATCCTCAAGCACCAGCAGGTCTGGCGGGACGGTTCGCTATGGTTCGCCGACGTCGATTTTGAGAGCGGCCGGGTGGTCAGCACCAAGCAGGACGTGCTCGCCGCCTTCTATGGCGGCTTGCTGGCGCAGGGCGGGGCCGCGAAGGAAGGGGCCGCCTATACGGAAGCCTGGGCCAAGGTGCAGGACCGCTTCGGCGTCCTGCCCGAGCAGTACGATTACGCCCGGGCCAGGGCGACCCAGGCCAGCAATGCGCTGCGCCCGGAGTTTGCGGATGCCTGCTTCAACCTCTGGCTGCTCGACGGCCAGGAGCGCTGGCGTGAGCTTACCCGGCAGCACTATCTGGCGATGAAGCGGTGGCACAAGACCCGCTACGGCTATACCGGCCTGTCGAATGTGACCACCGATCCGAAGCGCCAGGGGGACAACTGCCCAGGCTATTGGTGGTCGGAGCAGATGAAGTACTATTACCTGATCTTCGCCGACGCGCCGCGTTTCGACTACAAGCGCAACTACCTGTCGACCGAAGGGAACGTCCTGCTGGGCTTCAAGCGCGACGCGGCCTAGATACCCGGACGGTATCCCCGCCGCCGCAGGCTGACGAAGTAGGCCGCGAGGTCGTTCACCTGCGCCGGCTCGACGGTGAAGTTCATCGCCTCGGGATAGTTGTGCGAATCGCGCAGGAATTCCCGCATCGTTCCTTGGGTGAGGCCGGTGCGGTTGGCCACGTCCTCGAACGGCGGCGCCTCGGGATTGGGTGAACTCGCGTCGACCGTGACGCCGTGGCAGGCCGCGCACCGCATCTGGGCGAAGGCCAGGCCGCGCGCGGCGCCGGCGGACAGGCCCGGCCTGGCGGTCCCGGCTTCCAGCATTGCCGGGGCCGAGGCGGCGGCAAGGGCGAAGATGGCCAAGGCAAGCGCTCGTTTCACGATCCGTTCCGTGCAGTTTGCGTTTTCAGTTCGACCAGCGCGATCGCGCGGGCAATGGCTTCGTCGCGGTTCAGCGGCGAGGTGTCCAGCACGATCGCGTCCTCCGCGGCAACCAGCGGCGCGGCGGCGCGGGTCGCGTCGCGGCGGTCGCGGGCGGCGAGATCGCCTTCGATCTCGGCCAGGGTGGTTCGCTCGCCGCGCGCCTGCATCTCGAGAAAGCGCCGCTGCGCCCGCGCCGGGACGCTGGCGGTGACGAACAGCTTCACTTCCGCTTCGGGGGCGATGACCGTGCCGATGTCCCGCCCGTCCAGGACCGCGCCCCCCGGCTGCGTCGCGAAGGTGCGCTGGCGTTGATACAGCGCCTGGCGCACCGTCGGGTGGATCGAGACCCGGCTCGCCAGCCCGCCGGTCGCCTCGGAACGCAGTTCCGGGTCCGAGAGCAGGGCGTCGGGAAAGCTCGTGGCGGCCAGCGCATCGGCCGGCTCGTCCGGGTTGCCGCCGTCGAGGAAGCACTGCCAGCCCACCGCGCGGTAGAGCAGCCCGGTATCGAGATGGGGCAGGCCGAAATGCGCGGCGAGCGCCTTGGCGATAGTGCCTTTGCCCGAAGCCGTCGGGCCGTCGACCGCGACGATCATGCCGCTGTGCCCCGCGCCCGAAACGCCTTGACCAGCCCCCAGATCGCGATCGCCGCCCAGAAGAATTCGAGCACCAGCGACGCCGGATTGAGATTCACCAGCAGCGAGATCGTCAGCAAGGCCGCGCCGAGCAGGTTCACGCCGTGCTGGATGAACGGGTTCGGCCGCGCCTTCCCCGTCGTATAGGCATAGGCGAAGATGATGCAGGCCATGCCGGCGAAACCGGCGATGTTTGCCGCCAGGGAGCCGATCGGCAGGATCATGCTGTCAGCCCGTCCAGCAGGGCTTCGAACTGCGGAAAGCTGGTGGCGATCGGCCGCGTATCGTCGACCTCCACCCCGTGGTAGCTGGCGCGGCCGGCGACGGCCATCGACATGGCGATGCGGTGGTCGAGGTGCGTGGCGACGGGCGCGCCGCGATGATCGGTGCCCTCCAGCGGCTCTCCGCCGGTGCCGTCGATGATCATGCCGTCATCGGTTTCCTTGACCCGCGCCCCGGCCAGCGAAAGCGCGGCGGCCATGACCGAGATGCGGTCGGATTCCTTGACCCGCAGCTCTTCGAGGCCGGAGGTCACGGTGCGCCCTTCGGCGAGCGCGGCGGCGACGAACAGGGCGGGGAATTCGTCGACCATGCTCGGCACGACGGCGGGATCGACCTCGATCCCCCGCAGCGGCGAATGCCTGACCACAAGGTCGGCCACCGGCTCTCCGCCGACGAGGCGCGGATTGATTTCGGCAATATCGCCGCCCATCTGGCGCAGCACCTCGATCAGGCCGGCGCGGGTGGGGTTCAGGCCGACGTTCTCGATCGTAAGCTCGCTGCCCGGCACGATGAGGGCCGCGACGATGAAGAACGCGGCTGAAGAAGGGTCGCCCGGCACGTCGATCTGCTGCGGCTTGAGTTCGGCCTCGCCGCGCAGCCTGATGGTCCGCGTGCCGTCCGGGCCTTCCTCGACCGTCAGGTCGGCGCCGAAACCCTGGAGCATGCGTTCCGAATGATCGCGGGTGGGGATCGGCTCGATCACGGTGGTGATTCCCGGCGTGTTGAGCCCGGCGAGCAGGACGGCGCTCTTTACCTGGGCGGATGGCACCGGCAGGCGATATTCGATCGGCACGGCGGGGGAGGCGCCGCGCAGCATCAGCGGCAGGGTATCGCCGGGACTGGCGGTGAAGTCCGCCCCCATGCGGGAGAGCGGTTCGATCACCCGCTGCATGGGGCGCTTGGAAAGGCTGGCGTCGCCCACGAAGGTCACGGCGATGGCATGGCTGGTGACCAGGCCCATGAGCAGCCGCGTCGAGGTGCCCGAATTGCCCATGTCGAGCGCCGCCTGCGGCTGGAGCAGCCCGCCCACGCCGACGCCATGGACGGTCCAGGCGCCCCCACCGTGCTCATCGGGGCCGGTGCGCTGGACATCGGCCCCCATCGCCCGCATCGCGGCGGCGGTCGCCAGCACGTCCTCGCCTTCCAGCAGGCCGGTGATCCGGCTTTCGCCCACTGCGAGCGCGGAAAGCATGATCGCGCGGTGGCTGATGGACTTGTCGCCCGGCACGCGAATCCGTCCGCGCAGGGGACCGGCCGGCAGGAAGCGGCGGGGGCTCATGGTGGCGGGATCGGAATGGCTCACGCGGGAACGGCTCCTTGGGCGGCTTTCGCTGGCGGGGTGACGGGGGAAACGCGCGGCTTTTGACAGCGCCCGCCCGCTATGGCAAGGCGCGCCGCCTGTTGTGGGACGGGCTTGCCTTGGGGCGGGTTCGTCACCATCAACGCTACGGTTTCAGCCCGCCGCCAGTGGCGGGCAGCATCGAGGGATTTTCATGGTCAAGCCTGAATGGGGCGCCAAGCACGGCTGCCCGAAATGCGGCACCCGCTTCTACGATCTGGGCAAGGACGACCCGGTTACCTGCATCGAATGCAGCTATGCCTGGCACCCGGACCCGGTGCTCAAGTCGAAGCAGCCGATTCCCTACGAGGAGATCAAGAAGCCCGAGGAGCAGGCCGACACCGACCTGGCCGAAGAGGATCTGGACATCGACGAGGACGGCGATTCGCCGGACAACGACGTCGATCTGGGCGGTGACGACGATCTCGGCGTGACCAGTCACGACGACGACGAGCACGAGAGCTGATTGAAGTGAAATAACCCTCTTGCCAAGCTCGGGACGCGCCACTAGAGGGCGACCTCCCGAGCCGAGAGGCAAGGCGGCACGGTCTTCCCAGGACGTGCCGATGAATGGATACGGGGCCTTAGCTCAGCTGGGAGAGCGCCTGCATGGCATGCAGGAGGTCAGCGGTTCGATCCCGCTAGGCTCCACCATTCCTTATCAGTGAGATCTGGTCCACGCCGGGTGAACGGTCCGACCTGAATCAAATCTCACTATATCCCGCTGCCGCAAGGCTTTGGGAAGTGAACCGACCGCACGCTGGCTGACGAGGTTTCGTCCGCCGGCGTTTTTGGCTTTGGCCAAATGTGTTTCTTGGAGTGACCGGACGCATGTTCGATAGTCTTAGCGATCGGCTTGGCGGCGTCTTC
>CAZFPW010000178.1:0-5812 GCA_964520765.1 uncultured Novosphingobium sp.
CGATGCGTGCCGCATCGCCACCACCCCTAGCCCCTCCTCTGAAGAGGAGGGGGACCGAGCCCGCCTAAAGCCTGGCGTAGAGCGCCAGCAGCCGCGCCCAGGCGCGATCCGCCTCGGCCGCGTCATAGGCGGGAGAGTCCGGCACGCACCAGCCGTGGTCGGCGGGATAGACCTCCACCTCGGCCGGGCGGCCGGCCGCATCGGCGGCGGCCTTGAAGGCGTCCTTGTCGGCCGGCGCGCGGGCGTCGTCGTTCCTGGCGACGGCGATCAGGTAGGCCGCCTGGGTCGCGGGCAGCAGGCGGTGCGGGCTGTCGGGCTCGGCGGTGACCAGCCCGCCGCCGTGGAAGCTCGCCGCCGCCTTGACCCGGCCGGGCGCGGCCGCCGCCGTGCGCACCGTGAACGGCCCGCCCATGCAATAGCCCTGGGTGCCGATGCCGCGCGCCGTGTCGACCGCCGCCTGCTGGTCGAGGAACGCGGCATGGGCCGCCCCGTCGCGGGTGATCGCCTCGGGCGTGAGGCCGGCCCGCGCCGGGCCGAGCCGGGCCTGCCCTTCGGGCGTGCGGAAGCCGGAGAAGTCCAGCCCCAGCTCGCCCTTGAAGGCGCGGTAATAGGGGTTCACCACGAGGACCGCATAGCCGGCCCCGGCCAGGCGGCGGGCCATCGCCTTCTTAACCTCGCGCAGGCCCAGCACGTCGGGCCACAGGATCACGCCGGGATGCCTGCCTTGCGCCGGATGGACGAAGAAGGCGTCGGCCGTGCCGTCCGGCGTCGGCACCTCGACCATGCGCTCGGCCAGGGCGGGCGCGGCGGCCTGGGCCAGCGAGGCATAGCTCGCCACGGCGGCGGCCGCGCTCATCGCCGCGAACTCGCGCCGGCTCATGCCCCGCGCGCCGGCGGCGGCGGCGAGGGCGGCGTCGTTGTCGGCCGCGGTATGGTCATCGCACATGCGTCTTGCCTCTCAGCTTGTCCCCGAGCCCTCGGCGACAGCCTGCAAGGTCAGGCCCATCAGGTCAACGGGCGGCGACGGACGATAGTGGCCTCACTGGCCTCCGCACGAACACCGGAGGACGCGGCCCGGTGCCGCGAGGTCGCCTACTGGCTGCCCGGAAATGGGCTCAGGCGGCGCGGCGCGCCTGCCGCGCCCAGGCGACGAATTCGGCGATGGCCTCGACCACGGGGCGGGATTCCACGGCATACAGCTCGAACTTCTCGGTCAGGTCGGACATCCGCCACCGGGCCTGAAGCTCGGCCATCCTGAGCCGCAGCGCACCCAGCCGGTCGGCGAATTCCCGGGCCAGCGCGGGCGATCCCTGGAGCCGGGGATCGGCCCCCAAGCCATTGTAAAGCGCGGCGATTTGCGCGACGATTCGCGATCGCACCTCGATCACCAGCCTCACCCGCTCGGCCCCGTTGAGCCGGGGCGAGGCCTGAACCTCGCGCAGGATTCCGTCCAGTTCCGCCAGGGCCGCATCCAAAGCCATCCGCCCGCTCCCTTTTCCCAGGGCGCGGGCCCTAGCACGGCAAGGCCGAAGGTTTGGTTAACACCGCCCTTCAATCGCCCAGGAAGTTCAGCTCCAGCGTCACATTGTTGGGATCGGTGATGAAAATCTGCCGCAAATCCCCATACTTGCGATCATTGATGCGATGCGCGACGCCCAGCTCCTCGCAGCGCCGCACCATCCCGGCGAAGCCCTCGCAGGCCAGGGCCACATGGTCGATCGAGCCGGTCGGCATACCCCGCCGCTCCTGCGCCCCATGGCGCGCGGGATCATAGGTCATCACATGGATGATCGGCCGCTCGTTCTCGTCATAGAACCAGCCGCCGGCGAAGTTCATCTCGCTCGGCCTGCCGCCGTACTTGAAGCCCAGGACGCTCTCGTAGAACCGCGTCGTCTCGTCGAGATCGGCGGCGATGATGTTGACGTGGTCCAGCCCCTTCACCGCCATCGCCGTTCTCCCTTCCTCAGCTCCTGAACACCACGGTCCGGCTGCCGTTGAGCAGCACCCGGTCCTCCAGGTGCAGCCGCACCGCCTCGGCCAGCACCCGCCGCTCGATGTCGCGGCCCTTGCGGACGAGGTCGTCGGGGCGGTCGGCATGGGTGATCGCCTCGACATCCTGATGGATGATCGGCCCTTCGTCGAGGTCCGCGGTGACATAGTGCGCGGTGGCGCCGATCATCTTCACGCCCCGGGCATGGGCCTGGTGATAGGGCTTGGCGCCCTTGAAGCCCGGCAGGAACGAGTGGTGGATGTTGATGCACCGGCCCGAGAGGAAGGCCGCCATCTCGTCTGAGAGGATCTGCATGTAGCGCGCCAGCACGACCAGCTCGGCCCCGGTTTCGCGCACCAACTCGCGGATCTGGGCTTCCTGCGCCTCCTTGGTGTCCTTGGCGATCGGCAGGTGGTGGAACGGGATGTCCCCGATCGCCGAATGGGTCAGCACGTCGCGCGGGTGGTTGCAGACGATGCCGACCACCTCCATCGGCAGTTCCCCGATCCGCAGGCGATAGAGCAGGTCGGCCAGGCAATGGTCGAACTTGCTCACCAGCAGCAGCACCTTGCGCGCCTTGTCGCGGCTGCGCATGTTCCAGCGCATGCCGAACTCCGCCGCGAGCGGGACGAAGCCGGCGCGGATCGCCTCCGGGTCGGCCGGGCCCGGGGCGAAGGCCACGCGCATGAAGAACTCACCGCCATCGAGGTCGTTGAACTGCTGGGCCTCGATGATGTTGCAGCCCTTGTCGAAGAGATAGCCCGTCACCCGCGCGGTGATCCCGGTGCGGTCGCCGCAGGACAGGGTCAGGATCTGGATTTCGGACATCGTTCCCCTCGGCCCTCAGCGCCGCGCCAGCGCGGCTTCGCTCTCGCCCAGCAGCTCGGCGATGATCTCGGAGACGGGCTCTTCCCTGGTGACCATGCCGACCGACTGCCCGGCCATGATCGAGCCGTTCTCGACATCGCCGTCGATCACCGCGCGGCGCAGCGCGCCGGCCCAGAAGTGCTCGATCTGGAGCTGGGCCTCGCCCATGTCGACCTTGCCCTCGTCGAGCAGCTTGGCGACTTCGAGCTGCTTGGCGGTGAACTCCTCGGTGCCCTTGTTCCGCAGCGCGCGGACCGGGATCACCGGCAGGCGCGGGTCGACCTGGACGCTGGCCACGGCGTCGCGGGCCGAGGCGCGGAAGAAGGCCTTCTTGAAATCGGGATGGGCGATGGATTCGGTGGCGCAGGCGAAGCGGGTGCCGAGCTGGACCCCGGCCGCCCCCATCTCCAGATAGCCAGCGATCCCCTCGCCCCGGCCGATCCCGCCGGCGACAAAGACGAGATGCTCCTCCGCCAGCGCGGGCAGGATTTCCTGGGCCAGCACCGAAGTCGCGACCGGGCCGATGTGGCCGCCGGCCTCATGGCCTTCGATCACCAGCGCGTCGGCACCCGAGCGCAGCAGCTTCTTGCCGAGCGCGAGGGTCGGCGCGAAGCAGATCACCTTGGCCCCGCCCGCCTTGATCGCCTCGACGCTGCCCTTGGGCGGGATGCCGCCGGCCAGGACCACGTGACCGACCCCATGCTTGGTGCAGACCGCGATCAGGTCGAACAGCATCGGGTGCATCGTGATCAGGTTCACGCCGAACGGCTTGCGGGCCAGGGCCTTGGTCGCGGCGATCTCCGCATCGAGCAGCTCGGGCGTCATCGCCCCGCAGGCGATCACCCCAAAGCCTCCGGCATTGCTGATCGCGGCGACGAGGTTGCGCTCCGACACCCACGACATCGCTCCGCAGAGGATCGCATATTCGCTGCCGAGAAAGGCCGCGCCGCGCGCCATCAACGACCTGGTCCTGCTGTACACCCCGCCTCCATCTCCGCTTTCGGTTCGTCGCGCGTATAGGGCGCGCCCGCCTTTCGCGCCAGAGGCTCGCGGAAAGGAACGAGTGATCGCAAAAGACGATCAGTGATTGCGCATTAATCGACTTAAGCGCACAAGGAAAACTGCGTATTGTCCTTCCTGCAATAACGAGACCCAATCGGCGCAACCACAAAAGAAAAGGAAGAGCAGGCATGTCCGACAACCCCAACGATCGCGGCCCCCTCAATCGCGGCAAGTGCCCCGTCACCCACCTGACCACGGCCTTCGGCGCCCCGGTGCCCGACAACCAGAACAGCCTCACCGCCGGCCCCCGCGGGCCGCTGCTCTCGCAGGACGTGTGGCTCAACGAGAAGCTCGCCAACTTCGTGCGCGAGGTGATCCCCGAACGGCGGATGCACGCCAAGGGCTCCGGCGCGTTCGGCACCTTCACCGTGACGAACGACATCACCCGCTACACCCGCGCCAAGATTTTCTCCGAGGTCGGCAAGAAGACCGAGATGTTCGCCCGCTTCACCACCGTCGCCGGCGAACGCGGCGCGGCCGACGCCGAGCGCGACATCCGCGGCTTCGCGCTGAAGTTCTATACCGAGGAAGGCAACTGGGACATGGTCGGCAACAACACGCCGGTCTTCTTCCTGCGCGATCCGCGCAAGTTCCCCGACCTCAACAAGGCGGTGAAGCGCGATCCCCGGACCAACATGCGCTCGGCCACGAACAACTGGGACTTCTGGACCCTGCTGCCCGAAGCCTTCCACCAGGTGACGATCGTGATGTCCGACCGCGGCATCCCCAAGAGCTATCGCCACATGCACGGCTTCGGCAGCCACACCTACAGCTTCTGGAACGAGGCGGGCGAGCGGTTCTGGGTGAAGTTCCACTTCAAGACCCAGCAGGGCATCGCCAACCTGACGGATGCCGAGGCGGCGGCGCTGGTCGGCGGCGACCGCGAAAGCCACCAGCGCGACCTCTACGACGCGATCGAGCGTGGCGACTTCCCGAAATGGAAGATGTTCATCCAGGTGATGCCCGAGGCGGACGCGGAAACCTATCGCTTCCATCCGTTCGACCTCACCAAGGTGTGGTACAAGGCCGACTATCCGCTGATCGAGGTCGGCGAGTTCGAGCTGAACCGCAACCCGGAGAACTTCTTCCAGGACGTCGAGCAGAGCGCCTTCGCACCCTCCACGGTGCCGCCGGGCATCGGCTTCTCGCCCGACAAGATGCTCCAGGCGCGGCTGTTCAACTATGCCGACGCGCAACGCTACCGGCTGGGGGTGAACCACCACCAGATCCCGGTCAACGCCGCCCGCTGCCCGGTGTTCAGCAACCACCGCGACGGCCAGGGCCGGGTCGACGGCAACTATGGCGGCCTGCCGCACTACCAGCCGAACAGCTTCGGCCAGTGGGTGGACCAGCCCGAATACCGCGAGCCGCCGCTCAAGATCCGGGGCGACGCCGACTTCTGGAACTACCGCGAGGACGACGACGATTACTTCACCCAGCCGCGCAAGCTGTTCCAACAGATGAGCCCGGCGCAGCAGCAGGCGCTGTTCGCCAACACGGCGGGCGCCATGGGCGATGCGCCGGACTTCATCAAGCAGCGCCACATAGACAACTGCACCCGCTGCGACCCGGCCTACGGTGCCGGTGTGGCCAAGGCGCTTGGCATGGCGGCGAAGCCGCCAAGTGAATTGCCCGCGGAACCGGAACTGGCCGAGTAGTCTCGACGCGCATTACCGAGCATGACCCCGCCGCCCGCCAACACCGGCGGCGGGGCCATCACTTAGAGTGCCGGAGCTGAAGCCTATGACCGGTAGTGTCTGGATGAAGCAAACGCCGCGGCGGGAACGCCGCATCTGGCGTAGAAGCGGCGGCGCTAGGCGTTCGTGGTTTCGAACCGCAATGGCGCACCCGAGAGGATTCGAACCTCTGGCCTCTGCCTTCGGAGGGCAGCGC
>CAZFPW010000179.1:0-5789 GCA_964520765.1 uncultured Novosphingobium sp.
CCGAACACGATCTGGATCAGGCGGCGGAAGCCGCCCGACGTGTCGCCGAACGCCAGGGTCAGGCCGGTCACGATAATGATGATGACCGCGACGATCTTCGCCACCGGCCCCTCGATCGATTCGAGGATGGATTGCAGCGGCGCTTCCCACGGCATCGACGATCCGCCCGCATGGGCCGGGGCCGAGACGGTGAGCGCGGTCACGCTGGCGGTGGCGGCGAGCATGGCGCGGCGTGCGCCACGCCGAAGGGCATGGATCATGGCAGGTCTCCCGGTTGGGTGGTGGAAAGCGGAGTGAGTCGGTAATCGCCGGTGGCCGGGTCGAGCCCGCTGACGCGGGCCAGCTCGGTCAGCCGGCGCCCGTGGGCGTCCCGGACCAGCACGGCGATCAGGTCGATGGTCTCGGCGATCAGCGCGCGCGGGACCGTGACGACGGCCTCCTGGATGAGCTGCTCCATGCGGCGGAGCGCGCCGAGCGAGGTGCCGGCGTGAATCGTGCCGACGCCGCCGGGATGGCCGGTGCCCCAGGCTTTGATGAGGTCGAGCGCTTCCGCTCCGCGCACCTCGCCGATGGGGATGCGATCCGGCCGCAGGCGCAGCGACGAGCGGACCAGCTCGGACAGCGACACCACGCCGTCCTTGGTCCGCATGGCGACGAGGTTGGGCGCGGCGCATTGCAGCTCGCGCGTGTCTTCGATTAGGACGATGCGATCGGTGGTCTTCGCCACCTCGGCGAGCAGCGCGTTGACCAGCGTAGTCTTGCCCGCGCCCGTGCCGCCTGCGACGAGGATATTGGCGCGGGTTTGGACGCCGTGGCGCAGCGCCTCGGCATCGACCGCCGACATGATCCCAGCGGCCGCATAGTCGTCGAGCGTGAACACAGCGACGGCGGGTTTGCGGATCGCGAAGGCCGGCGCGGCGACGACGGGCGGCAACAGCCCCTCGAACCGCTCGCCGCCTTCGGGCAGCTCGGCGGAGACGCGCGGTGATCGTGCATGGACCTCGACGCCGACATGGTGCGCGACCAGGCGGACGATACGTTCGCCGTCCGCCGCACTCAGCAGCTCGCCGGTGTCGCTGATCCCCTCGCCGAGCCGGTCCAGCCATAGCCGGCCGTCCGGATTGAGCATCACTTCGATGACGGCGGGGTCGTCCAGCCAGGCCGCGATCGAAGGCCCGAGCGCGGTGCGCAGCATCCGCGCGCCGCGCGTCTTGGCCTCGGAACGGATGGGATGGACGGTCAAGGATCGGCCCCTCAAATGAGCCGGGCGAACCGCCGCCCGGCTGTCGGGGCACATCAAGAGAGGCAGAAACGGGCCGTGAGCAACAGTAAGCTGGCGGCGTAGTAGAGGCGGCGGCAGATACTTACGGAGTGCGGATCGGCCTTCCGCCTCAGCGCCTAGTCGCGGCGCTACTTACTCCGAATCACTTGCCGCTTTTGGCCATACGTCTTCGGGAATCTCGTCGAGCAAGCTCTTGCCGCTGGCGAAGCGACGACCGAGCGTCTCGATAAAGCCTTCGTAGCGCTTGCGACCTTTGACCTGCGCCGCGGCTTGGTCTTCGTCGGGCAACGGCGGCGTCACCGACAGCCAAAATCGGACGAACAGCGCCAGTGCTTCGGTCGAGAGGCCCGTGTTGCGCTCCAACCGCTGCACCTGTCGCGACAGCCGATCTAGCCTACGGGCGAATGCCGCCTCCATTCGGTCGGCGCCGTCAGGCGACAGATAGGACGCGACCGCCGCCTCCACGATCGCCGAGCGCGAGATGCGCCGCCGGATCGCCAACTCGTCAACCTGCTTGGCGAGCGCGGGCGGGAAATAGACGTTGAGCCGGGTTCGCATCGATACCTCCTACAGTTCGATGCCGTCGCCGGGGTCGAGCGACGCCTGCCGCGCGAGGCCCTGCATCCGGCGACGCACGGCCGCCTGCCGGGCCGCGTCGTCCTGCTCGTCATCGACGATCGCAAACTCCTGCGCCGGCGGCGGCGATGTCTCGGGCGCGATGGCGACATGCTCGGGCAGTTCGGGCTCGCGGCGCAGGCCGCCATTGGCCGCGTCCTCCTGCGCCCGCACGATCCGCGCCACGTCGGCCGGGTCGGCGGCGGCGGCGCGGCCGGTCCAGTCATCGGGACGTGCCGCGCTTGCGATCGGCTTGGGCGTATCCATGATCCGCTCGGACAAGCGGCGGTCCTGAAAGTAGCGCGCCTTCTTCGCCCGGATCGGGTGGACGCCTGCTACCATCACGATCTCATCGTCTGGCGGGAGCTGCATGACCTCGCCGGGGGTGAGGAGCTGGCGGGCGGTCTCGGATCGCGACACCATCAGATGCCCGAGCCACGGCGACAGGCGGTGCCCCGCATAGTTCTTCATCGCCCGCATTTCGGTCGCGGTGCCGAGCGCATCCGAGACGCGCTTGGCTGTTCGCTCGTCGTTGGTGGCGAAGCTCACACGGACATGGCAGTTGTCGAGGATCGCGTTGTTCGGCCCGTATGCCTTCTCGATCTGATTGAGCGATTGCGCGATCAGGAACGCCTTGAGGCGATAACCCGCCATGAACGCCAGTGCGGACTCGAAGAAGTCGAGCCGGCCGAGCGCGGGAAACTCGTCGAGCATCAAGAGCACGCGATGGCGGTTGCCCTTCGGGGTCAACTCCTCGGTCAACCGGCGCCCGATCTGGTTGAGGATGAGGCGGATGAGCGGCTTGGTGCGCGAGATGTCGCTGGGCGGCACGACCAGATAGAGCGTCGCCGGCCGCTCGCCCTCCACCAGATCCGATATGCGCCATTGGCACGCCCGCGTGACCTGCGCGACGATAGGATCGCGGTAGAGCCCGAGGAACGACATGGCGGTGCTGAGCACGCCCGATCGCTCGTTGTCCGACTTGTTCAGCAGCTCGCGTGCTGCGCTGGCGACGACGGGATGCACGCCGGCTTCGCCCAGGTGCGGCGTCGCCATCATCGCCGCAAGTGTCTGCTCGATCGTGCGCGACGGATCGGTGAGGAACGAGGCCACCCCGGCGAGGGTTTTGTCCGGCTCGGCGTAGAGGACGTGCAGGATCGCGCCGACCAGCAGCGAGTGCGATGTTTTCTCCCAATGGTTCCGGCGCTCGAGACTGCCTTCGGGATCGACCAGCACGTCGGCGACGTTCTGCACGTCGCGCACCTCCCACTGGCCGCGCCGCACTTCGAGTAACGGGTTGTAGGCGGCCGACGCGGCGTTGGTCGGATCGAACAGCAGCACTCGGCCATGCCGCGAGCGGAAGCCGGCGGTGAGCTGCCAGTTCTCGCCCTTGATGTCGTGGACGATCGCGGAGCCCGGCCAGGTCAGCAGCGACGGTATGACCAGTCCGACGCCCTTGCCCGAACGGGTCGGCGCAAAGCACAGCACATGCTCGGGGCCATCGTGGCGCAGATAGTCACGGCCAAGCCTTCCCAGCACAACGCCATCGGCGCCGAGCAGCCCGGCGGCGCGGACTTCCTTCTCGCTCGCCCAGCGCGCCGAGCCGTAGGTCTCGGCGTTCTTCAGCTCGCGGGCGCGCCAAACCGACATGGCGATGGCGACGGCGATCGACACGAACCCGCCCGACGCGGCGATGAACGCGCCGATCTTGAAGATGTCGGGCGCATAGGCGTCGAAGCTGAACCACCACCAGAAGAAGGCCGGCGGCGGATAGATGCGCCAGCCAAAGGCAATGAACCACGGTGGCCCAAGCTCGGGCTGATAGGCGAGCGCGGCGGCGGTCCACTGCGTCGCGCCCCATACGCCGGCGAGCACGATCATGAACACGGTGATGACTTGGCCCCATAGGATTTTCGTCGCGGACATGCTTGTCTCCCTGCGCTGGCTAGAGGCCGAGGCCGCGCTTGCGGCCCATCATCAGGTCGAGCCCGCCGCCGTCGCGGATGACGCCGGAGACTTGGCGTCCGAGCTGCTGTTCGAGGGCGCTGGCCCAGGGCACGAGGCGGAAGCCGAGGCCGTCGTCGATCATGGCGAAACGGCCGGACGCTAGTCCGAGGCGCTGGCGCACGACACCGGCGATCTTCTCGCCGGCCTGCGTCGGCCGATAGGTCAGCCCGGTCTCGCCCGCGATCCTTGCGCCAACTGAGTCCAGCTCGCGCCGCCGCAGCGTATCGATCAGACCGCGCTCGAATACCGTCCGTTCGCCGAACCGGCGCGCGAGCCCTCCCTTGACGAGGTGGTCGGCGCGGGTGTCCATCGCCCGGCGCACCTCGGCGCCGAACCCGCCGTCCGCGACCCCGGCGCCGCGCTCGATCAGGCGGTGGTCCAGCCAGGTCGCGCCGGGCGCCTTGATCTGCGCGGCGAGATCGAGGTCCGACCGCGTTGCCAGGATGAGCGTCGGCCGCTCCTCGCCCGGCTTGCCGATCGCGCGCAACTCGACGATGCCGCCGAGCTTGGGGCTGTGCTCCAGCGCCTCGATACCGGGTAAGCGGACATGATGCGTGCGCCCGTCCATGCCGTCGATCACGGCATAGGCGGTGCCGGTCAGCTCATCGTGCAAACCCTTGTCGATGAGCCGGCCGACGATCGGCTTCTCCGGCGCACCGCTCACCACGACATAGCTGTCGAGCGGCCGATCTTGCCCCTGATCCTTGAGCGCCTGGCCGATGGTGCGGATGATGTCGCCGCGCGCGGCCAGCTCGCGCAACTTCGCCTGCGCGCCCTCGGCGACCGCCCATTGGCCCGGCTCGCCCTCGGCGGCGAGCCCCATCGTCTCAAGGTGTTGCAAACGGCCGACCATCAGCCGGCGCAGGCGCGGGTCGTCGGGGCCGGGCCGCTCGGGACGCAAGTCGATGACGCTCAGCTCATCGGCGGTGCGCTGGATCTCGCTATCGAGCCGGGTCCAGCGCTCCGCCGTCACCTCGCGGTCAAGCGCGCGCTGGATTTCATGCTCAGGCTTCGGCCCCAGCTCGGCGAAGGCAAGCTCCTCGGCGCGCGAGCGCAGGCCGTGGCTGATATAGTCGCGCGCCATGACGAGATCGGCGCCCTGGTCTGTGACGCCGCGCACGAGCAGATGGACGTGCGGGTTGTCCGTGTTCCAGTGATCGACCGCGACCCAATCGAGCCGCGTCCCCAGGTCCGCTTCCATCTGGCGCACGAGGTCGCGGGTATATTCGCGCAGGTCGGTCAGCTCGCCCGCATCCTCGGGCGATACGATGATGCGGAAATGATGCCGGTCGTCCTTGCACCGATCGGCGAAGGCACGGTCATCGGCCCGGTCGGACTCGGCGTCGAACATGCGCGTCGGCGAGCCGTCACGGGTAACGCCTTCGCGTTTCAGATAGGCGATGTGCGCGGACAGCGGCGCCATGCGCCGGCCGCCGAAGCGGTGGCGCACCGGCAGCGCCTTCACCAGCACGCGCCGGCCGGAGCCGAAAAGGCGACTGCGCGCGAAGGCCGTGCGTCCCTTCCCGAAGCTCGACTGGCCGCGCCGACGCGAACCGCCCCAGCCCGAACGCTGACTGCCGCCGCTCATTGCGGCGATGCGCAGCACCTCGGCGACCAGCCCGCGCGCATTGCGGCCCTGCGCCTTGCTGCGCTTGGCCTTGCCCGGCCGGACGCGGAACTCTTGGCTATCGCTCATGGCCGGCCGTTTCTCGCCGAAAACCAGCCGTGGTGCCGTTCGGTGCGTTGAAATGCCTAGCTTTTTCCTTCCGAGCGGCACGCTCGCCGACCGACGCCCCCATGTGAAGCCACGGAAAAGCCTTGGCTTTTCGGCGAAACGGGGTGCGACTTGTATCTTGCCCTCGTCTGTCCCTGCCGTTTTCTCCCT
>CAZFPW010000180.1:0-3435 GCA_964520765.1 uncultured Novosphingobium sp.
GGTGATGCCAGCGCGCCCGATATCCCCTGCCCTAAGCCGCCCTGACGTGGCTCAGGAACTCCTCGACCTGGGCCCTCAGCACGACCGCCTGCTGCTCCAGCTCGGTGGACGAGGTGAGCACCTGCGAGGCCGCCGCGCCCGTCGCCAGCGAGGTTTCGCGGACGTGGACGATGTTCGAGGTGACGTCGTCGGTGCTGCGCGCGGCAAGGTCGATGGAGCGGGCGAGGTCCTGCCCGGCGACCGATTGCTGGTCCACCGCCGCCGCGATCGAGACCGAGGTCGCCTCCAGCTGCTGGACCTGCTGGCCGATCGACTTCAACGCGGCGACGCTGGCCCCGGTCGAATCCTGGATCGCGCGGATCTGCTGGGCGACGGCATCGGTCGCCTTGCTGGTCTGCGCCGCCAGCTCCTTCACCTCTGAGGCCACGACCGCGAAGCCCCGGCCCGCCTCGCCGCCGCGCGCCGCCTCGATCGAGGCGTTGAGCGCGAGGAGGTTGGTGCGCTGGGCGATGGTCGAGATCAGCTCCACGATCTGGCCGACCTGCTGCGCCGAATCCGCCAGGGCGGAGATCGTCGCGTCGGCGTCGGCCGCCGAGACCGTGGCCTTGCGGGCCAGCTCGGCCGAGGTCGCGGCCTGGCGGCTGATCTCGCCGATGGACATGGCGAACTCGTCGCTCGCCGCCGCCGCGGCGGTGACGCCGCCCGAGGCTTCGCTGAGCGCCGCCGAGACCTCGGTGGTCTGCAAGGCGGACTGCTCGGCGGCCGAGGCCATCGAGCTGGCGGTAAGCTGAAGCTGGGTCGAGGCCGCCGCGACTCCGCCGACGACATCGCCGACCGTGCTTTCGAACTGGTCGGCAAGCTGGAGCAGGACGGCGGCCTGCTGGGCGCGCATCTCTTCCTTCTCGCGCTGCTGCTCGGCCTGTTCGGCGCGCAGGCGGTCCAGCTTGAGATAGCCGCGGCGGAAGGTTTCGAGGCTGCGGGCCATGTCCCCGAACTCGTCGACGCGATCCAGCTCCGGCACGACCAGTTCCTTGTCGCCCTCGGCCAGCTTGAGCATGGCGGCGGTGATTGTCTTGATCCGGCCCGAAATCTCACGCCCGACGCGCCGCGACACGGCGATGGCGTTGGCTACCCAGACAAGCAGCAGGCCGAGGATGGCGAACCGCGCCCAATACATGAACGTGCCGAGGCTGCCCTGCGTCGCGGCGAGTTCCTGGTCGAGGCTGTCCTTGACGCGCTGGCTCTGGCGGGAAAGCTCTTCCCCGCTGCGCGAGAGGGCCGCGGCCGCCAGGCCCTCGCGGTCGGTTTCGAGGCTGGCGAGTGCGGCCTCGTAGGTTCCGATGGCGCTGCCGAGCGCGCCGAGCCGGCCGCCCCGCTCGCCGCCGTTCAGCGCGGCCACGGTGGCCGCATCGTCGAGGTCGGCCCGCGCCTGCTTGAGATGGTCGCGCGCCTGGGCCAGCTCGCCCGCCCGGCCGGTCGCCCGATAGCGTTCGGCGTGGAGCTGGATGCGGGCGATGTCGGTGTTGAGCTGCGCGGCGACCGAGGCCGCCTGGGCCAGCTGGCCGTTCTGCTCCACGTCGCGGCCGATCTTGGCGATGCCGAAATAGCCGACCCCGCCGATGATGACCGTCAGGGCCAGGATCGAGGCGAAGCAGACCATCAGCTTCTGCACGATGCTCATCCGGTCGAAGCCGTAGGTTTCCCTGATTCCGGTGGGCGCCCCGGTGGGTGTGGGGCGCTCACGGGCGGTCCGGGCGAGCTGCGGCTGTGCGGTGGCGGTGGTCATGCGGCCCTCGGCTTCTTCGATTTGGCGGGGATTTGCGGGGTTTCGTCGATCAGGGTCCGGTTCTGGCCGGAAAGATGGGCGGTGATCTCTTCGGCGGTCATCGCCTTGTAGTAGAGCCAGCCCTGGATCTGGTCGCAGCCCGCGCTGCGGACGAGGGCGGCCTGGGCCTCGGTCTCGACGCCTTCGGCGGTCACGTCCATGTCGAGGCTGCGGGCGACGGCGACGCTGGCCAGCATCATCGCCCGGCTGCCGACGTCCTCGGCCGCGTCGACCACCAGGCTGCGGTCGATCTTGAGCTTTTCGAAGCGGAACTGGCGGAGGAAGCCGATCGAGGCATAGCCCGTGCCGAAGTCGTCGAGGACGATGCGCACCCCGAAGTCGCGGATGACCTCGAGGCTGCGCCCGGCGACCACGGAATCGGCGACGAGGTGGGTCTCGGTCACTTCCAGCTCCAGCCGTCCGGGCGGGAAGCCGGTCTCTTCGAGGACCTGGCCCAGCTCGATCGGAAATTCGGGATTGCGGAGTTGCGCGGCCGAGACGTTGACCGACAGCTTCACGTCGTCCCAGGCCGTGGCGTCGGCGCAGGCCTGGCGCAGCACCCACAGGCCGATCACGTTGATCAGGCCGGATTCCTCCGCGATCGGCACGAACACGTTGGGGCCGATGACCACGCCGTCGCGCCGCTCCCAGCGCAGCAGCGCCTCGACCGCGACGATCCGGCCGCTGTGGGCGTCGACCAGGGGCTGGTAATGGACGCGGAACTCCTCATGCGTCACGCCGTCGCGCAGGGCGTCGTCCATCTCGCAGATCGCGTCGCGGTTGCGGTCGAACTCCTCGTTGAACCAGGTGCAGCGCATCTTGCCCGCCCGCTTCGAGGCGTACATCGCGACGTCGGTCTGGCGCAGCAGCTCGGACGAGCTGATCGACTGCCCGCTGCCCTTGCGGGCGAGGCCGATGCTCGCGCCGACCACGATCGCGCGGTCGTCGATGTGGAACGGGCTGGCCAGGCGCATCAGCAGCGTGCGGCAGATGCCCTCCAGGATATTGCCGGCGATCGGGCCGGTCACGAAGACGGCGAACTCGTCGCCGCCCAGGCGGTAGACGCGGGCCTCGTCCCCGCAGACCTCGTCGAGCAGGACGGCGCAGTCCTTGATCAGGCGGTCGCCGACGAAGTGGCCGTAATGGTCGTTGACCTGCTTGAAGCCGTCGAGATCGATCAGCGCGAGCGCGGTTTCCTCGCCAGGGCTGGCCTCGCGCTGGATGTCGAGGTGCAGGGCGCGGCGATTGGGCAGCAGGGACAGGCTGTCGGTCAGGCCGAGCTGTTCGAGCTGGCCGATATTGGCAAGGCCGAAGCGGATCAGCAGGGCGACGGCCACGCCATAGACGAGGGCGCCCCACAGCATGATCTCGGCGTCGAGCGAAACCGCGGTCCTGGCCAGGATCGTCGCGATCAGCGCAGCGAAGATCAGCGTCAGCACCACCAGGGGCGCGAACACCGACAGCTTCGGCGAGAAGCGATCTTCCGGCACTCTAAGGTTCACCCCCGAAATCCCCTGTGCTGACGGGACGTTGCTGCGAGGGGTCTACAACCAATTGATTAAACCCGACTTAAGGCGGATTTTACCGTCTTTCCCTGGGTTTGGCGGGGG
>CAZFPW010000180.1:3535-5730 GCA_964520765.1 uncultured Novosphingobium sp.
CAGCTTCAACGCCTCCTCAGGGCGAACGGATCAGGGCAGGATGATCGTGCTCCAGGGACCCTAGCCCAGGCCCATGCGGCGGAGCGGTTGCGGCGGGGCTTCCTGCCGGGGCTGCGATTGCGGGCGCGGCGTGGCCCGGCAATAGACGCTCATGTGCCGCGCGTCGGGCACGAAGCGGTCGGTCTGGCCGATCACCGTCTCGCCCGCGCCCAGCAGCAGCCGCCCGTCCGGCGCCAGGGCCGAGGCCAGCCGGTCGAAGGCGCGGGCGCGGTTGGGCCCGTCGAAATAGAGCAGCAGGTTGCGGCAGAGGATCAGGTCGAAGCGGCCCTGGCCCGGCACCACCGCGTGCGGGGGCGGGTCGAGCAGGTTGTGCACCTCGAACCGCACGCGGCCCCGCAGGCTGTCCTTGGCCCGCCAGCCCTCCGGGGTCTCGTCGAACCAGCGCAGCATTTGCGCCACGCCCAGCCCGCGCTGGATCTGGAACTGCGTATAGCAGGCGGCGCGGGCCAGCTCGATCACCGATTCGGAGACGTCGGTGCCGACGATCTCGATGGTCCAGCCGGTCCAGCGGGGGTCCTGCTCGATCAGCATGGCCAGCGACAGCGCCTCCTGCCCGGTCGAGCATCCGGCCGACCAGATCGACAGCCGCCGGCTGTAGGTGCGGTGCTCGGCCAGCTCGGGCAGGACGCGGGTGGCGAGCTGGTCGAAGATCGCGCGGTCGCGGAAGAAATAGGTCTCGTTGTTGAGCAGGGCTTCGACCACGCGGCGGGCCAGCGAGGCCTCGCGCCCCTGGGTGAGCAGGCCGATGAGCTGGTCGGCGCTGGAGATGCCCTTCTCGCGGAACAGGCCGGACAGGGCCGATCCGATCCGCCAGCGGCGGCTGGGGGTGAGCTGCTGGCCGGTCCGCGCCTCGAGCAGGTCGGCCAGGATGCGGTTGGAGATTTCGCTCACTTCCATGCCGGCACCCTGAGGCTGGCGGCGATGCGGCAGGCGATCTGGTCGGGCGGCAGGATGGCGGAGGCAAGGCCCGCCTCGGCAATGGCGCGAGGCATGCCCCAGACGGCGCAGGAGGCCTCGTCCTGGGCGAAGACCGCGCCGCCCGCCGCGACGATGGCGGCCGCGCCCGCCGCGCCGTCCCGGCCCATGCCCGACAGGACCACGCCCAGCGCATCGGCGCCATAGACCGCGGCGAGCGAGGCGAACATCGGGTCGACCGAGGGCGTGCAGCCGCTCGCCGCCGGGCTGCGGTCCAGCTTCACCCGCACCTTGTCGCCGTGGGCCCGCACGATCAGGTGGGCGTCTCCGGGGGCGACCAGTATGCGACCCGCGGCGACCTCCATGTCGTCCTCGGCGACCAGCGCCTCGCATCCGGCGACCGTCTGCACCTGCCGCGCGAAGACCGGCATGAACGAAGCGGGCAGGTGCTGGGTGACGAGCACCGGCAGGCCGAGGCGCCTGGGCAGGCCGGCGAAGAGTTGTCCCAGCGCGTGGATGCCCCCGGTCGAGGCGCCGATCGCGAGCACGCGCGGCTGGCGGCCGGAGCCGGCCCGCGGGCGGCCGGTCGGTCGCGGCAGGGGCTTCGCAGGTCGCCGACTGGCTGACGCATTTCCGAGCGCGCGGACCTTGGCCCGCAGGGTTTCGCGATAATGCTCGTCGAAGGCGCCGGCGACCGGCTTGGGCAGAGTGTCCGCTGCGCCCAGGGCGAGGGCGGCCAGGGTCTGCTCCGCGCCGTCGATGGTCAGGGCCGAGACCACCATGATCCGCGCGCCCCGCGCCGCCGCGATGAGGCCCGGCAGGCCGTCGAGCCCGCCCATTCCCGGCATGTCGAGATCGAGCAGGATCACGTCCACCCGCACCTCGCCCAGCAGGCGGATCGCCTGTTCCGCAGTCCCGGCGATGGCGACGACCGCCATCCCCTCGTCCTTCGCGACGATGCGGGAATGGACGGTGCGGGCGGTGATCGAATCGTCGACCACCATGACCTTCAGCGGTCCTCCCCGCCCCGGACGCGCCGATGCGGCCGGACCCGGCGGTTCGCGTCGGGGTCTGGCGCTGCCCAGGCTCACGGCCGATTCCTCAGGCGGCGCCGACGAGCTGCAGCTTGATCTGGAGTGTCTCGCGGTCGAACGGCTTCATGACATATTCGTCCGCCCCCGCGTCGATCGCGGCGCGGATGTGCGCGATGTCGTTCTCGG
>CAZFPW010000181.1:0-5696 GCA_964520765.1 uncultured Novosphingobium sp.
GTTTCGCGGCAGGCGCTCAGCACTTTGCTCAACGGCCGGTCCGCCTTGTCGGCGGATATGGCGATACGGTTCGAGAAGGCGTTCGGCGTGAAGGCCGATACCCTGATGCGGATGCAGACCGCTTACGAGTTGGCCCAGGCGCGCGCGCATGAGGATGAGATACGCGTTGAGCGTCTGGCCACTGCTGCCTAGACTCCAATGTCAGATCATTGAGTGCTGGCGCCGCGCTGCAAAGTCGGCATACCTCACCGCCGCTTGTAGATTAGGACGCCAAACCAATGATATTCGCCCGCAAGGTCTGGAAGCTGCTGGTCGCGATCAAGGACGGGCTCGCGCTGATCCTGCTGCTGATGTTCTTTTCGCTGCTCTACGCGGTGCTCACCATGCGGCCGAGCGCGGCGCAGGTTCGCGAGGGCGCGCTGCTGCTGAAGCTCGACGGGTCGGTGGTGGAGGAACCGGCGGAGATCGACCCGGTCTCCGTGCTGCTCTCGGGACAGGTCCCGGCGCGGCAATATCGGGCGCGGGACCTCGTTCGCGCCATCCGTGCGGCGGCCGACGACAAGCGGATCAAGGCGGTCGTGCTCGATCTCGGCAAGTTCGGCGGCGGCGGGCAGGTCCACATGGAGGAACTCGGCGCGGCGATGGATACGGTGCGGGCCAAGGGCAAGCCCGTGCTGACCTGGGGGCTGGCCTATGCCGACGATGGCGTCCTGCTCGCGGCTCATGCCAGCGAGGTCTGGGTCGATCCCTTCGGCGGCGCGCTCATCATGGGGCCGGGGGGCAACAACCTCTACTTCGCCGGGCTGGTCGAAAAGCTGAAGGTCAACCTCCACGTCTTCAAGGTCGGCACCTTCAAGGACTTCGTGGAACAATATACCCGCAAGGACCAGTCGCCCGAATCCAGGGAGGCTCGGAAGGCCGTCTACGACGCGCTTTGGGCCAATTGGCAGGACAACGTGAAGAAGGCGCGGCCCCGGGCGAACATCGCCATGGCGACGGGCGATCCGGCCGCCTGGTTCAAGGCCGCGGGGGGTGACGGGGCGGTCGCCGCCCGGAACGCCGGGCTGGTCGACCGCATCGGCAACCGCATCGAGTTCGGCCGGCGCGTCGCGGAGCTGGTGGGCACGGATTCCTCCGACAAGAAGCCGGGCGCCTTTGCGCACACGACTCTTTCGCCCTGGATCGCGGCCCTGCCCAAGGAAGGCTCCGGCAAGGCGATCGGCGTCGTCACCATCGCCGGTGAGATCGTCGATGGCGAGGCTGGACCGGGCACCGCGGGTGGCGACCGGATCGCCAAGCTGCTCGACGAGGCGCTCGACCAGAAGCTTGCCGGCCTGGTGGTGCGGGTCGATTCACCGGGCGGCTCGGTCAATGCCTCGGAAGCCATCCGCGCGGCGATCGAGCGGCACAAGGCCAAGGGCATTCCGATCGCGGTCTCCATGGCCAATGTCGCGGCGAGCGGCGGCTATTGGGTCGCCACGCCCGCGCAGCGCGTCTTCGCGGAACCGGGGACGATCACCGGCTCGATCGGCATATTCGCCGTGATCCCCAGCTTCGAGCGGACCCTGGCCGAATACGGCGTGACCAGCGACGGGGTGAAGACCACGCCGCTCTCCGGGCAGCCCGACGTGGCCGGCGGTCTGTCGCCCGCGGTCGAAGGGATGCTCCAGGCCAATATCGAGAGCGGCTATGCCAAGTTCGTCGGCCTGGTCGGCAAGGCGCGCGGCAAGACGCCCGAGCAGGTCGATACCGTGGCCCAGGGCCGCGTCTGGGACGGCGGCACCGCGCGGCAGCTCGGGCTGGTCGACCAGTTCGGCGGGCTGGACGATGCGCTGGCCTGGGTCGCCCAGGCCGCGAAGCTCAAGGAGGGGGAATGGCGACCGGTCTATCTGGGGCGCAGCAACGCCACCTATGCGGCGCTGATCGACCAGTTGCGCGGCGATGAGGATGGCCAGTCGGGCGACCTGGCCGGGATCGTCGCCCAGCGGCAGCGCGATGCGGTGTTCCGCGCCCTGGCCAGCGCGGAATCGCTGATCCGGGGAGGGGGCATGCAGGCCTATTGCCTCGATTGCCCGGCCCCGGCCGCGACGCCTGCCAGGGCGAGCGAGACACTGGGCCTGCTCGGCTGGCTGCGGCGCGCCCTGGGTTTTAGCTGACCTGGCCGGGCGGCGGAGGGATTTCCGCCGGCGCGCTGTCGGGCTGGGTGTAGTCCGGCTGGATCGGGTTCACCTCGTCCGGCTGCTGGAAAGGCTGCTCGGGCGGAGGCGAATCCGGCGGGGTTTCGGGCGGGCTTTGCGGTTCGATGCGGTCGGGTTCGAAATCGGGCTGGGTGGCCATGGGGCATGTCCTTTGTCGTGCATGCCGCCAACGGCCGGGCGAGGGATGCCGTTCCCGCTCCCTGGGCGCTTGCCCTTTGCCGATACTGCCGATAAGGGCCAGCCCTTCGATTTTACGGCTTCGTCGGCTTGCGGGCGTGGCGGAATTGGTAGACGCAGCAGGTTTAGGTCCTGCCATCGCAAGATGTGGGGGTTCGAGTCCCTTCGCCCGCACCAATTTCGCCGGACCCAGGCGGCCGAACGGGCAGGATGTTTTGAAAAGGCATTGAGTCATGCAGATTGTCGAGACCACCAACGAAGGTTTGAAGCGCGGCTACACCGTGAAGATCGCGGCGAAGGACATCGCTTCGAAGATCGAGGGCGAGGCTCGCAAGCTGGCGCCGCAGGTTCGCCTGCCCGGCTTCCGCCCCGGCAAGGTGCCGGCCAACCTGCTCAAGAAGATGCACGGGCCGCAGCTCCACCAGGAAGCGCTCAACACCTCGATCCGCGAGGCGATGGACAAGCTCGTCGCCGACAACAAGCTGCGCCCCGCGATGCAGCCGGACGTCTCGCTGGGCGAGGGCTATGAGGAAGGCAAGGACGCCGAGCTGAGCGTCAGCCTAGAAGTCCTGCCCCAGATCGCCGCGCCCTCGCTCGACGGGCTGAAGCTGGAAAAGCTGGTCGTCCCCGTGTCGGACGCCGAGGTGGACGAGGCCGTGCAGCGCATCGCTTCGCAGCAGAAGAGCTTCGTCGACGCCAAGAAGGGCAAGACGGCGGAAGAAGGCGACCAGGTCGTGGTCGATTTCGTCGGCAAGCTTGACGGCGTCGCCTTCGAGGGCGGCAGCGCCGAGAACCAGGCGATCGAGCTGGGCTCGGGCCGGATGATTCCGGGCTTCGAGGACGGCCTGCTCGGCGTGAAGGCCGGCGACACCAAGCAGATCACCGTGACCTTCCCGGCCGACTATCCGGCCGAGAACCTGAAGGGTAAGGAAACCACCTTCGACTTCACCGTCCATGCGGTGAAGGTCGCCGGCGAGACCACGATCGACGACGATTTCGCCAAGAACCTGGGCCTCCAGGACCTCGAGCAGCTCAAGGGCCTGCTGCGCGGCCAGCTGGAGCAGGAGACCGCCGGGCTGACCCGCACGGCGATGAAGCGCGCGCTGCTCGACCAGCTTGCCGCGGCGAGCGACTTCGACGTGCCGCCCTCGATGGTCGAGGCCGAGTTCCAGCAGATCTGGCAGCAGCTCGAGCATGAAGCCAGCCACGAGGAAGACCCGGCCGCCGCGCTCAAGGAGATCGAGGCCGAGAAGGACGACTATCGCGCGATCGCCGTGCGCCGCGTGCGCCTGGGCCTGCTGCTGTCGGAGATCGGCCAGGCCAACGGCGTCGAGGTGAGCCAGCAGGAAATGTCGATGCTCGTCGCCCAGGCGGCGCAGCAATACCGTCCGGAGGACCGCCAGCGCTTCGCCGAATACGTCCAGTCGGACCCGATGGCGGCCGCCCAGCTGCGCGCCCCGCTCTATGAGGACAAGGTCGTCGACTTCCTGTTCGACAAGGCCGAGGTCGCCGAGCGCGAGGTGACGCGCGAGGAACTCCAGGCCGCGATCGAGGCCGAGGAAGAGCACGTCCACGGTCCGGGTTGCGGCCACGATCACGCCGAGGCCAAGCCGGCGAAGAAGGCCGCGGCCAAGAAGCCGGCCAAGGATTCTGCCGCCAAGAAGGAAGCCGCTCCCGCCGAGGCCGAGGAAAAGCCGGCCGCGAAGAAGGCTCCGGCCAAGAAGGCGGCCCCCAAGGCTGCGGTCAAGGCCGATGAGGGTGAGGCCAAGGCCGCTCCCGCCAAGAAGCCCGCGGCGAAGAAGGCTCCCGCCAAGAAGGCGTGAACCTCGCACGACAATGCGCAGGGGCGGGTGCGGAAACGCGCCCGCCCTTTGTCGTTCCCGGCAAGAGGCGGGCGTGGAGCGGGGGCAAGGAACGCACCGCCCTGTCGATGGTTGGGTTAAGCCCCTTGAACATCGCGTTGCAGCACGCGACATAGGCCTCCGCAATTCTACGCCAAGTTTCCCAAAGGGGTCTCCATGATCGATCTGTTCGGCGCCAATTCCGCGCAAGGTAAGTTCACCACCGATCCCGTCACCGGCGCACTGGTGCCGATGGTCGTCGAGCAGACCAGCCGCGGCGAGCGTAGCTTCGATATCTTCAGCCGCCTGCTGCGCGAACGCATCGTCTTCGTCACCGGCGAGGTCGAGGACCAGATGGCCGCGCTCATCACCGCCCAACTCCTGTTCCTGGAGAGCGAGAATCCCTCCAAGGACATCTCGATGTACATCAACTCGCCGGGCGGCGTGGTGACGGCCGGCATGGCGATCCACGACACCATGCAGTACATCCGCCCGCGCGTTTCCACGGTCTGCATCGGCCAGGCCGCCTCGATGGGCTCGTTCCTGCTCGCCGCCGGCGAGCCGGGCATGCGCATCGCGCTGCCCAACGCCCGCATCATGGTCCACCAGCCCTCGGGCGGGGCGCGCGGCATGGCCTCGGACATCGAGATCCAGGCCCGCGAGATCCTGCGCATC
This sequence comes from uncultured Novosphingobium sp., assembly GCA_964520765.1. Taxonomy (GTDB): domain Bacteria; phylum Pseudomonadota; class Alphaproteobacteria; order Sphingomonadales; family Sphingomonadaceae; genus Novosphingobium. The sequence continues at coordinate 4,892 of CAZFPW010000181.1, forward strand.
CGCCGCCGGATGAACGACCTCTACGTGAAGTACACCGGCCGCAGCCTGGAAGAGATCGAGAAGGCGATGGACCGCGACACCTTCCTGGAGGCCGAGGAAGCCAAGGAGTTCGGCCTGGTCGACAAGGTGTTCGAGAGCCGCCCGGCGACCGACCAGGTGGGTGAGGCCACGGGCTCGGGCGGCGCCCCCGAATAATATCCCCCCGGCGCTTCAGGGAGGCGTAAGGTTCGCCTGCTAAAGCGCCGGGATTGATAAAACCGCCCGCGGGGCTAGGATTACGAGTCCCGCCCCCACGGGCGTTCAGGAAGAAGCATGACCAAACTTAGTGGATCCGACGCGAAGAGCACCCTCTACTGCAGCTTCTGCGGAAAGTCGCAGCACGAGGTGCGCAAGCTCATTGCCGGGCCGACCGTCTTCATCTGCGATGAATGCGTCGAGCTGTGCAACGACATCATTCGCGAAGAGACCAAGGCCGGGATCGCCGGCAAGAAGGACGGCGGCGTTCCCTCTCCGCGCGACATCTTCGAGACGCTGAACGACTACGTGATCGGCCAGGACCGCGCCAAGCGCGTGCTCTCGGTGGCGGTGCACAACCACTACAAGCGCCTCAAGCACAGCGGCAAGGGCGGCGACGTCGAGCTGTCGAAGTCCAACATCCTGCTCGTCGGGCCGACCGGCTCGGGCAAGACCCTGCTGGCCCAGACCCTCGCCAAGACCTTCGACGTGCCCTTCACCATGGCCGACGCCACGACCCTGACCGAGGCCGGCTATGTCGGTGAGGATGTCGAGAACATCATTCTCAAGC
>CAZFPW010000182.1:0-5626 GCA_964520765.1 uncultured Novosphingobium sp.
GATAGAGCCGGGGCACGGTTTCCAGGTTGTGGTTGTAGACGTCGGGCCCGGCGGCGACGATCGCCTCGACCGCGGCGCGCATCTTGCCGCGAAAATCGGGCGTCAGGATTTCGATCGTGGTGGCAGGCGTGGTGCGGCGCAGCGCCTCGATCACCTTGACGAACTGCCCCGCCCCGCCATCGGGCAGGTCGTCGCGGTCGACCGAGGTGACCACGATATGCTCCAGGCCCAGCTTCGCCGCCGCCTCGGCAACATGCTCGGGCTCGTTCGCATCCACCTGGCGCGGCATGCCGGTCTTGACGTTGCAGAAGGCGCAGGCCCGGGTGCAGGTGTCGCCCAGGATCATCACCGTCGCGTGCTTCTTCTGCCAGCATTCGCCGATGTTCGGACAGGCGGCTTCCTCGCAAACCGTATTAAGGCCGAGGCCGCGCATCAGGTCGCGCGTCTCGCCATAGGCTTTCGAGGTCGGCGCCTTGACGCGAATCCAGTCGGGCTTGCGCAGGCGCCCGGAGCTGCTGGCGGGCGCCGGGGACGGCTGCGGCGCTGCTGACATGTCGTTCATGGCGTCCAGATAGGCCGATGCGTCGGGCCTTGCCAGTGCGAAAGTTCGCCGCCATTGAGGCGGCCATGAGCAATGTTCTATCGCCAGAGTTCGCCCAGCTCGTCGAAGGCTATCACCGTTTCCGCTCCGGCCAATGGGTAGAACGGCACGACCGATGGGAAGAAGCCCGCGTCGGCCAGGAACCGCAGGTGATGATCATTGCTTGCGCCGACAGTCGCGTCGATCCCTCGCAGATCTTCGACATGGTGCCGGGCGAGGCCTTCGTGGTGCGCAACATCGCCGCCCTCGTCCCGCCCTTCGAGACCACGCCGGGCCTGCACGGCGTCTCGGCCGCGCTGGAATTCGCGGTCCAGGTGCTCGAGGTGAAGGAAATCGTGGTCATGGGGCACGGCATGTGCGGCGGCTGCAAGGCGGCCTTGACCCAGGACCTCCACGGTGCCGAGCCGGGCGAAGGCGGGTTCATCGCCGACTGGATCGGCCTGCTCGACGAAGCGCGCGAGCCGATCGCCGCAAAGCTCGGCACGACCGGCCGCGAGGCGGAGCGGGCGATGGAACACGCCGGGGTGCGGGTCAGCCTGGACAACCTGCGCACTTTCCCTTGCATCCGCCGCAAGGAGCGTGAGGGCAAGCTGAAGCTGCGCGGCGCGTTCTTCGCCATTTCCGATGGCGTGCTGCACGTCATGGACGATGCCACGGGCGAGTTCGCGCCGGTCGACTGAGCCCCTACGAAAAGGGCGGCAGTCGCCTGCCGCCCTCCCCGTTTCGATAGATCGAGGCTTACTTCCCGGCCGCCTTCTGGGCCGCGTAGATCGTCCAGAGCTGGGCCAGCGGCTTGCGCGGGCCTTCCACCTTGGCGAAGGTCGCCTGCGCCGCGGCATAGTCGCCCTTGTCGACCTGGGCGATGCCCAGGCGCGTGTTGAGGCGCGCCGCGTCGCCGCCGGGCTTGCTCAGCGCGATGGCATAGAGATCGGCCGCCTTGGCGGCATCCCCATAGCTGAGGAAGGTGTCCGCCGCCGCCTGGACCGTCGCGGGCGTCGCGTTAGGCGCGCGGGCGTCGCGCTCCAGGGCCGGCAGCGAGGCACGGTCGGCGGCAACGCGGCCACTAGCGATGCCCTTGGCCTCGACCACGAAGGGATCGGCCGCGCGCAGCTTGCCGGCGGCGGCGCCGGCATCGATGATCTTTACCACCTCGCCGGGGAAGCGGCGGGCGTCGGCGGCCTGGATGTAGTCGATGTAGTCACGCTCTTCCATGAAGCTGTCGGTCCGCGCCATCAGCCGCATCAGGTCGAGGTTTTCCTGGGGCGGATACTTGGCGACGTCGCGCAGCACGGTGATCGCGCCGGCCCAGTTCTGCTTGTTCGGATAGTTCTGGGCCAGGCCGTTGCTGAAGTAGGCCGTCTGATCGACGAGCTTCGCGCGGAAGGCCGAGCCGAGCCCGACGCGATACCAGTTCTCCGGGGCCGGCGTGCCGGCGGCCTGCCTGGCCTCGATCGCCCGGCGCAGCACCGCCAGTCCTTCGGCGGGCTTGTCGCCGCTGATGTAGGCTTGGGCGAGCGTCGCCTCGACATCGTTCTCGCGGTAGCCCGAGGCGATCGCCGCCTCCAGCGCCGTCTGAGCCCCGGCATAATCCTTGAGCTGGTAATTCGTCTGGCCAAGGAAGAACTGGAGCTGGCCGAGCTGGGCCGGCGGAGTCTTCCCGCTGTCGATCATCGCCGCAAGGCTTTGCTTGAGGATCGTGGTATCCTCGGCCAATTGTCCAAGCCCGAGGCCGAGCGCGCCGGCATTGTATTTGTCGACCGGAGTCGTCGCGGCGGCCATGACCTGCCCGAACTGCGCCTTTTCGTTGGCGAGCGCGGTGCCGAGGGCGGCAGGGTTGCCCTTCGCGGCGACGACATCGGAGCGGGTCTTGGCGTCGTTCACCGCCTTCTGGAACGGTGCCGCGACCTTGGCGAAGTCGGGGCTGACCGATTCCTGCTTGGGCGCCTTGCCGCGCTGGGCCATGGCGGGAGCCGACATGCCGACGCCAACGAGGCCGGCGGCGAGAGCGAGACTCAGCGCGACACGCGAAGTGAAAGAACGGGCCATTCGAAAACTCTCCTAGGGGCGGCGCCCGGCGAGGGAATCCGGACGCTCGGGTTCAAAACTTCCGCCGCAGCTAGTGGCGGGGATTCGCCAGCTTGGCAATGGCTTGCGGAACTATGGCGGGCGCGCTGAACGCCGTTTGAATGCGGTCCGTCGCGCGCGCCGTTCCGCTTGACCCGACATGTGGAAAAACCGCTAGGAAAAGCTCGCCCGGGCCACCCTTTGCTGGCCTTCCGGGCAGCTATGCCCTAGGGCCTCGGACACACATCAGAACAACCACAGCAGAACGAAAAAACGCGTGAGCGACGACACCGAAACTATCGAGCCTTCCCTTCCCTCGGGCGAGTTCCAGCGCGTCGACATCGTCGACGAGATGAAGACGAGCTACCTCGATTACGCGATGAGCGTGATCGTCAGCCGCGCGCTGCCCGATGTGCGCGACGGGCTGAAGCCGGTGCACCGCCGTATCCTCTTCGCCAGCCAGGAAGGTGGCTTCGTCGCCGGGCGGCCCTATCGCAAATCCGCCAAGATCGTCGGCGACGTGATGGGCAACTACCACCCGCACGGCGACGCCGCGATCTACGACGCGCTGGCGCGCATGACGCAGGACTGGTCGCTGCGCGTGCCGCTGATCGACGGCCAGGGCAACTTCGGCTCGATGGACCCCGATCCGCCGGCCTCGATGCGTTATACCGAGGCGCGGCTCGCCCGCGTCGCGAATTTCCTGCTCGACGATCTCGACAAGGATACGGTCGATTTCGCCGACAACTACGACGGTTCCCGCCAGGAGCCGACTGTCCTGCCCGCGCGCTTCCCCAATCTGCTGGTCAACGGCGCGGGCGGTATCGCGGTCGGCATGGCGACCAATATCCCGCCGCACAACCTGGGTGAAGTGATCGACGGCTGTCTCGCCATGATCGAGAACCCGGCGATCTCCACCGAGCAGCTCTTCGAGATCATCCCCGGTCCCGATTTCCCGACCGCGCCGCTAATCCTCGGCACGTCCGGCGCGCGCAGCGCCTACATGACCGGGCGCGGCTCGATCATCCAGCGCTGCCGGCATGAGATCGAGGAAGGCCGGGGCGACCGCCGCTCAATCGTCCTCACCTCGATCCCCTATCAGGTCGGCAAGTCCGGCCTGGTCGAGAAGATCGCGGAGGCCGCCAAGGACAAGCGGATCGAGGGCGTCTCCGACATTCGGGACGAATCGAGCCGGCTCGGCGTGCGCGTGGTCATCGACCTGAAGCGCGACGCCACCCCCGAGGTCGTGCTCAACCAGCTTTGGCGGCACACCCCGGCGCAAAGCTCGTTCCCGGCCAACATGCTCGCGATCCGCGGCGGGCGGCCCGAGATCCTGGCGCTACGCGACATCATCCAGGCCTTCATCGCCTTCCGCGAAGAGGTCATCACCCGCCGCACCAAGTTCGAGCTGAACAAGGCGCGTGACCGGGCGCACATCTTGCTGGGCCTGGTCGTCGCGGTAACCAACCTCGACGAGGTGGTGAAGATCATCCGCGGCTCGCCCAACCCCGCCGCCGCCCGCGCCGCCCTGCTCGCGCGCGAATGGCCGATCGGTGAGATCGCCCAATATATCCGCTTGGTCGAGGCGATCGAACCCAACGCGGAGCAGGAGGGCGGCACCTACAAGCTGTCCGAAATCCAGGTTAAGTCGATCCTCGACCTGCGCCTCCACCGCCTCACCGCGCTCGGCCGTGACGAGATCGGTGACGAGTTGAAGGAACTGGCCGCCGCGATCGAGGAATACCTCTCGATCCTGGCCGACCGGATCAAGCTCTACGGGGTGATGAAGGACGAACTGGCCCAGGTGAAGGAACTCTACGCCACGCCGCGCGTGTCGGAGATCACCGCCGCCTGGGACGGCCTCGAGGACGAGGACCTCATCGAGCGTTCCGACATGGTCGTGACCGTCACGCTCGACGGCTACATCAAGCGCACCCCGCTCTCCACCTTCCGCGCGCAGAACCGAGGCGGCAAGGGCCGCGCCGGCATGGCGACCAAGGACGAGGATGCCGTGGCGACAATGTTCGTCACCAGCACCCATAATCCGGTGCTGTTCTTCTCGACGGCGGGCAAGGTCTATCGCCTCAAGGTCTGGCGTCTGCCGGAGGGCGGCCCGGCGACCCGTGGCCGGCCGATCGTCAACCTGCTGCCCGCGCTCGACAAGGACGAGACCATTGCGGCCGTCCTGCCCCTGCCCGAGGACGAGACCGAGTGGGGCAAGCTCCACGTCGTCTTCGCGACCGCGAAGGGCAACGTGCGCCGCAACTCCATGGACGCATTCGCCAACATTCCCTCCAACGGGAAGTTCGCCATGCGCTTCGAGGAAGGCAGCGATGACCACCTGATCGGGGTCGCCCTGCTCGATGGGGGCGATGACGTGCTGCTGGCCTCGCGCCAGGGCAAGGCGATCCGCTTCGCCGGCGATGATGTCCGCGAATTCCAGAGCCGCACCTCTACCGGCGTGCGCGGCATGGCGCTAAAGGGCGACGACGAGGTCATCTCGCTCTCGATCCTCCACCGCGTCGGCGTGCAGGACCAGGAAGAGCGCGAAGCCTACCTGCGCTTCGCCCCATGGAAGGCCGAAAAGGAAGGCGAGCCCGACATCGCGCCGGAACGCTTTGCCGAGTTGGTCGCCAAGGAGCAGTTCATCCTCACGGTCTGCGCCAACGGCTACGGCAAGCTGTCTTCGGCATACGAGTATCGCCGCACCGGCCGGGGCGGCCAGGGCATCACCAATATCGACAACATTCGCCGCAACGGCCCGGTGGTCGCCAGCTTCCCGGCGACCCAGGCCGACCAACTCATGCTTGTCACCGATCAGGCCAAGCTGATCCGCCTGCCGCTGGAGAGTCTGCGCGTGATCGGTCGCGGTTCGGCTGGTGTCCGCCTGTTCAACGTGGCCGATGAGGAACACGTAGTCAGCGCGGTGCGCCTGGACGAGGAGGAAGAGCCGGAGAACCT
>CAZFPW010000183.1:0-5618 GCA_964520765.1 uncultured Novosphingobium sp.
TCACGCCGATCTTGGCGCGGCTGCCCGGATCGCGGGCGGCGGCCTTGATCTCGATCACGCCGTCGTAGATCTCGGGCACTTCCTGCGCGAAGAGCTTCTTCATGAACTCGGGATGGGCCCGGCTGAGGAAGATCTGCGGGCCGCGGTTCTGGCGCTCGACCTTCATGATCCAGGCGCGGACGCGCTCGCCGACGCGGGCGGCCTCGCGCGGGATCTGCTGGTCGCGGCGGATCACGCCCTCGGCGCGGCCGAGGTTGACGATGACGTGGCCGAACTCGACCGACTTGATGACGCCGGTGATGACCTCGCCCTGGCGGTCCTTGAATTCCTCGTACTGGCGCTCACGCTCGGCGTCGCGGACCTTCTGGAAGATCACCTGCTTGGCCGATTGCGCGTCGATGCGGCCGAGATCCACGGGCGGCAGCGGATCAACGATGAAGTCGCCCAGCTTGGCATTGGCATCGAGCTTCTGCGCGGCCTTCAGGTCGACCTGCTTGAAATAGTCCTCGACCTCCTCGACCACCTCGACCACGCGCCACAGGCGCAGGTCGCCGGTGCGCGGATCGAGCTTGGCGCGGATGTCGTTCTCCGCACCGTAGCGATTGCGCGCCGACTTCTGGATCGCCTCTTCCATCGCCTCGATGACAATCGCCTTGTCGATCATCTTCTCGGTCGCCACCGAGGTCGCGATGGCGAGCAGTTCGGCGCGGTTGGCGGAAATCGCACTGGCCATTTCAGTCTTCCTGTTCTTCGAGAATCTCGTCGGCCCCGGAGGTGTCGAGCGGCCGGGTGGCGGCTATCAGCCGGTCGGTCAAGACCAGCTTCGCGGAATGGATGTCGGCGCGGGGGAAAGAGACCCGGCCGCTCTTCTTGTCGTCGAGCGTGACGGTGTCGTCCTCAATGCCCACCAGATCGCCCTGAAGCGACTTGCGGTTGCCCTCGACCGGATTGACGAGCTGGACGCGCGCCTCGTGCCCGGCCCACTTGGCAAAGTCCTGCGGGCGGGTCAGCGGACGGTCGATGCCGGGCGAGGAGACCTCCAGCCGGTAGGCATCGCGGATCAGCACCTCGCCGGCTTCCTCCAGCGCATCGAAGCGATCGGAGATGCGGTGCGACAGCGCGGCGCAATCCTCGATTACGAGCTGGCCGGTGTCGGGACGCTCGGCCATGATCTGGAGGGTATGTTCCTCCTCGTCGCTCAATGGCCCGATCTCGCCGCCCTTGAAATAGCGCACGCGCACGAGGTCGAAGCCCAGGGCCTGCGCCTCTGGCTCGATCACTTCGATAATGCGCGCGATGTCGGCCATTCGAACTCCATAGTCCGGCAATGCGGCAACGGCGTTTCGCGCCGGCCCCGTGTTCGGCGCCAGCCCGGACGTTGCTAACAATGTCGGGATGAGGCGCAGATAGGCGCATCAGCGGGGAAAGGCAAGGAGGGAATCCACCGGGTCAGTCGGCGCGCTCCCGCAGCCCGTGCTTTCTCAGGCAATGGCGCAACTGATCGTAGGTCAGTCCCAGCGCCGCGGCCGTCCGCCGCTGGTTAAAGCGGTGGCGGGCAAGGTGCTGCTCCACGATCGCCTTCTCATACGCCTCGACCGCGGCGCGCAGGTCGGTGACGCTGGAATGGTCGGCGGTCGGGGACGCGGCCGGACCTTCCGGCTCCGCGGCCTGCTCCGGCCGCCAGGGCGATTCGAAGGGATCGAACACGATCTCCGCGATCGGGCGGCTCCAGTCGTCCCAGCGGTAGACCGCGCGTTCGACGGCGTTGCGCAGCTCGCGCACGTTGCCGGGCCAGGAATGGCCATCCAGCGCGGCCAGGGTCGAAGGCGTGAAGCCCGGCCAGTCTTCCCAACCCAGCTCGCTGGCCATGCGGCGGCCGTAATATTCGGCCAGCACCGCGACGTCGCCCTCGCGGTGGCGCAGCGGCGGCAGGGTGATGACCTCGAAGCTCAGCCGGTCGAGCAGATCGGCGCGGAAACGGCCTTCGCGCGCCAGGCGCGGCAGGTCCGCGTTGGTCGCCGCGACGATGCGCACGTCGACACGCAGGGGCCGCGACGCGCCGATCCGCGTGACCTCGCCATACTCGACCGCGCGCAGCAGCCGCTCCTGCGCGCCCATCGACAGGGTGGCCAGCTCGTCGAGGAACAGGGTGCCCTTGTCGGCCTCCTCGAACCGCCCCGCCCGCGTTCGGGTCGCGCCGGTGAAGGCCCCGGCCTCGTGCCCGAACAGCTCGGCCTCGATCAGCGTTTCGGGCAGGGCCGCGCAGTTCATCGTCACCAGCGGCTCCTGCCAGCGAGCAGAGAGGCGGTGGAGGCGCTCGGCGATCAGCTCCTTGCCGGTCCCGCGTTCGCCCACCACCAGGACGGGACGGCGCAAGGCGGCCGCACGGCTGGCCCGCTCGACCGCATCGAGGAAGGCCGTGGATTGGCCGACAAGCTGAGCATCGCGCTCCATTCCCATATATTGGCATTTTTCACCATTGATCGGCAATATCCTCCATTCCGAATCCTGATCGCCCACTCGCAACGCGGCTTCCCAGCGGGACTTTGCGGGTTTGGCACACCCCTTGCTCTGCTCATCCCGTGACCCATCCCCCCGTCTCGCTCGATCCGCTCGCCCCGCCGCCTCCCCCCAGGGCGGGCGAGTCCGGGCCGGAACGCCCGCACCCCGCTTCCCCTCGGCACGGCGGCGTTCCGGCCCACCCGCTTTCCCGCCTGGACCGCAAGGCCCGGCGGCTGCATCGTCTTCACCATCGTTTCACCGGAGCACCCGTCATGGGCATTTTCTCTCGCACCCTCGACATCATGGCGGCCAATTTCACTGAGTTGCTCGACCGGGCGGAGGACCCGGCCAAGATGATCCGCATGATCATCCTGGAGATGGAGGAAACCCTGGTGGAGGTCCGCGCCAGCGCCGCGCGGACGATCGCCGACCAGAAGGAGATGTACCGCCACACGGTGAAGCTCGACCGGCTCCAGGCCGACTGGGCCGAGAAGGCGCAGCTCGCGCTCAGCAAGGATCGCGAGGATCTGGCCCGCGCGGCCCTGGTCGAAAAGCGCAAGGCCGGCGACATGGCCGAGCAGTTGAAGGCGGAGATCGCCGTGCTGGACGACAGCCTGCGCGCCTACGAAGCCGATATCGAGAAGCTGCAGAACCGCCTGCGCGAGGCCCGCAGCCGCCAGACCCAGATCGCCGCCCGCCTCGAAAGCGCGGAGAACCGGGTGAAGCTACGCACCCTGCTCACCAACGAGCGGGTGGATGAGGCGCTGGCGCGCTTCGACCAGCTCGAACGCCGGGTCGACGATGCCGAAGGCCGGGCCGATGCACTGGCCCTTGCGCAAAGCGGCGGCAAGCCCACCTTGGCCGATGAAATCTCCGCGCTCGCGGTCGGCGACAAGGTCGACGAGGAGCTTCAGGAGATGAAGCGCGCGCTACAGGCGCAACCGAAGGAGTGAGCGGATGGAGATCGCGGTTCCTATCCTGGGACTACTCCTGGCCCTGGTGTGGGTGATCCTGCACTACGCGACCAAGTGGAAGACCTCGGCCACGCTCACCAACGACGACGAGGTCATGCTCGAAGAGCTTTACCAAGTGGCCCGCCGCCTCGACGAGCGGATGGACACGGTCGAGCGGCTGCTGGCCGCCGACGATCCCGATTTCAAGCCGAGCCGCCTGCGGGCCGATCTCGAAACCGACAACCGCGCGCTCGACGATCTCGCGCGCCTGCGCCAATTCAAGGAAAGGAACGCCCGGTGACGAGCGACCGCACCCGCTTCTATCGCGACAAGCTCAACGGCAAGCTGTTCGGCGTCTGCGCCGGCATCGCCGACTATACCGGGGTCGAAGTGCTCTGGATCAGGCTCGGCATGGTGATGCTGGCGCTGATGGGCTTCGGCTTCATCGTCATTCCGGGCTACTTCCTGACGGCGATGATGGCCCCGGCGAAGCCGGCCCAGCTCTATGCCGACCGCGACGAGCAGCGCTTCTGGCAGGGCGTCCGCCAGTCGCCCGGCCGCACCGCGCGCGATGTGCGCGCCCGGTTCCGCGACATCGACCGCCGCCTGGCCGAGATCGAGCACTACTACGTCTCGTCCAACCCGCGCCTCGCCGCGGAGATCGAACGGCTGCGCTGACGCAGGGTCCTTCCAGGGGAGAATACCGGACATGAGCTTTTGGAGCGCCATGGTCGCCATCGCCGCGATAATCGCCATCACCGCCGCGCGTATCGCACGCTACCGCGCGGGCTTCGGCGATCGCCGCGACCACATGATGCAGCATCGGCACGGGCAGAATCTGCCCTCCCCGCGCGAGGAACAATTGAGCCGGGAGGTCGAGGACCTGCGCGACCGCATCGCCGTGCTGGAACGCATCGTCACCGAGGACCGGCAGGTCAAGGCGATCGCCGCCGAGATCGAAAGCCTGCGCGGCAAGTAGAGGAGCGGCCCGCATGACCAGCGCCTACCTCATCGTTTCCGCCGCCTCGCTCGTCGGCCTGGCCATCGTCGCCCTCACCGCGCTCAAGGGCTGGCAGGGCTGGCTGGCCCTCAAGGCCCGCGAGCTGGACCTCGTGCCGCGAGAGGTGGAAGGCAGCACCGCCGTCGGCATGGCGCGGATCGAGCTGGCGGACCTCAAGGAACGCATCCGCAAGCTGGAGGCGATCGCTGCGGGGGTGGACCTCTGACGCGGCGATGCTAGAGGCGCGGCCATGCGCAGCCTCGACGACATCCGCGAAGAGTACCTCTTTCTCGACGGCGACGAACGCTATCGCCTGCTGATCGAGCTGGGGCGGGAACTCGATCCCATGCCTGACGCGCTCAAAACCGACGCGACCCTGGTGCGCGGCTGCTCGGCCAGCGTCTGGGTCTATCCGACGCAACTGGAGGACGGCCGCCTGCATTTCCTGGCGGACAGCAACGCCGCGATCACCAAGGGCATCGTCGCGCTGGCGATCTCCGCCGTCCAGGACCGGTCCGCAGCCGAAGTCGCGGCCTGCGACATCACCGCGGCCCTCGAACCGTTCGATCTCAGGAACCAGCTCAGCTCGAACCGCACCCAGGGCGTGCCCAACATGATCGCCCTGATCCGCCAGACCGCCGCGCGGCTGGCGAACCAGGGCTGAGCCCCTACCACACCAGCGGCAGTGGTTCCGGGCCGACCACGGCGCTGGGCACGTACTTCACGTCCACGCCCGGCTTCACCTGGAAGTCGGGGATGCGGCGCAGCCATTCCTGGAGGCCGATCTTGATTTCCAGCCGCGCGAGGTGTGCGCCCATGCAGCTGTGGACGCCGCCGGCGAAGGCGAGAATCGGCTTGCGCGGACGATGGAAATCGACCTCGCGCGGATTGGGGAAGACGTCTGGATCGTAGTTGCAGGCCGGCAGCACCGAGGTGATCCGGTCGCCCGCCTTCATCTTCACGCCGCGCAGTTCCAAGTCCTGCTTGAGGATGCGCCCCGAGAAGGTGACGGAGAAGACGCGCAGCAGCTCTTCGACCTGGGCGTTGATATTGCCCGGATCGCCGATCATCTCGTGGCGACGGTCGGGATTGCGGGCGAGCCAGTACCAGATGTTGTTGAGCGTCGCGTAGACCGTGTCGATCCCGGCGATGAACACGAAGAA
>CAZFPW010000184.1:0-2606 GCA_964520765.1 uncultured Novosphingobium sp.
ATGAACCTCCTCCGCGCCACCAGCACGATCGGCGGGCTGACCCTGGTCAGCCGCGTGCTGGGCATGGTGCGCGACATGCTGATGGCGCGGTTCGTCGGCGCGGGGCTGGCGGCCGACGCCTTCCTGATCGCCTGGCGCCTGCCCAACCTGTTCCGCGCGCTGTTCGCCGAAGGGGCCTTCGCCGCGGTCTTCGTGCCGTTCTTCAACCGCCGCATGGCCGAGGGGGACAAGGAAGAGGAAGGCGCCGGGCTCAAGGCCGCGGTCGACTTCGCCGGCCAGGTGCTCTCCGTCCTGTTCCCCTTCCTGGTGGTGTTCACCGCCGTGATGCTGGCCGCGACCGGCCCGGTGGTCTGGGCGATGACCGGCGGCTTTCCGGACGGCGGGCCGGAGAAATTCGAGCTGGCCAAGCACCTGACCCGGATCACCTTCCCCTACCTCGGCCTCATCAGCCTGGTCTCGCTGCTGGGCGGCATCCTCAATTCGCTGAACCGCTTCTGGGTGAACGCAGCCGCGCCGATCCTGCTCAATGTCTGCATGATCGTGGCCCTGCTGTTCTTCCGGGGCGACAGCCAGGTCGCCACGGCTGAGACCCAGGCCATCGCCGTCACCGTTTCGGGCGCCTTGCAGCTCATCTGGCTGATCTGGTCGTGTCGCCGGGCGGGGGTCCGCCTCAAGCTCGGCCTGCCGCGTCTCTCGCCCGACGTGAAGAAGCTGCTCTGGCTGATCGGCCCGGCAGCGGTCGGCCAGGGGGCGATCCAGTTCAACCTGCTGGTCTCCACCTCGCTCGCCGCGCGGTTCCTGCCCGAGGGCGCGGTCTCCTATCTCTACTACGCCGACCGGCTGAACCAGTTGCCGCTGGGCCTGCTCGGCATCGGGGTCGGCACGGCGATCCTGCCGCTGCTCTCGCGCCAGATCGGCGGCGGCAACGTCGAAGCGGCGGGCCACACCCAGAACCGCGCGCTGGAGTTGGCTTTCTTCCTCTCCCTGCCGGCCGCGATCGCCCTGGTCGTCTCGGCGACGCCGCTGGTGCGCGGGGTGTTCCAGCACGGGGCCTTCACCGCCGCCGACACCGTGGGTACGGCGACGGCGCTGGCCGCCTTCTCGCTCGGCGTGCCGGCCTATGTGCTGATCAAGGTGCTGACCCCCGGCTTCTACGCGCGGCAGGACACCAAGACGCCGGTGCGGATCGCGGTGATCTCGATGCTGTTCAACCTCGCCGGCAACCTGACGCTGATCTGGCACTTCGCCCATGTCGGCGTGGCGATGGCGACGGCCTTCTCGGCCTGGGTGAACATGGCCCTGCTCTATTGGACGCTGCACCGGCGCGGGCAGCTGCGGCTCGACGCGCGGTTCCGGGCCAAGGCGCTGCGCACGATCCTGGCCGGGGCGACGATGGGCGTCGCGCTGTGGTTCATGAACCCCTTCGCCGACCCGTGGATGGCCGGCGACACGATGCAGCGGATCGTCGCGCTCGGGGCGCTTTGCGGGGCCGGCGCCATGGTCTATGGGGTCGCCGCGCTGGTCTTCCGGGCCTATTCGCTCGGGGAACTCAAGGCGCAGCTCACTCGCAAGAAGTAACACGGATCAAGCACATGCGCATCGTCTCCGGCATCCAGCCGACCGGCAACCTGCACCTCGGCAACTACCTGGGCGCGATCCGCAACTGGGTGCGCATGCAGGACGAGGCGACCGCCGCCGGCCACGAATGCCTGTTCTTCCTGGCCGACCTCCACGCGATCTCCATGCCCCACGTGCCCGCGGACCTCGCCGCCAACACGCGCGAGATGGTCGCCGCCCTGGTCGCCTGCGGGATCGATCCGGCTCGCTCGATCCTGTTCAACCAGGCCCAGGTTCCCGCCCATGCCGAGCTGCAATGGCTGCTGAACGGCACGGCCCGGATGGGCTGGCTGAACCGCATGACGCAGTTCAAGGACAAGTCCGGCAAGAACCGCGAGGGCGCCTCGATCGCGCTGTTCACCTACCCCGTGCTCCAGGCCGCCGACGTCCTGCTCTACCAGGCGACCCACGTGCCGGTGGGCGAGGACCAGAAGCAGCACCTGGAGCTGGCCCGCGACATCGCCCAGAAGTTCAACAACGACTTCGCTGCGGAAGACGCGCCCGTCTTCACCCTGCCCGATCCGATCATCCCGCCCGAGGCGGCCCGGATCATGAGCCTGCGCGACGGCTCGGCCAAGATGAGCAAGTCGGACCCGTCCGACATGAGCCGCATCAACCTGACCGACGACGCCGACACCATCATGCAGAAGATCCGCAAGGCGAAGACCGATGCCGAGCCCCTTCCCGGCGAGGTCGCCGGACTGGCGGGCCGGGCGGAGGCGGCCAACCTCGTTGGTCTCTATGCGGCGCTTTCCGGTCGCCCACTGGCTGACATCCTGGCGGAGTTCGCGGGGCAAGGCTTCGGCGCGTTCAAGCCCGCCCTGGGCGAGCTGCTGGTGGCCCATCTCGCGCCGATCAACGCGCGCTTCACGCAGTTGCGCCAGGACCGCGACGCGCTCGACGCCATCCTGCGCGACGGCGCGGCCAAGGCCCGCGCGCTGGCCGCCCCCACCCTCGCCGCGACCTACGCCGCGCTGGGCCTGGTGCGC
>CAZFPW010000184.1:2706-5580 GCA_964520765.1 uncultured Novosphingobium sp.
CGGCCGATCAGAAAGCACTGTTCAACGCATATTCAGGCACATAGGCTCACTCTCACGAGCTGGTGCTGACCCCGCCCGCGCCTTCGTGCGTTGCCGGGTCAGCTCAGCAATTCGCGGAGAAAACACAATGATCCGTCATCAACGGTCGCCGGTGGGCCTGCTCAAGATGCTGGTCGTGCCGCTGGTGCTCGCCGCGCTCGCGGCCTGCACCAGTTCCCTGAACACCCGGGTTTCCCGGTTCAACAACCTGCCGCCGCCCAGCGGCCAGACCATCGCGGTCGTCGCCGACGATCCCGCCCTCGCCGGCGGCATCGAGTTCAGCCAGTATGCCCGCCTGGTCGAGGCGCGCCTGGCCGAGGTCGGCTATCGCCCGGTTCCTGCGGGCCAGGACGCCGAGCTTATTGCCCGGCTGGACTACGGCGTGGACAAGGGGCGGGAACGCGTCCGCTCCACCCCGGGCTTCCGCGACCCGTTCTGGAGCCCGTGGTACGGCTACGGCCCGCGCTTGGGCTATCGCCGCTTCGGCGGACCCTGGGGCTATGGCTGGTACGATCCCTGGTTCGACAACGATATCGAGAGCTACACCGTCTACACCAGCGGCGTGGAACTGAAGATCGACCGCGCCGCGGGCGGCCAGCGCCTGTTCGAAGGCAAGGCGGAGGCGGTCTCCACCTCGAATCGCCTGCAATACCTGGTGCCCAACCTGGTCGAGGCGCTGTTCACCAACTTCCCGGGCAACTCGGGCGAGACCGTGCGCATCACCGTGGCCCCGGAAAAGACCACGACCCGCCGCTGATCTCACGTGGCCGAAGGGCGCCGCCCTTCGGCCACGGCTGACACGGAACCGTAGCATTCGCCCTTCAGGCTCCCGCGATGGAACGCGGGGGACGACATGGCAAAATCCAAGAAGGCCGATCGCAAGGGCGCTGATCCCAAGGCGATCGAGACGCTCGCCAATGCCGAGCTGGAGGACTGGTTCGTCTGGGACCTCCTCGCCACCACGGCGCTGGAAAAGGCGGATTACGACCGGCTCGGCGCGATCCGCCTGCTGGCCCAGGCGATCACGGCGCTGTCCTCCCGCGAAGACGGCGCTCTGCCCCGCCCGGAATAGCCGGCCCGGCCGCTCCCCAGCATTTCCGCCAACCGGAATGAAGGTTTTCCGCGCCTTTCGGGAACTTTCTCCCCTGTTATGACTTCGCTCTGGGGGAGGAAGCCCATAACATGGATCAACAGTCGCCCAGGGTGCTCATCGTCGAGGACGAGCCGCTCGTGCGGATGCTGGCGATCGAGGAGTTCGAGGAGATCGGCTTCATCGTCCACGCCGCCAGCGACGCGCCCTCCGCGCTGGAAATGCTGGAACGGCTGGAATCGCTCGACCTGCTGTTCACCGACATCCAGATGCCCGGCCCCGGCAACGGCTGGGACCTGGGCCGCCGCGCCCGCGAGCTGAGGCCCCACATCGCGGTGATCTATGCCACCGGCTATGGCGGCGAGCATGCAGAGCCGGTCGCGGCCAGCGCGACCGTGCGCAAGCCCTATCTCTTCGCCGACATCAAGGCCGCGCTGCGCGATCTGGGGCTGGTGGCGCTCCCCCCTGGAGGCGGATCATCAGGATGACTGCGGCGCGTTCCAATCTGGGTAGCGGCCCAGGCCGAAGATCAGGGCCGCGCTGAAAAACGACGCGACGATGCCGCCGATCAGCAGCACCGTGTAGTCGCCATAACGATCATAAGCGACCCCGCCCAACAGGGGGCCGAGACCCGAGCCCAGCGCGATCAGGCTGGCCATGAC
This sequence comes from uncultured Novosphingobium sp., assembly GCA_964520765.1. Lineage (GTDB taxonomy): Bacteria > Pseudomonadota > Alphaproteobacteria > Sphingomonadales > Sphingomonadaceae > Novosphingobium. Next base: position 4,498 of record CAZFPW010000184.1, read on the forward strand.
CGAGAAGATGAGGCCGAAATTCTTCGTGCCGGCGAAGCGCGAGGTGAGATAGGCGCAGATTTGCAACTTGGTGCCCGACGCATAGCCATTGATCAGCATGGCGACGACGATCAGCGGCACGGTGCGAATGGGTTCAAGCAAAAGCAGGAAGCCAAGGCTGGCCGCGGCCAGCGTGACGCCCCCGACAAGGTTTGGATTGAAGCGGTCGAGCAGGGAGCCGGTGATGATCTTGCCGGCAATGCCGGCCGCGCCGGCAAGACTGGCGAGCCAGGCGGCGCTGGTGCGCGATACGCCCGCTTCCTCCAAAATGGGAATCTGGTGCACGAACAGCGCTATGGTGAACAGCATTATGAAGAAAGTGGAGATGGCGATGCGCCATAGCGCTGGGCTGCGCCAGGCCTCTTGAATAGTCATGCCCGGCAGCACAACCTCTTCCGCGCCGTCCGCCTTGGCCTTGCGCGCATCGTCATGGGCATCGAACAGGAAGAACAGGCAAAGCAGGAAGGCGACCGAGCCCCAGCCCAGACCAATGCCGATGAAAGCGCCGCGCCAGCCATAGGCTTCCATCAACGCATTGCCGAGCGGCGGCACGATAATGTTCGCGAGCGCCGTGCCGGAGAGGACAACGCCAAGCGCTAGCCCGCGTCCGGCCGTGAACACGCCGGTCACAGCCGCGGTCCAGACGGTGGATTTCACCGCGAGCGACGCCAGCGCGTAAATGAAAAACATGGCGTACCATTGCGTCAAGGATGCGCTGATGAACCCGAAGCCCGTAAGGATAGCGGCTTTAATCAGCAGACCCGGCAAGGCGAGACGTCGCGTACCCCACCGATCGATCGCCACCCCGAAGAAGGGCGAAAGGACCGTCACGGTAACCGACCCGAGCGAGAGCCCGCCCGTGATCTGAGTCCTGCTCCAACCGAATTCTTCACCGACCGGGCCGATGAACAGGCCGGCGAAGGCGGTCATCACGGAATGAAAGGAAAATCCGACCATCGCGGCCAGAACCAGGGGCCAGCGCCTTCTCCATTCCTCCAGCGCAGCGCCTCTTTGGGCCTTGCGCATTTCGAGCAGCGCCGGTGC
>CAZFPW010000185.1:0-5520 GCA_964520765.1 uncultured Novosphingobium sp.
GGTCAGGCGTCGATCAGCTCCGGGTCCAGCTCTCCGGCGCGGTTCTGGATGAACATGAAGCGCTGGGCGGGGTCGCGGCCCATCAGCTTGTCGACCAGGTCCTTCACCGCGGCGCGGCCTTCGTATTCGGGGGGCAGGGTGATCCGCACCAGGCTGCGCTTGGCCGGGTCCATCGTCGTCTCGCGGAGCTGCTGGGGGTTCATCTCGCCCAGGCCCTTGAAGCGGCCGACCTCGACCTTCTTGCCCTTGAACAGGGTCGCCTCCAGCTCGGCGCGGTGGGCGTCGTCGCGGGCGTAGGCGGACTGGGTGCCGGCGGTCAGGCGATAGAGCGGAGGCTGGGCGAGGTAGAGGTGCCCGCGCCGCACGACCTCGGGCATCTCCTGGAAGAAGAAGGTCATCAGCAGGGTCGCGATGTGCGCGCCGTCGACGTCGGCGTCGGTCATGATCACGATCCGGTCGTAGCGCAGGTTGTCCACGTTGCAGTCCTTGCGGAAGCCGCAGCCGAGGGCGAGGCCAAGGTCGGCGATCTCGCTGTTGGCGCGGATCTTGTCGGCCGTGGCGCTGGCGACGTTGAGGATCTTGCCGCGGATCGGCAGGATCGCCTGGGTCTTGCGGTCGCGCGCCTGCTTGGCGCTGCCCCCGGCCGAATCGCCCTCGACGATGAACAGCTCGGTCTCGCCCGAGCCTTCGCCCGAGCAGTCGGTGAGCTTGCCGGGGAGGCGCAGCTTGCGGGCGTTGGTCGCGGTCTTGCGCTTGACCTCGCGCTCCGCCTTGCGGCGCAGGCGCTCGTCCATCCGCTCCATGACGTGGCCGAGCAGGGCCTTGCCGCGTTCGAGGTTGTCCGAAAGGAAATGGTCGAAGTGGTCGCGCACCGCGTTCTCGACCAGGCGGGCGGCCTCGGGGCTGGTCAGGCGGTCCTTGGTCTGGCTCTGGAACTGGGGATCGCGGATGAAGACCGACAGCATGATCTCGCTGCCGGTGACGACGTCCTCGGGCGCGATGTCCTTGGCCTTCTTCTGGCCGATCAGGTCGGCGAAGGCGCGGATGCCCTTGGTCAGGGCGGCGCGCAGGCCTTGCTCGTGGGTGCCGCCGTCCGGGGTCGGGATCGTGTTGCAGTACCAGGAATAGGAACCGTCCGACCACAGCGGCCAGGCGACGGCCCATTCGACGCGGCCCTGCTCCTCGCCGGGAAAGTCCTGGCTGCCGGAGAAGAACTTGGTGGTGACGCACTCGCGCTCTCCCACCTGCTCGGCGAGGTGGTCGGCAAGGCCGCCGGGGAATTGGAACACGGCCTCGGCCGGCACGTCCTCGCTGGCGAGCGAGGCGGCGCATTTCCAGCGGATTTCCACCCCGGCGAAGAGGTAGGCCTTCGACCGCACCAGCTTGAACAGGCGCAGCGGCTTGAACTTCGCATCCGCGCCGAAGATCTCCGGGTCGGGCGTGAAGGCCACCGAGGTGCCGCGCCGATTGGGCGCGCCGCCCAGCTTCTGGAGCGGGCCGGTGGGCAGCCCGCGCGAGAATTCCTGCGCGAACAGCTCCTTGTTGCGGGCAACCTCGATGCGGGTGTCGACCGACAGGGCGTTGACCACCGAGACGCCGACGCCATGCAGGCCGCCCGAGGTGGCATAGGCCTTGCCCGAGAACTTGCCGCCCGAATGCAAGGTGGTGAGGATCACCTCCAGCGCCGACTTGCCGGGGAACTTGGGATGCTCGTCGACCGGGATGCCCCGGCCGTTGTCGACGATGGTCAGCCGGTTGCCTTCGTCGAGCGTGACCTCGATCCGGTTGGCGTGGCCGGCCACGGCCTCGTCCATCGCGTTGTCGAGCACCTCGGCGGCGAGGTGGTGCAGGGCGCGCTCGTCGATCCCGCCGATGTACATGCCGGGGCGGCGGCGGACGGGCTCCAGCCCCTCCAGCACCTCGATCGCGGAACCGTCATAGGAATCGCCGCCGGCGGCGGGGAGCTTATCGAACAGGTCGTCGGGCGTTGTCATCGGGGAACGGGTATAGAACCCAGCGGAATCCGCGCGCAAGGAAGCCCTGGCGCTTTTTCCGCAGGATCAATCCGCGAACTTGGCCGGGGCCTGGCTGACCACGGTGACGCCGCCGGCCCGGACCTCGCGCACCTCGAAGGCCCGCTCGATCACGCCGCGGTCGAAGCGGAAGGCGCCGTCGAGGCCGAGGAAGCCGCCCCGGTCGGTCAGCCGGGCGGTGGGCAGGGTGGTGCCCGGCTTCCAGTCGCGGGCGATGCGCAGGGTCAGCAGCACCCCGTCGTAGCCCAGGGTCGCCAGGCGATAGGGCGGGTTGCCGAAGCGCGAGCGATAGGAATCCGAGAACTGGCGATAGCGCGTGTCCGACACTGCCGAGAACCAGGCGCCGCGCAGCGCCGGGGACGAGGCGACCGAGGCTTCGCCGCTCCACAGCTCGGTGCCGAGCAGGCGCGGCCCGGTCCCGCGCGGCTTGAGCAGCGGCGCGGCCTGGAGCGCGATGCGCGCGCCGTCGGCGATCAGCACGGCGTCGAACGGCCCGCGCGTGTTGAGCCGGCGGACGGCGGCGGTCAGCGCCGGGGCGGAGCGGTCGTAGTTCTCCATCGCGACCATCGTGCCGCCGCTGGACCGCACCGCGTCGAGCACCGCGCCCGAAACGCGTTCCCCATATTCGCCCGCCGGGATCAGCGCGGCGAAGCGCCCCGCGCCCTGCGAGCGGGCATAGCGCACGGTGCGCACGATCGACTGCTCGGGCACGTTGCCCATGATGTAGACGTTGTTGCCCGCCACCGTGGTGTCGTTGGAGAACGAGATCACCGGCACCCGCGCGTTCCGCGCGGCGGCGGCGACGGTGGGAGTGTCCTCTCCCATCAGGGGGCCGAGGATCAGCCTGTTGCCGTCCGCGATCGCCCGCTGGGCGGCGGCGGTGACCCCGGTGGCGCTGTCATAGGTGGTGATGCGCAGGTTGTCGGCATTGGTATCCAGCACCGCCATCGTCGCGGCATTGGCGATCGACTGGCCGATCGCGCCGTTCGGGCCGGAGAGCGGCACGATCAGCGCGACGCGGTGGCGCGCGGTGTCGGTCGGCAGGCTGGAAGTCGGCCGCTCCGGCGGGGGCGGGGGCTGGCCCGGCCCGCTCGGCACGGTCTTGCACGCCGCCAGGAAGGCGAGTGCGGCGGCCGCCAGTATCTTGCGGCGATCCACACCGTTCCCGAAAACGCGATCGAACATGCCTTGCTAGCTCCCCTGTCGCCGGTCCATGAACACCCGCATGGAACCTGTCTGGTCCCCCGGTCTCTACATCGTCGCAACGCCGATTGGCAACTTGGGCGACATCACCCTGCGGGCGATCGAGACGCTGCGCGGGGTCAGCGCCGTCGCCTGCGAGGATACGCGGATCACGGGGAAGCTGCTGAACCATCTGGGAATCAAGCAGCGGATGATCCGCTACGACGACCACGCGAGCGATGAGACGCGCGAGCATCTGCTCGCCTTGGCTGCGGAACAGCCCGTCGCACTGGTGAGCGACGCGGGCACGCCGCTGATCTCCGATCCGGGCTTCCGCCTGGTCCGCGACGCGCGCGAGCGGGGCATCGCGGTGACGAGCCTGCCCGGCCCCAGCGCGGCGATCATGGCCCTGACCCTGGCCGGCCTGCCGACCGACCGCTTCCTGTTCGCCGGCTTCCTCCCGGTAAAGGACAAGGCGCGGCGCGACGTGCTGGCCGAGCTGGCGGCGGTGCCCGCGACGCTGATCTTCTACGAGACCGCCCCCCGCCTCGGCGCCTCGCTCGCCGCCATCGGAGAGGTTCTGCCGGGCCGCGAGGTCGGCGTTGCGCGCGAGCTGACCAAGAAGTTCGAGGAATGCCGGACGGGCTCGGCCGAAGACCTCGCGGCGCATTACGCCGCCCATCCGCCCAAGGGCGAGATCGTGCTGGTGATCGGCCCGCCGGTCGAGGCCGAGCCCGGCGCGTTCGACGTCGACGCCATGCTGCTGGAGGAGCTGGGCAGCCTCAAGGCCTCGCAGGCGGCCGCGCGGGTGGCGAAGCTGACCGGGCTCGACCGCAAGACGCTCTACGCGCGGGCGCTGGAATTGAAGTGACGGGGAAGCGCCTGGCGGCCGAGCGCCGGGGCCGGCGGGGCGAGGCCCTGGCCGCGTGGTATCTGCGGCTCAAGGGCTGGCGGATCGTCGGGCAGCGGCTCAAGACCCCGCGCGGGGAGGTGGACCTGATCGCCCGGCGCGGGCGGTGCGTGGCCTTCGTCGAGGTGAAGTGGCGGGCGGGCGAGGCCGAGCTGGCCCTGGCGATCGACCGGCGCCGCCTGGCCCGCGTCGCGGCGGCGGCAGAGGCGCTGGCGCCGCGCTATGTCCGCGACGGCGATGACCTCAGGATCGACGTCGTGCTGCTTGCGCCCGGCCGCTGGCCGCGCCACATCGTCAACGCCTGGCAGCCATGAGCGGCCATTCGTCATCCCGGGCTTGACCCGGGATCGCTGGCGTCCGGGTCGAACCTGGCGGCCAGCGGTCCCGGATCAAGTCCGGGACGACGTGTAAACGAGGAACCGGAATGACCCTGCGCGTAGCCGTCCAGATGGACCCGCTCGAAACCATCAACATCAACGGCGATTCGAGCTTCCACCTGATGCTGTCCGCTCAGGCGCGCGGGCACGAGCTGTGGCACTACGACGTCCGCAGCCTGACGCTGGAAACGGGCGGCGGAACCGATGGCGAGGACGGGTGGGAAAAGCTCACCTGCTGGGCCGCCCCCGTCACCGTCCAGCGCATCGCGGGCGATCATTTCCAGCGCGGCGACTATCGCCTGCTCGACCTGGCGCACGACATCGACGTGGTGCTGATGCGCCAGGACCCGCCCTTCGACCTCGGCTATATCACCGGCACCCACCTGCTGGAGCGGCTCGCCGGCCGGACCCTGGTGGTCAACGATCCCGCCGCCGTCCGCAACGCACCGGAAAAGGTCATGGTGCTCGACTATGCCCGGTTCATGCCGCCGACCCTGGTGGCCCGCCGGATCGAGGACGTGCGCGCCTTCCAGCAGCGGCAGATCGCCAACGGGCTGGGGGGCGACATCGTGGTCAAGCCGCTCCACGGCAACGGCGGCAAGGCGGTGTTCCGCGTGCCCGCCGACGGCAGCAACCTGGGCGCCCTGGTCGAGATGTTCGGCCAGGTCTGGCCCGAGCCCTTCATGGTCCAGGCCTTCATTCCCGAGGTCTCCGAAGGGGACAAGCGCATCGTCCTGGTGGACGGAGAGGTGGCCGGCGCGATCAACCGCAAGCCGGGCGAGGGGGAGTTCCGCTCCAACCTGGCGGTCGGCGGCTATGCCGAGGCGACCACACTGACGGCGCGCGAGCAGGAGATCTGCGCCGCGCTGGGGCCTGAACTGAAGGCGCGCGGGCTGGTCTTCGTCGGGATCGACGTGATCGGCGGCAAGTGGCTGACCGAGATCAACGTGACCTCGCCCACCGGAATCGTCGCCATCGACAAGTTCGACGGCACGGACTGCGCCGGGCTGATCTGGGA
>CAZFPW010000186.1:0-3245 GCA_964520765.1 uncultured Novosphingobium sp.
TTCGGCCCGGCGATGGTCGTGCGGTGCATGACGCGCGCCTGATCGGTGTAGGGCACGACGCGGTGCATCAGGCCTTCGTTGTCCCAGATCACCATGTCGCCGACCTTCCAGTCATGGCGATAGACGAAGTCGGGCTGCGCCGCCCACTGGATCAGGCGGGTGATGATCGCGCGGCCGTGCGGGCCCGGCATTCCCACGATGCCGTCGGCATGGGTGCCCAGCAGCAGCGACTTGCGACCGTCCTCATGGGTCCAGACCAGCGGCTGCTCCATCACCGCGGCGAGGTTGCGATAGCGTTCGCGCCGTTCCTCGCTGGGATGGCCGTGGACCGGACGGACCGCAGCCTCGACGCTGTGGATCACGCGCAGGTCGGCATATTCGCGCTTCTCGGCGTCGGAGAGATGGTCATAGGCGGCATAGAGATTGGCGAACTCGGTGGCCCCGCCACTGTCCGAGAGATGCCGGGCAGACAGTATGGTCGCCTTGGGCAGCGGCTGGTCGATCGTGACCCCGTCGACGTGCCAGAAGAAGGTGCCGAGCACGTAATCCGGCTCGGTGTTCAAGGTGCGGTCGAGCGTGATCTTGTAGACGTCAGGAGTGGAGGCGTCGGAGCCCGGCACCTTGCGGGTGAAGTTGACCCGCGGGCCCATCTTGTCGGTGAAGGCGAGTTGCTCCTCGTCGGTCGCGTGAAGCTCCGGGAAGACCAGCACCCCGCGCTGCTCCAGCGCCTGCTTGATCTCCGCGACCACATCGTCATCGCACAGATGCGCCTTGTCGACGTGGACGATCCCGCCGACGAGCGGCTTGGCGTTCTCGATGGTTAGCTTGGCCACGGCATCCTCTCAGTCTTGCGCTGAACTATAGGACAGCATGGCCACAGCTTCCGCGCCGAGTCCATAGGCGAGTTCATCGCTCATCCGCTTGCGCAGGTATTTGGTCAGCACGGCGCGGGTATGGCGCAGGGTCGGCAGGGTCAGCCGGGCGAGGTTCGCGGCCAGTTCCTGGGCGCGCGGCAGGAGGGCATTGGGCGCGAGAACCTCGGCCACGACGCCCAGCCGCCGGGCCTCCTCGGCATCGATCCGCTCTCCGGTCAGGAGGAAATAGCGCCCGCGGTTGGGGCCGAGCAGCATCGGCCAGACCGTATGCACCCCGTCGCCCGGCGTGGCGCCGCCCGGGATATGGGCGAGATCGGCGAACTCGGCGGTGTCGCTCGCCAGGACGATGTCGCTGAGCACGGCGATCTCGGCGTGGATCAGAGCGGGGCCGTTGACGGCGGCGATGACCGGCACCGGGATGCGCAGCAGGTTTTCGAGCAGGTCGATCCCCTCGCGGTAGATCCGCGGCCACATCGCCGCGAGGGTGGGCTCGGGATAGCGTTCCTCGGGATCGGAGGCGGCGATGAAGGTGGGGCCGGTGCCGGTCAGGATCACCACCTTGTTCGCATCGTCCCGCGCGATGTCGGCAAAGGCCTGGCCAAGCTCGCAGTGCAGGCTGCGGGTAGAGGTGCCCCACAGCGCTTCGCCGCCGCGGGTGTGGAGGGTAAGGGTGAGGACCCCGGCGTCGCTGCGGGAGAACTTAATGGTGGCGTAGCGATCCTGATAGTCCTCCAGCCGCATCGCCATTTCCCCTTTGTTTTTCAGGCCTGTCCGGTCAGATGCGCGACCAGCGCCTTCACCTTTTTCTGGCGCCACTGCGGCAGCGGCGCGACGAGCCAGTAGCCCCGGCGGCAGGGTTCGGGCGGGCCGGCGGCAGCCAGTCGTCCATCCTTGAGCCACACATCGGCCAGCAAGGCGGGCACCCGGGCCATGCCGAGGCCGGATACGGCCGCGGACAAAGCCTGCCCGGCATCGCCCACCGTCAGCGGCACGTCGACCTCCTCGCCGGCCGGATGCGGATCGCCCGGCCAGGCGATCCAGGGACCCTCGCCCACGGTGATGCGCAGCGGCTCGCCGAGCGAGACGCCTTCGAGATCGCCGGGGCCTTCGGTCCAGCGCACGGCGAGGTCGAGGTTGGCCTCGGTGAAGTCGGTATGCTCACCCGGAACCAGGACGAAGCGCACCTCAGGATTGCCCTTGCGGAACTCCGCGATGCGCGGGGCGAGCCAGGCGGCGAAGAAGTCGACCGGCGCGGCGATGGTGTAGACGTGGCTCGATTGCCCAGCCTGCATCTCCTGCACCGAGTTCTCGAAGTGGAGGAAGCCGGCGCGCAGGGATTCGAGGCCGGCGTTCGCCTCGTCGGTCAGCTCAAGCCCCTTGCTGGTGCGGCGGAACAGCACGACGCCCAGCATGTCCTCCAGCGCGCGGATCTGCTGGCCGACGGCGGCGGGCGTCACGGCAAGCTCGTCCGCGGCGCGGGTGAAGGAGAGGTGGCGCGCCGCCGCATCGAACACCCGCAGGGCGTTGAGGGGAAGGTGCGTGCGCTTCATGCCGGCTTCCTATGGCCCGCGCGGCGTCAGGACAAGGCTTATGCCGGAAAGTCCGTCGGACGGTCGGCCTTGGCGGGGGCGGCGAGCGAGAAGAACGGGATCGCGGCCTCCAGCACGGAGCCGTCCTCGCGCCGGAAGGTGTAGTGCCCCTGCATCGAGCCGTGCGGGGTCGAAAGCGGGCAGCCGGAAACGTAGTCATGGCTCTCACCGGGGCGCAGCACGGGCTGCTCACCGACGACGCCCTCGCCCTCCACAATGTTCACCATGCCGCGCGCATCGGTGATGCGCCAATGCCGGGTCACGAGCTGGACGGTCTCGTCCGAATCGTTCTCGATGCGGATATGGTAGACCCAGAACCACTTGCCGGCCTCGATCCGCGATTGCTCGGGCAGGAAGTTCACCGCCACGCGGACGGTGATGCCGGCGGTCATCGCGGCGTGCTGGAAGAGTTCCTTCATGACGAATCGGAGCCTAACCCGGTTTACTCGGTGTCACAACTCCGGGACTCTTCCAGGCGTTCCCGCTGACCGGCTCAGGCACCGATGGCCTTGAGACCGCGATCGAGGTCCTCGATCACGTCGGCCACGTCTTCCAGCCCGACGCTGATCCGCAACATGCCCTCGCTCACGCCCATCTCGGCGCGGACCTCGGGCGTCAGGCTCGAATGGGTGGTCGAGGCGGGATGGGTCATCAGCGACTTGGTGTCCCCGATGTTGTTGGAAATATCGATCATCTCAAGGGCATCGAGGAAGGCGTGCGCCGCATCGCGGCCGCCGTCCAGCTCGAACGAGAAGACCGAGCCCGCCATCCGCATCTGCCG
>CAZFPW010000186.1:3345-5480 GCA_964520765.1 uncultured Novosphingobium sp.
GCGATGTCGACCACGTCCATCGTCGGGTTGGCCGGCGTCTCGAAGAAGAAGACCTTGGTGTTCGGCCGGATCGCCGCCTTCCACTGGTCGAGGTCGCGCCCGTCGACGGCGGTGCATTCGATGCCGAAGCGCGGCAGGAGGTTGTCGGTCACCCAGCGCGTCGGGCCGAAGGCGGCACGGGCCACGACCATGTGGTCGCCCACGGAAAGCTGGCAGAGCATCGCCGAACTCATCGCCGCCATGCCGCTCGCCTGGGTGCGGCAGGCCTCGGCCCCTTCGAGCAGGGCGATGCGCTCTTCCAGCATCTGCACCGAGGGGTTCTGGGTGCGCGAATAGGTCATGCCGGGCGCCTTGCCGGCGAAGCGGTCGGCCGGGGTCGCGGCGTCCTCATACGAGTAGCCCGAGGTCAGGAATATCGCCTCGCTGGTCTCGCCCCAGTCGGAGCGCCAGGTGCCGCCGCGCACCGCTCTGGTCGCGGCCCGCCACTTGGAGGTGATCGAGCGGTCTTGTCCGGTCGTGCGTTTCATGGATCGGCGTCTAGGAGCGCGCCGGGCCGAGGGCAAGGCATTGCGCCGCCCCGCGAGCGGCTCTATTCGCGGGCAAGATGACGCCCGCCCCCGCCCCACAGCGCGATCCGCTCGGCTGGAGCCTGGTCATCGCCCTCGCCTTCCTGGCGCTGTGCTGGCACCGGCTGGGCATCCCCTCGCGGATCTACTTCGACGAGGTCCACTACGTCCCGGCCGCGCGCAAGCTGCTGGAACTGGTCCGCGCCAATCCCGAGCATCCCCTGTTCGGCAAGCAGGTGATCGCCGCCGCCATCGCCCTGCTCGGCGATCGCCCGCTGGTCTGGCGCATTCCCTCCGTCCTGTTCGGCGCGCTGGGCCTCTTCGCCTTCGGCCGGGCCTTATGGTGGGCGAGCGGGCTGCGCTTCGCGACGCTGGCCGGGATGGTCCTGCTGGCGACGAGCTTCCTCTGGTTCATCCAGAGCCGCATCGCCATGCTCGACATGATCATGGCCGGCCTGGGCATGACCGCGCTGTGGCTCTTCGCGGCGGCGGTGCGCCTCCCGGCGGGGCAAGCTATTGGAGCGCGCTGGCGGCTGGCCGCGGCGGGCCTCTGCCTGGGCCTGGCGCTGGGCGCGAAATGGAGCATCGCCCCCCTCGCCGCCCTGCCGGGGCTGACCTTCCTGGCGCTGCGGCTGAAGGCCGACGGCTGGCGCGGCCTCCTGCGTCGCGACGGCGGCCCGGTGCCCGGCGTGTCGCTGCTGGAGGCGGCCTGCTGGCTCGGCGCCCTGCCGCTCGCGGTCTATTGGCTGACCTATCTCCCAGCCTTCTTCTACGCCAGGGACGCGGTCGATCCCTTCGCGCCGCTCGCCTGGCATCGCTACATGCTGCAATTGCAGGACAGCGTGACCCGGCCCCATCCCTATCGCAGCGTATGGTATCAGTGGATCGTCGACTGGCGCGCCATCTGGTATCTCTACCAGCCGGTCGACGGCAGCCAGCGCGGGATCGTGCTGATCGGCAACCCCTTCTCGATGCTCGCCGGCCTGCCCGCCGTGCTCTGGTGCCTATGGGCGGGAATCCGGCGCAAGCGCGGCGACGCGCTGGCCTGCGCCCTCGGCTATTTCGCCACGCTCGGCATGTGGGCGGTCTCGGGTAAGCCGATCCAGTTCTATTACCACTACCTGCTGCCCAGCGCCTTCCTGATGGCCTGCCTGGCCCTGGCGCTCGACGCGATCTGGCGGCGCGGCGGCCGGTGGCGCTGGCTGCCGCTGGGCGCCCTGGCGGCGGCGGTGGGGATGTTCGTCTATTTCTACCCGATCATCTCGGCCGCCAAGCTGCATGGCGGCAAGCAGTCTTACGTCCAGTGGATGTGGCTTAAGTCCTGGCGTTAGAGCAACTCTCCCCTCCTCTTCAGGGGATCGTTGCGAAATTCCACATTCCTTCGTCATCCCCGCGAAAGCGGGGACCCATCTCCTGACGCAAGCGCCAGGGGATAACGCAGGAGATGGCTTCCCGCTTTCGCGGGAATGACGAGCTTTTTAGGACGAACTCAATTTCGCAACGATCCCCTGAAAAGGAGGGGGATTCAGGACTAGTAGCGCCCCCAGACGAACTTGGAGCTGAGCGCGA
>CAZFPW010000187.1:0-1229 GCA_964520765.1 uncultured Novosphingobium sp.
GCAGAGTCTGCGCGGTCAGCGCCTCGTTGCGCCAGTAGCCCTGCATGACCAGCTCGCCCTGACAGAGGATCTCCCCGTCCTCGGCGATCTTCACCGTCACCCCGGCGAGCGGCGGGCCGACCGTGTCCATCTTGAGCCCGGCTTGCGGGCGGTTGCAGCTTATCACCGGGCCGCTCTCGGTCTGGCCGTAGCCCTGGAGCAGGGTCAGCCCCATCGCATCGAAGAAGGTGCCGATGTCGGGATTGAGCGGCGCCCCGCCCGAGACCAGCGCCTTCATCCGCCCGCCGAAGCGCGCGCGGATCTTGGGGCGCAGGGTGCGGTCGAGGATCAGGTCCATCGGCTTGTCGCGCAGCCGGGTCTTCCCGTTCGCGCGCCGCGCGCCGATGGCGAGGGCACGGTCCATCAGGTAGCTGGCCATGCGGCCCTGCTTTTCCACCTGCTTCATGATCCGGGTGCGCAGCACCTCGAACAGGCGGGGCACGACCACCATGATCGTCGGGCGCACTTCCTCGATATTGGTGGCGAGCTTTTCCAGCCCCTCGGCATAGAAGATCTGCCCGCCGACCCCGATCGGCAGGAATTGCCCGCCGGTATGCTCATAGGCATGAGACAGCGGCAGGAACGAGAGGAACACCTCGTCGTCCAGGCCGAAGTCCTCGGCCAGGATGCGCACGCAGCCGTCGACGTTGCGCAGGATCGCGCCGTGATGCTGCATGACCCCGCGCGGCGCGCCGCCGGTGCCGCTGGTGTAGATGATGCAGGCCAGGTCCGCGCGGCCGATCCCGGCGACCCGTTCCTCCACCGCGGCGCGGGCGGCGGCGGCGTCGCCCTCCAGCAGGGCGGACCAGTCGTGGAATTCGACCGAGCCGCTCTGCTGGGCGCGCAGGGGCTCGATCCCGATGACATGCCGCGCGCCGTCGGTGGTGAGCACGGCGGGCAGCAACGGCCTGGCCAGCTTCTCGGTCGAGACGATCACGGCCGAGGCGCCGGAATTTTCCAGGATGTGCCGGTGGTCGCGCTCGGTGTTGGTCGTATAGGCCGGCACGGTCACGCAGCCTGCCGCCATGATCGCGAGATCGGCCAGGCACCATTCCGGGCGGTTTTCCGAAACCAGCACGATCCGCTCGCCGTTGCCGAGCCCCAGCCGGCGCAGCCCTTCGGCCAGGAGGCAGACCTGGCGGGCGGCCTCGGCCCAGGACAGCGATTGCCAGCGGCCGTCGTGCTTGGCC
>CAZFPW010000187.1:1329-2428 GCA_964520765.1 uncultured Novosphingobium sp.
GCGACCACCTCCACCGCATTGGCCTTGAGCGGCATCGCCCGGACGGTCACGGCCTCGTGGCCCAGCGCGCGCAGGGCGGGGATCATCGCCTCGAGCCTGCTGCCCCGCTCGACGATCAGGGCGTCGCCGGCCACGAACAGGACGGGCAGGGCGATCGCGTCCTGGGCGGAGAGCCGCCAGTCGATCACCCCGACGATGGCCTTGGCGACCTGGCTGGGGATCGTCGCCCCGCCCGCCGCGCCGATGGCGAGGCGCAGCTTGCCGTCCGGGGCGAAGACCAGCGTGGGGCTCATCGAGCTGCGCGGGCGCTTGCCGCCTTCGACCCGGTTGGCGACGGGCTTGCCGTCCCGCTCTGGGGTCATGTCGAAGTCGGTCAGCTCGTTGTTGAGGTAATAGCCGCCGACGACCAGGCCGGAGCCGAAGGCGGCCTCGATCGTGGAGGTATAGCTGGCCGCGTTGCCCGCCCGGTCGATGACGGCGAAGTGCGAGGTGCCGTGCTCCGGCTGGGGCGCGGCATCGGCGCGGGACAGGGTGGCTGCGCCTGGCGGCGTTCCGGCCGGGGCGAGGGCGAGGGTCTTGCCCGGATCGATGAGCTGCGACCGCTGGGCGAGATAGGCGGGATCGGTCAGCCCGGCGAGCGGCACGGTCACGAAGTCGCTGTCGGCCTGGTAGCGCGCGCGGTCGGCATAGGCGAGGCGCAGCGATTCGGCGAGAAGGTGCCAGGCGACGGGCGAATCCTGGCCCAGCGCGCCCAGGTCGAAGCGTTCGAGCTGCTTGAGCGTGGCGAAGACCGTGGTCGCGCCCGAGGATGGCGGCCCCATCCCGCAAATCCGGTAGCCGCGATAGGCCCCGCAGACCGGCGGGCGCTCCTTGGCCCGATAGCCGGCGAGGTCCTGCACGGTCATGGGCGCGGGATTGCGCGGGGAGGTGCCGACGGCGGCGGCGATCGCGGCGGCGTTGGGGCCGGCGTAGAACGCGCCGGGGCCCTTGCGGGCGATGTCGCGCAGGGTCCGGGCGAGGGCGGGCACGCGCACCGTCGCGCCGACCGGCAGCGGCTCGCCCGCGGCGGTGTAGAACAGGCGGCTCCCGTCCGCGAAGC